>NZ_BDUD01000002.1:600000-806781 GCF_003113895.1 Nostoc commune NIES-4072 | reverse complement strand
CATTCTTTTCTAACAACTTTTTAAATCCTGGTAACAGGCAGCCTCCACCTATCGCCCAGATTTCATCCCCTTGGTGCTTGGCATCAAGTGTCAGATTCACCACTTTTTTTAAGTATTTTTCATACCAATCTTTCAAACAAGTGCTGTATATATCTTTGATATCGATGTCACGGCTGTACTTGGTATGTCCCATTTCCAGACAAAATCGAATCTTGGATGCATCCCCAATTTTTCCCCCATTTAGATGTTTCATTTTTTGGGAAATATCATCAATGAGAACTTCTACACCAATGGGGTAGGCGGTGTGAACTTCTCGTTTCCCCTGGTTGTAACGAGAATACAGAGTCGTGCCATTGCCAAAATCTAAAATAGTTAATTTTTTTGGCAGTGGATGCCCAAATAATGCACCCATCCCCTCTAGCACAACTTTCAGCACTTCTACTTTCACATCTGATTGTTTGCCAGCAAGTATCGGCTGATATTCCCCACTTAGTACTTTTTGTAGTTCTTCAGCCAGACCAACATCATGTAAGCTGACAACTAATTTTAAGTGCCAAGCCTTACGGTGTGGCAGATGTGCCAATGCACCGAATAAAGTCAACAACGCATTATTGACTTTGTTTTCATTGTTATCGGTGTTTCGGTCAAAATGATAACCTGTACGGAAAGCTGATTCTCCGACTGTGTAAGCACTACCGTTAAAAACTACCCGTCCGGGTACATCTTCCATGTCGGCTGTGGAAATATAGCTGGGGACACGAACAACTTCAAAGCCATCGACTAAAAGTTTTAGGCTTCCGTAACCGTTATCAAAGCCAGCAGGAAAAATTTTTTGCAAGGCGTGAATGTTTGACATAGGGATCAAGTCAATACGTTTTAATTTGTGAAAGTTATCTGTTCAGATTATCTAGGGGAGCAGGAAAGCAGGGGAGAGAAGAATAACTTGCTATGAGTCTTTCCCCAGAACTCTGCCCCTTCCCTCTCTAACCTCAAGAGCTTATCATACCCCTTGGGGGCTAAGTGGGGTACAAAATATCAAATAGCTAAATGTACCCCAAAAAGCCCCCACAAAGCCCCCATGTAGGTGTCAAATTCTCATCAAAGTCCTAATCTATTTTTGGGGTACACATAGTCCCCATATAGCCCCCACCAGAATTTTTGAAATCTTTTCTATGAACGTAGTAGAAATTAACTTACAAAAAAATAGAGAAGAAGAAATAGAAAACTTTAGTTGTGATATAAAGCCCACTTAAAAAAATATTTATTTCGAGACGCATAGCGCGAAATACAAAGCGCAGAGGCGGAGACACTCCACCTCCGCTCCTTGCTTAAATCCCACGTTTCAAAACGTGGGTTCCCTACACCCTCTGAAATGGTTGACTGTTTGATTTATACTCTACTGTCAATATCTTTGTTATTAAATTAGCTTCCCGCCACGCAAGATGTCTAGCCAAGCTTTGATACAGTTGGAATCTACCTACGAGAAATTGGTCGCTTTCCGAGGCTATTGCCAGAGTAAAAGATTGTCTACACAAGACTTGTAAGGTCAATGCAAAACTTGATAAGCAAAACGATTCTCAAGTGCAACGACTAGAGCGTTCCCCAACTAGGGCTGAACTAGCTACCGAGGTAAATAAAACAGAAGCACAGTTAACGCAAATCCAAAAGCTTGGTCAACTGGTCAGATTTGGAGAATTTGTCAGCTGACTTGAAGCCAAATCAACGTCCAAGTCTTAACGTTACAGTTTGGGCTAGAGGGACAGGGCAAGCTAACTGTAAAACAGATTGCACAAAAAAAAATTCAATTTTAGTCATTCCAAGGTACGCTCTGCTCATGGACAAGGAATGAAAGCTTTACGACGTGAGCAAGACGAGATTAAAAATTATTTGGTTTCTTGAAAACTATTTATGTCCAAGGAAAAGGAATCACTATTGTAGAAAGCACTTCTTCCGTACTAATTCTAATAGCAGTTTGCTCAAAGTTTGGGCATTGACCTTTAACTTGGATGATTGAAGACCGTCCATTATATTCTCCAACTACAGGCTCACCCGTAAACTCACAAAGTATCCTCTCTTGGCAGTGTCAGCACTCAAATATAATTCGGCTTACTGCTTTGTCGCAGTCTAGAAATCTCACATGCTGAAACCGTTCGGCTGATAATTCTGGTTTGACTCTGCGGGATTCAGGCGAAAGCTATTTGGGTAGTTTAGATAAGCACTTATAGATTACATGGACATCTCCGATTCAGTGAACTAAGTCGGACGAGATAGTATTAGTCCAGCTTTTTCCGAATCTCTTTTGCCTTAGCTTCTAATACAGCCAATAAATCTCTCAGTTGCTCTTGCTGGATATCTTCGACCTTAGTTGCTGAGACATCTCGAATTAGAGAACTGATTTGGGGACTTGGTTTAGGTTTTGTTTCAGGAGCATGTTCAGCAATAGTTTGGGCAACTAGAAAACGAGTTTGAGCGACTGTTAGCCTTTCTTGCAAAACTTGTGATGTAGCATCTTGTCGGATTTTAAGAGCTTTAGTTTCTTCAACTTTTAAATTTTTAGAATTTAGTTTTTGGAGTGATCGGGCATGGTTTGCACCAAGTCCTGATTCTCTAATCGCAATTTTTAAGTCTTCTGAAAGCCGTAAACAAGGAAAGACATTTGCATCTACTGATGCTGGATTTTGTTGAAAACGTAATAGCAACAGAAGAATACTTTGTTCTATTTCGTCTAAATTAAATCCTTTAATGCCTTCTGACTGCTCTTTTCTAGTTAAAATAACCAATTCAGTTAATTGGGGCAAAAGCTTTTTTGCATTTAATCTAGCTATTGCTCTCCTAAGTGCTCTAACTACTTCTTCCTGTTCAAATTCCAAAGCTAACTTAGCCTGTTGAATCAAGCCCTCGGCTAAATCTAGCTCATTCAAGCTTTCTCGATGAAGACTAGTTAATAAAGTGCGTGCATGTAATTCCTCTTCAGAAAGAACTTTCTGAAGCATCACTGCATCAAGCGTTTCAATTTCTGGCTGTAACTCTTCTGCAACGGATCTCCATCTCCGTTCTCCATCAAAAATGAGATTTCCCGGTAGTAAGATAATCGGCTGTTGTTGCCCTTCCTCTCTAATTGAAACAGCCATACTCCGAATACTATCCGAAGTAAATGTTTGCCTTGCTTGTTTCGGATTGGGTTTTATTTCACTATAGTGAATTTTAAAAATTCCAGATGCTTTCAAATGTTCTCGTAGGTCTTCAATAGTTTGATTGAGGACTGTACGTTCTTCTTCAGCAAGCTTTCCCTGTGCTTGTTCATCTTTTAATCTTGTAATCTCTGCCTGTAAATCTTCTACTCGTTCTTCAAGCTCAAATACCTGTTGTGAACCAGCAGCAGAAGCAAACATTCCAAGTACACTCGGTTTGTTTAATTTTGTCATCGATCAACCTCTTATTAGCTTAAGTTCGTTAACTAGTGCATCAACAATTGGCAGAAAATCTCCTCTTGCCTCTTTGCCTGGTCTGTAAATTCCCAGAGGTAGCCCTCTACCAGAAGCATTAAGAATATCAGCTGATTCTCGAATTGGGCTAAAATACTGAATTCCCAAATTTTTACAGACTAGGGGAAGTTCCTCGACAATACTTCTATGCGCTCCCCAATCACTTTTCCAACGAGTAGGAACTATACCTAATATTTTTGGAGTCGGTTTCAATCTCAGCCGCTTGCAGTTGAAATAGTACCACTCAATCATCGCCGCAGCACTTTGAGAAGCCTTGTATTCAGGTTGAATGGGAATTAATACGTGGCTAGAAGCTGCAAGAGCAGTCAGTGGTAAAGGCTCCAATGTTGCAGGACAATCGATAATTACAAAATCGTGAGATAAGGGGTAATCACTCAACCGATCTGCAAGAGTATAAGCTCCACGCAGATCCTTTGAAACTTCCCGAATTGTTTCGTGTAATTCTTTTCCGCCTTTACAAACTTGAATTTTGTCAATCTTACCTTGCCAAGCTGTAACTAAAGGCCAGTTCCCATTGAAGTCTGGATGGTAAACATTAGCCATTGTTCCCTGAGTTTTAAATTCTCCTAATCCGCAAAATAATGTCAATGATTCGTTAGGATCGATGTCTAATAGTGCCACTGAATAGCCACGAACACCCAATTCATACGCAAGATTGTATGAAATAGTACTTTTCGCCACTCCTCCAGCGTTTGTCTCAATCGAAAGGGTCAAATTGGCAGGCATAATTTTTTCTCTTTCTTGATTACTATATTTCCGACTCCCAGTCATGAGATAACGTTATATCAGTTTGGGCGAAGAATTTTGAGATAATGTTATATCATTTTTCTGATTTCTCTAACAAGGATTGCTATCAACACAGAGGTTGACTGCAAGTAATATCGACCTAGCTACACAGATTGCCTATTGTGGAATTGTACACAAAAAGAAATATACCCCGTCCAAGAGATATTCACTCAGCACTTGCTCAATCTAATAGTTCCGTAGGAAAGCATTATGGCCTTTGTGCAAGCTGGTTATTGAGTATAAAAACCAACGGCATAATTCTAATGTGATTTCAACCTTTAAAGCTGTGTCAACCAGCAGCTATTAATGCGACTTTTTTGAGCTTATTGAGAAGAAAAATCTTCTGTTGACATAATATAACCACCTTGCCATGAAGATTCTACGCTGAACAACAGTCTTTGTTCAAAGTGTACTCGATTGAAGCGGGATAACAATATTCTCTATCTACCTGATGTCATTATAGAAAGGGGCGCTGCCAACAAGGAATTATTTTCAATCCCCCTAGAACTAGCTATTCTCACCTAACCACGAGTAATCGGCTCATTCATGCAGTGGTTATTGAGAAGTTACGTAAAAAGCATCCCAGAAGTGTAGTTGCAGTCCTTGTAACTACACTACTTTTTCTGAGCTAATCAAACATTCTCGTTCACAGCAATAAAGGTACTAGGTCGATCACAAGGCGTAAAATTATACTTACGTTTAACTTCTTCATCTGTACTACCTTCAGCGGATTTAGTTAGCAGTACAACCTCAGAGCGGGTATAACCAGTCAACTCATCAAACTGAATAATCATATATTGGTAGAGCGCCCAGACATCCGCCATCCGATTGCCAATACCGGAAGATATCTCATCAGGTATAAAAATATTACCGTGCCAAGATACCTTAATCCCCTCTTTCTGGAAGTAAGCGTCTATTTCTGGACGAATGTAATCCGCAGTCCCTCCGCAAAACACCAGTTCTTCAATATCATCATCCATCTTCGAGCGCAACCATCTGACGATCGCACGCCAATATTCATCTCTAGCAAGCAATAAAGCCTTGGACATCAACTCGCCATCAAGTTGAATTTCATCACCTTTGCGTTTGCGTGAGAGTTTCTGCATCACCTGGGAGTCACAACTAACTCCAGCTTCTACCAACACCTCGATAATATTGGGATTATCAGGGCTTAGTCCTGATGTCTTAGAAGTAAAATTATTCACCAGCCAAGACATACCAAAATTACTGGTTATTCCCGCACCAATTGAACCACTACGAAAGGTGAAAATACTTGCGTTGCGATAACCAAGCATCACATACATCGAAGCAGGCATATTATCGCCAAGCGATTGCCTACGGTGAAAAAATATCCCACTACCCTCAGAAGCTGCATCATAACGAAGCATTTTTACCCGCATCTTACCTGCTGGTGTATCAAATCCTCGAAACGCATCCTTCAACCGAACTTGTAACTGTTCTTTGTCTTGCACTTCACCGGGCGGTAGCAGGATGCTCAAGTAAGCTGCAACATCATTACCCAGGTTCAACTTCTCCTTAGCCAGCCAAAATGCACCACAAATTTTGGGGACTGCCAGTTCGTACTTTAGCTCCTTCAGCTGCGATATACCCCCAAATCGACGACGGGCAAGCTCTCCCAAGGCGCAATACTCATCGCCTATTCCTACCCAAGTACGAGATTCAGGACTACCTTCTTGTTGAACGCTCTCAATCGAAGCTTTAGCAATATCTGCTACTTCTGAGTCAAAAAGTAAAACAACAGGCTTTCCCTCTGGATACTCTTGAACGATCGCCTTGGTTTTACTTGCACCCATGTCAATCGTAATTACTACCTTTTTTACGTCTGTTTTCTCCTTAGTTTTGGGCATATCTTTAATCTTTTATTACCTTTTACTATCGTTCCCAATTTAACCGAAATGGGAAAAATACTGTGGTGTAAAATACTTTCTTTACAGGGTTTAACAACTTTTTTACATACAAAGTGCATATAGAAAAAACTATTATGGCGATGTTTTTCGATGGCGCTACAGCATTCATACTCAACTCCATTGAGTAGAAAGTCCACTGCAAACTGCCGACAACTACAGCAAATTGCCAGAGGGCTAACTGAAGTACCTCCATAGCACTAATACCAAATCAAAACTGTAAACTCTAAGTACATTAGAGTACTAAAGATTACTTTAATACCCGATGATCAAAACACCTCCTAAATTATGACTAAATTACCCCAATCACACCCAAATTCTGTATCAACGAAAAGTTGAATTATTAAATAAAATTACCTTTTTAGCTGTAGTTCAAACAATGCGATTGTTATGATCACACCCCGTATTACCTCAACTATCCCCGCAATTACCCCAGTAAAAAGTATCGCAATTGTGTAGTCCTGGGCGATAACAAGGTATGTCAAATGGGGTTAATTACACATTTGCTTTGCTGTCAAATTTTTGATCGCAGCTTTTACAGATGAGATATATGAAGTGATTATTCTAGGCGATCGCACCTCTAAAACTAGAATGCGATCGCCTTTCCAGTTCCGTCAAATACTATTGAAGCCCTCGACCAAAGGCTTTGACCAAATGTATGGCTGAAATGGTTTCATAGAAACTTTGAGGAATGCAGTGCAGGTGCTTGAGCGAAAACTCCTTCTAAATGCGCCCAGTGTAGTGGTGCAAAGCACTTACTGGTAACAGCGCCTGCGCGATCGCACTCCAGGAGATATTGCCCACAACGACAAACAGGACAAGGGCAGGACTTACGCAAGTATCACAACCGAAGGCAGAGAGAGTATGCTTTTCTCAAATATCTAACCACCCATATCCTCATAATCCCCTCACTCCAGACGAAATCCCGCATCAACTTCTATTTCTGCCTTAGCAATTGGGTCATCCTCCTCATCATTAAAGAACCCATCATCTTCGGAATCTTCTTCCAAAACATTTGAGCCGACTGGTTCTGTCGCAACAGTTAACGACACAGGACTTGGCCCAGTGGAATCAAAAAAAGAAACTGAAGGGGGAACCGAATTAGCTGAAATAGGAGCTATTTCCACGCCATTAGTTCCAACTGTTGGTTGTAACCCAGTTGCACCTTGCGAGAAAACTCCACTATGAGGATTAACAAGAACTATCTGGGGCAACCCCTCCATCCCAAACATCCGTTTCATCTTAATTATCTGAACTTCCAGTTGCGCGATCGCATCATGAAGGGCTGACTGCAATTCAACACCAGATACCCCCGCAGCAGATAGCGCAAACGGTAAGTAATACGCCCGCAGCGCCTCACATACTAACTCAGTTTGCCCTCGCTTCTTCGACTGGAGATAGCTAATTACTATACCGTCCTCCATATCTTTATTCCGCATGATACGCGCCAACTCAACCGAATCAGCTGGCTTACTCGCTCTTGCCATAACTTCTCTTCTATCTAACGTGCAAATCAAGCTTCTCAGTAAGCTATTTGTCAATACTCATACTTTAACCATACGGCAGGAGAACTCACCCCCGTATTTACTCCTAACTACCCCAATTGACACACTAATTACCCCAATTAAGTGAAATTGGGTTTGATTTTTGTCAATCAAAATAAATAATTAACTGAAAAATAAACTCTAACAATCCCCATAATTGAGGTATTCTGAGGGCAAATTAACCCAATTATTTCAGCATTACGTCGAAGTTAATCAACTTAGGATAGAACCCCACAATCCGCTCTGTATCTGATTTACTACAGTTGCACTCCACAACAGACTATTGCTGTCGCCGTACAGTCCTGTAACTAAAACAAGGTATGTTTAGTAGGGTCATTTTATCACTAAGGTTATTATCAATAAACTAGATTAATTGACAGTCCTTTAATACCAATCGTTTTATTTTGTAGCACAAAATGCTACCTTTGTAATATATCTACTGTTTGATAAATAAACAGATTGAAAAATAATACCTATAAATAATTGTAATTACGTATAATTTAATTCACGATAATGGATAGCACCCACTACGCGATCGCACGCTGGCGACATAACCATACAATCTCTACAACCCAACAATTGCATCATTAAAAACAAGGTTTACGGCTTCAGTGTCAGTTACAAGACGAACCATAAGATATTACCTTGTATTATCACAAGTTACAGTACTCTCACTGGCGGCATCTAAATCAAGTATAGTTTATACCAAAAGTAGCAGCGATATTGTCCGCAATTGAGACCATACACTGTTGTCAGATTTCCGGTTATCCCCAACTCCCTCAGTGCAGTCTCTAACTATGCCACTCAGTCCCGCAGTGAAACAAGGTATGGTAAGTAACTCCATAAAGCGAACTAAATCTATCAAGGTATACCTCTTTGAGCAAGAGAAAACTACCATTGAGGAAAAAGCGATCGCCACAGGGGTAACTGCATCTGAGTATTTACGTTCCTGTGGGTTAAGGCGGGTACTAACGGCAAAACCGCCTGCCGACTTGATAACTATCCGCGCTACTGCTGGAAACCTCAAAAGCGAACTGATGATGTTATCTCATTTAGCAAAGGAAACAAACAACCAGGAAATTTTGGATACTGTCAATAATGCGATCGCACTCGTAGATCAGACCATAGCTGCTGCATTTAACCTAGACGTTCCAGATAAATCAGCCTTAAGCCAAGATAAATAAGGCATTACAGGTTCTATATATCCACTTTAAACTCCCTCAATTTGATTCCCGTCATTTATAAAAAACCGAATTTTCTCGACACGCTCAAGTATGTCTTGGGGAAAGATGATGCTGCGATTGTCGATACTAATATGATGGGAACAAAGCCAGATGAATTTAACCAGCAGTTCCTCAGTACCAAATACACCAAAAAAGCAGTTAAACGGCAGTGTGCCCACCTCATTATCTCGATAGCACACCGCCCTAACTACCACGAGCATTTGTCGGACAGTCAGTACAGTTATGTAGCAAGGGAATATCTCAAAGATATGGGATACTTGCCCAAGGAAGAATCATCTGTAGCAGCTACGAGTCAGTTCGTTGCAGTACGCCACCACGATCGCAACCACGAACACCTGCATATAATCACCTCCCGGATTCGGTTAGATGGCAGCTTAGTTAATGATTCCTATGATTATTTCAACTCCCAAGTCTCAACTAGACGCATCGCGGCGGAACTAGGATTAGAGGTAACACCGACAACAAATGAAGCCGTCGCCTCTAGGTTAGAGCAAGAGTACGGAATAATTACACTCACTAGTCCCAACCGATCAAAAAGTATTAGAGCAGTCAACAGTAAGCACAAAACCCCAACAAGTAAGGAAATTATTCGCCAAGCAATAGGAGAAGCCATTAAGGATAGTCCCACCGTCTCTACGTTTATTCAACGCCTGGAGGAAAATAACATTGGAGTATTGCCTAAGATGCAGGGGGAAGAACTACTAGGCTTTACCTACACTCATAATGATGTAAAAATTGCTGGTTATCAAGTATACAAACCTTATAGCTGGAACAAACTGCGGTCTGAATATGGAATCATGTACGACCCAGATAAAGATAAAGAAGTAATTCAACAAGCTAAAGCCAAAGCAATTGCTCGCATAAATAGTATAATTTTAAGTAACATTGATTACTTATATAGTGATAAACCTACTAATAGCAGTACAAGTGATAGTAATGGTGATACCGATAGTAACTCTAAAAAACTTGTTACTATATATACATTAAGCAGTAATTATCCCAGTGAGATTTCGATAATACAACCAAAATTAGAATATAACCCCACTTCGGAAGCAAATAAGACCAAGAAAAAAGTTCAGCCGCATCCAAAGAAACAGCACCCACAACAGGATATTTCAGCAGGGTTAGCGCGTCTCAAACCCTATTGACAGGGGGATTTATGGCAGAGGTACTGAGTTTGAGAGAGCCGCAGCTAACACAGAAAGCATATAGTGATCGTTCATAGCTGCCCGTCGTGATTTTTGGCGAATACTGCGACGAAAAGACGATTCTCGCTCTAATGCATTAAGAGCAATACGACGTAGTAAAGCAAAGTTTTGTGGACTGTGTAAAGAACGAATTCGGCATTCATCCTCGTGGAAGGTAACATCCAATGTCCAATGAACAGAATTTTCTATTCCCCAATGCTGTCGAATTGCACTAGCAATCTTGTTTGCATCATTAATAAGGCTAGTAATGTAAAATTGTACTTCGTGTGTTGTTTTATTCCAATGCTGAATCGAACGTACTACCATGACTATTGTTTTTAGTCCTCCCCATAAATCTAGTTGATAAAGTCCAGGAATCTGCGACACAGGTACGGTGTAAACTGTACGTTTTTCGATGCGGTGATGTCCTTTTTCAATACGTTGACTAATACCGATATCAATATCTTTAAATCCAATGGATTGTGCTGCCTCAAACCAATTTTTTACTTGTTGATGGAGTGTTGGATGATTATCTTTCAGACTCAGAATATAATCCGCATTAGCTGCAATAATTTTCTCGGCAATCAATTTCTGTGTACCCATCGCATCAATGGTAATGATGCAGCCAGAGATGTCTAATATGTCCAATAGTGCTGGAATTGCAGTGATTTCATTTGATTTAGAACTGACTTTTGTTTGTCCCAAAACTAAACGATGTTCACTCGACCAGGCACTCACTGTGTGCAAGGCTTTTAGTTTTGATTCTCGGTCATAAGAGCCTCTATGAGTTTTGCCATCTATGGCTACTACTTCTACTCCCAATTTCTCAACCAAGGATTGAACCCACTGCCGAAAACATTGCTCAAATTCTTTTGGGTTAATTCTTTCAAACACCCTCCTAAAAGTATCGGGGCTGGGTATTCCGAATGGTAGTTGCAAAAACGTTTTCAACCACTCTTGTTTACTGATTCCATACTCCTCAATATCTTCCCAACCTGACGCTCCTGCTATTACTGCCAAAATCGCTATGGTGATGATATCTGTGAGTAAATGATATCTTGTCCTTTCCACTCTGGGATCTTTTATTTGTGTGAAGTATTCCTGAAACTTAGTGGTAATGTCTTTGCTATTTACACTGGGTGTAAAAGATGCTTTGGTTTTGCTTTTCTTGTTCTCAAATCCTGCTGGCATTACTCGAACCTTGCACCTAGATGGATTAAATCTTACCCTAGCCCGGATAGTGCCACTTTGTTTCCAACTTGATTGCTTATAGGTAAGTCCGCTTGTCAATAGGGTTTGAGACGCGCTAACCCTGACTATCCAACGGGGCCAAAATGGGTCATGTCCTGGTAAAACTCTTTGAAGTTCCTGATGAATTTGTGTTGGTATTCTCAGATTTTCTGGAAACGTATTCATATCATCATCACGCATCCAAGCCTCTGCTGCTTCAATTGCGATTTCTGCTTCTTTGGAACGGGCTTGTTTGAGTCCAAAAATATCTGAGGTTAACCATCCAACTATGTCCCCTTGTTTTGACCAAGGTACTTCGTCAAGGCTAACCTCTCTATCTTGTAATTTAAATAAAAATAGTTTATCTTCTTGCTCATGAAAATTTGGCTCTAAAGAAGCAAGAATAAGTGGAGAATGAGTAGTTACTAAAGCCTGTATCTTCATCCTGGGTTGTAATTCTGTCACCACAGATAAAATAGCTGGTAAAATCACCCTCTGCCAACGAGGATGCAAATGAGATTCAATTTCATCAATTAGTAAAACTATCTGATTTACTGGCTTTTGTTGTCGCAGTTCTGAAGCTTTTTTATGTTCGTACCAAGTCCACACTAGTAAATAAGCTAGTCCCAAAATACGCTTCATTCCGGCTGATGTTTGAGTGACAGGAACATTCCCGTAAGGTAGGTTAACTGTAGGAATATCGCGCACGTCTTCAATAGAAACTCGCGTTGTTTCTCCCACTTCTATCCATTCGGAAGGGTGAGGTGCAAGTTTTTTAATAACATTAGAAAAGAGTTCAAATGGATATTTATTGGGTTGATTCTGCCATGTAACCCAATCTTGAATTAGACCATTACAAATAACTTTATCTTTTGACTTTAATCCATTCCAAAGTGTATTTGGATTAAAGTCAAAAGGAATATCGCGTTGGCGAGCTGGGTCAAAAATGGAAAAACTACCATCAACCCGTACATAAATAACTACCTCTTTTAATAAAGGAGGCATTTGTAAATTACGCCATTGCTGTTCAGAAAAATCAAAGTGGCTCTGATATTCTCTTATATTTTTTTTATTGCTAACTACGGCTGTAATTTGCGGATTTTCACCTCTGACTCGCTGTGGGTACGCTGGTTGCTCCGCCCAATTTGTAGTCATCACCCACCATGCAATATCAAGTAAAAAACTTTTACCTAAACCATTATCACCTGTAAATATATTGAGCCTATCGGCAAATGCGACATCAAAATGGGCAGCTGGACCAACTTGTTGGAGGTGAAGTTCTTTTAACATTTGGCTCTCATACACAAATTTATATTGATCAACTTACTTCTTATAAATTAAAAGCTATGTGTCTGGATGTTTGCTGTAGCGAACTCACAGTCTTTGCTCAAGCTATTCGTAATCGTTCAATGTCCTTCATCGGAGGCGCACCAAACATCCGAGAATATTCGCGACTAAACTGTGAAGGACTTTCATACCCCACCTGATAGGCAGTACGGGTCGCATCGGCATTCTCGGCAAGCATCAGGTGACGCGCTTTCAATAGTCTTAATTGCTTTTGATATTGCAGCGGACTCATGGAGGTGACTTCTTTAAAATGGCGATGGAACGAGGAAGGAGACATATTGGCTTGAAGAGCTAGATCCTCAACCCGCAGTGGCTTTGTAAAATCAGCCTTGATAAGTTTTATCACTTCAGCAATGCGCTGCATATTGCTGCCCGATGTGGCAATTTGGCGAACTGCTTCACCTTGTTCACCAATTAGCAAACGGTAGTAGATTTCGCGGACGATCATTGGTGCTAGGAATGGAATATCCTGCGGTGTGTCCAAAAGCCGTGTCAGCCTGATAGCACAATCAATCAACGATGGATCGGCATCGCTGATGAACCAGCCTCTAACCGAGTTTTCTTTCTTACCCATGCCTGGGTTAGTTTGAGCAATAATGTCACAGAGTTGAACGGGGTCTAAATCTAGCTTAAATCCTAGATACGGCTTCGCAGGTGTCGCCTCGATCGCACATCCACAGAGCGGCAAATCCACCGACACCACTAGATATTGAGCCACACCATACCCATAGGTTTCCTCATTTAGCAACACTTCTTTTTTGCCTTGAACGACAATGCCGAGAATCGGTTCGGTGACCCCCTGCATTGTGGCTGAAGTATCAGATTCCCGCATGAATTCTAACTGATTAATTGCCGTTGCATGAACACCGTTCCCCTTACCGTCAGTGTGCCGAGTCACTAATGCTGCCAGTTCGTCACACTTGCTGATTGCCGCTTCATAGTTGAGTGTTTCAATCACCATACTCAATTCCTGACTGATACCATCCTCATACGCTCATTATAGAGAATATTTCTCCCTTGCCAACGCCTGATTTGAGAGGATTAGGCAATCATCTGCGAGGTTTATGTATTTAGGGAAAAGCTTTTCAACCTTATGATGAACCCATGCTGAAAGACAAGGCTGAAAGGATGAGGCAATGAAGAGAAACAAGGCAAAAATTGCTTTAGTCACAGGAGCGAGCCAAGGACTGGCGAAAAATACCTCTTTGGCGCTGGCGAAAAAAGAGGTTGGTGTAATTGTGACGGATCGCAGCAGTGAGGCAAAAGTGAACAGTGTTGTTTCTGCGATCGCCTACTGTGGCCATTCACCCATCGCGGAAACCGATGAGTAAATACCCAAAGAATTGAAGTCTCTAGAGGCATATTTTTCTAAGTCAAATCAACCTCAACAGCAAGGACAGTCATCATGTTAAATGTAGAAAACAAAGTTATTGCGATCACTGGAGCCAGTAGTGGCATCGGTGAAGCCACCGCGAAGTTACTTGCTCAAAACGGTGCAAATGTAGTTCTGGGGGCACGGCGTACAGAAAAGCTAGAAGCGATTGTCAAAGAGATCCGCGACCAGGGAAACATTGCAGAATTCAAAGCAGTGGATCTTCGCTATCGCGAGGATGTGAAAGCATTCATTCATTTTGCTAAAGAAAAATTTGGTCGCGTCGATGTCATCTTCAACAATGCAGGTGTGATGCCCTTGTCTCCAATGAATGCCCTGAAAGTCGAGGAGTGGGACACCATGATTGATGTAAATATCCGTGGCGTATTGAACGGCATTGCGGCTGGTTTACCGATCATGGAAGCACAAGGCGGCGGACAGTTTATCAATACTGCGTCGATCGCTGCTCACATGGTAGGGCCCACCAGTGCAGTCTATTCCGCGACAAAATATGCTGTTTGGGCGATATCTGATGGACTGCGCCAGGAGTCGAAGAACATTCGCGTAACCATCATATCCCCCGGTGTCGTTGAGACCGAACTCGGCTCTGATATCACGGACGATGCAGTAAAAGGCTTCTTAAAAGAACTTCGCAAAACTGCCCTCACCCCTCAGGCGATCGCCCAATCTGTCTTATTTGCTGTGTCCCAACCGGATGATGTCGATGTCAACGAAATCATTGTCCGCCCGACAGCCAGCGCCTTCTAGGTATCGAAGACATCACTGTCTGTGTCCCTTCTTTGCATCATGAGCTTGATTGACACAGACAAGACACTTTTACCATTCTGAGTACTCAGCACTCCTCTTCTTACTCAGCACGGGCTAAACCTTAGCTATCCGCTAACAGCACTTTTAACTCAGCACTCTTCATCGACTTTGTTGTTTCAGCCAGAAAAGAAACCTATGAGCCTTACCGCCTTCCGCACTCTCGGACACTCCGGCTTGCTCGTCAGCCCGCTCACCCTCGGCACCATGACCTTCGGCACCCCGCGATGGGGTGCGCCCGATGAGGTTTCTGAGTCCATCTTCCATGCTTATGTCGATGCTGGCGGCAACTTCATCGACACCGCCGATGTATATGCCAAGGGTCGCAGCGAGGAACTGATTGGTAGCTATATCGCCGATCGCAGCCTACGCGACCAACTAGTGCTTGCAACCAAGTTCAGCTTTCACGGCGGCGAACCGGGCAACGCGAATGCGGGCGGTAACGGACGCAAAAACATGCATCGGGCGCTTGAGGGTTCGCTGCGCCGCCTCCGTACCGACTATGTTGACCTCTACTGGATGCACACCTGGGATATGGTGACGCCCGTTGAAGAAGTACTACAGTCGTTCGGCGACCTGGTACGCGTCGGCAAGATCCGCTACTTCGGATTCTCAAATGTGCCAGCCTGGTACACTGCCAAGGCAGCGGCGATCGCCACAGCGCATAACATTCCTGGGCCCATCGCCATGCAACTGGCGTATTCGCTCGTTGAACGCAGCATTGAGCGCGAACATCTGCCCGCCGCCCGTGAATGCGGTCTCGGCATCTGTGCCTGGAGTCCGCTTGCTGCCGGTTTCCTCACTGGCAAGTACGAGCGCGAGGGGGCGGGGGCGAGCGGTCAAGGACGGCTGATTGGCCCCAATCCTTTCGGAAGCCAGATGTTCACCGATTGTAACTGGCGCGTCCTTGATACTTTGCGAACGGTGGCAGCCCAAGTCGATCGCCCCTTGGCACAGGTCGCCCTTGCCTGGGTTTCAGTGCAGTCTGGCATTACCTCGCCGATTCTGGGTGCCAGTAAGCTCGAACAACTGTATGACAATCTGGCATCATTGGACATCCGCCTCACCCCGGAACAGATGCGGACGCTGGACGAGAGCAGTGCCCTTGATCCCGCCTTTCCCTATAGCATCTTCACCAGCGAGGTGAATCGTAGCATTTTCGGCGGCGCGATCGTTCAAGGCTGGAGGTAGTGCTTCGGTTGTGTTGCAAAGTACTTTAGTAACTTAAGGTAGTCGATCTAACCAAATTCGAGAACAAGTTAGCCAAATTACCAAGCAATTGCTAGGAGGATTGTAATGCCTAACTGGAGTGCAATTGAAGCAAGTTTTTTACGTCAACCCCACGCGCAACAATTAGGAGAATTGGCAGCTAGTTTGGCACGCCTTAACTCTTGGTCACAAAAGAGTGCAATTCGTGAATTAGCTCCAATATTGTTGTCAGAAAGTTTGTTGTACGTGTCTTTAATACAACAAAAAAGTGAAATTAATAATGTTGAATTAAATCAACTCCAAGACTTATTACAAAACTGGATTAATGTTTGGGACAAATCAATGGAAATTACAGATATTGCATCTGTTGCCTCTACTTGGTCACAGCGAGTATTGGAGATGTCGGGTTTGCTAGCTTCTTAAATCGTTGAGTGCATAGTCTTAAGTAATGCGCTTGACCACTGCGATCAGCTACACTGGGCGGTTACGCCATCGCTCCTCAGTAAATAATGCTGTATCAAGAGTCGGCAGTCGCGTCATTATCAGTGGTAGAGTATTTAGAAGCAATAAAATAATTATTTTTGCTTGGTAATTAATTAGATTTTGCTACGGGATTATGAGAATACTACACAGCAATTTGCTCCCAGCTAGAATTCTCCTCAAGAATATCTATTTCATCAAGAGAAAGTATTTTAGGTTGCATTTGTTGTAGGTCACGCAGTACCATTTCGGTATCCTCAGCATTAAATTTATAGTACTCAGTTAAACTGCCGATAGGATAATTTAAGCACTGATAGCGGTGTTTGAAATACAGTTCAACATTACCTCTATGCTCCCAAGTTCCTAATACTCTAATAGCAACACTGGAATAATGAGCAAGTAAATCAATTTTTACTTCTGCTACTCGCTTGACAACGGGTCTTTGGGTTACTCCTATTTTGTACAAAGTGCCAATATTCGTTTGTATTTCTAAAAAATATAGGCTAGAGGATAGAATACGTTGAAGTTGAGCGCGGTAGAGTTTTAAATCAGTAAGTCGATATGCTAAATCTGGAGCATTTTTGTATTCGGCGTGTTTAAAAGCTAGCTCAAATTTCAGCAGTTTTTTAAGTAATAGTGGCTCCTGTACATCATTGAACCGTGCAAACTCTAGCGCTCCAACAGGAATTTTACCCAAATCACTAAATTCATACTCAGGTGGGGTTAAGTATAGATTTTTTCTTAACACTCCTGCTTTGAGTAAACTAGAAGTAATTAAGTAGGAACTAATAGGGTAATTTTTGGCTCCGTACTCCTGCCAAAGCAGCTTTAACTGTGCCAAATCCTTGCCAGATAATTGAACGTTGAAATTGTCATAGAGTGGCAGAGTAGGGAATTCTCGGTTAGCTATGGGGCGGCAGGTTTCTTCATTATGAGCAAAATGATGCTCTTTCACCTTGCCTTTTTTAGCAGTTAGACTGCTATTACAGTAAGGACACTGAAGTGAAGTCTTGCCCCTGTTGATATCTTCAATACATATCAAGATACCTTCTTCATTTACACCATATTTTAGCCACATTGCTACACCATTACTGAATAGTTAAAGTTGCTCTTACTAGTGTGCTTTAACTTTTCTAAGATGTCTCTATCTTCTGGAGTAATATAATGTTGATTTTAAGAATTAATGCACCAGTTAAAAACCCCTCCAAGGTTGGAGAGATAAAGTAGCTTTTCAAAGGCTGTACTGAAACTATGCTTTATTCAAAGTTGCCATTACCCATCATGTGATAAGCAATAACAGCAGTATCAAAGGGTTGCAGAGAATTGATATTTATGGAATTACTGGGTAAAGTAATTGATGTTTCACTCTTGTTAGAAGTAGCTGTTTGATTGTTAGCGATTCTAGGTAGTAAAATAGAACCAACAAAATTTGCTAAATTGAGTGAATTAGCGAGTTTCATAGGTGATCCTCTGTTGGTTATTGAATATATATATAACTGAAATAATCTAACAACTTATGCATCACAGTTAATCATTTGTAGGTGCGATCGCCTGACTAAAAAACTAAAGAGATGGGGGCAACACCGAATAGCCCGCCGCAGGCATCGCTCTTTTTTCCTCTCTACGAGACGCTGAACGCGAGCGCTTGAATGAAGGGCGATAAGCAAGAGCGACATGGCTGGCGCTTACCACAATTCCTGTTATTCAATTTTTTATTCCTGAACCACCAACTCTTGCAGCAAGGCATCATTTATCCTTTGTGCCTCTTTTCCAGTACTTTCCTTGATGTCAAAAGCCTGCTGCACCACAGCTTGAACTGACTCTGGCAATGATTCAAATTTTTCCGAATTGAGTATAACGATGCGGCAACCTGGGTAAGGCATAAAATCAGTAAAGGGTTCCATCCCCGATTTAATCAGAGTTTTGCTAAGTTCCGCGATGGGATGATGAGGCTTTTGGTTGTCCTCACTGCCGTTGATTTCTGATGCCATGTAGCCGCAAAACCAACTCAAAGTGTCAATATCTTTCTGCAATGCTGCCAAAATCCCCGTTACTACTCGTTGGTTGAGGTTGACAGGTAAATAATCAAAGATGCTGTCTAAGGCTTCTGGGTGTCGCTTGTGGCAATAACGCACCGCAGATTCAATAAGTTTATCGATTTTAGTAGGTTGAGATTGCCCAAATCCCTTTGCACACATGGCACTGCCTCAAAATTTACGTGCTGGAAGACGCGATTTTAACAGAATTAGTGGGGCGATGAGCAGGAGCCGGGAGTACATTTATTTCGCAACACTGCCCGGTAAAACCGTTTGCTGGCAGCAACATCAGCAACTCGTAGATGAACATGGTCAATCAGGCGACCTCGATGGAATTCTATAGTGTTATCTTGCCTCTAAAAATGAGTCATTCTCTGGTCAAGCATTGTTCTGGTTGAGTTGCTGCTCAAGCTGCTCATCCCAGAAGGCGGCTTCTATTTTGTGTCCATCTGGATCGCGCACAAAGCAGCCGTAATACGGCTCACTATAGTCGGGTCTGCCACCAGGGGCACCATCGTCTTTGCCTCCTGCCGCTAATGCTGCCTCATAGAAGGCGTGGACTGCTTCTTTTGTAGGAGCAATAAAACCAATGTGAGTTCCATTGCCAACCGTTGCGGGTTGCCCGTCGAAGGGAGTTCCCACCCAAAATTCGGGATACTGTTTGCCATAGGCGATCGCCCCTGGATGCTCCATAAATCGCTTACAGCCCAATGTTGGCAACACAGCATCATAGAAGGCGATCGCTCGTTCAAAATCATTAGTACCAATCGAAACGTGCGAGAGAATGCTGGGATTGTTATCCATGTCGGAATCCTCTATCAGTTGATGTGGATGTGCTAGAGAGCCGATCGGTGATTTGCTGCACCCTAACACAACTTGATGAAACGATTGGATTATAACAGTACTTTAGTACTAAGCCGACTTGTCTACTTTTGCCTTTTGTTAAGTTACAAGTTCACCCTGTTAGAAGATTTTTCATTTCTTTTTCAACGGCATCATGGATGCCTGGCGCTTTAAACTGTTGTAAACCCTTAGCCGGACTGAATGTTATGTTGAACTTCGCGCAACCGACGTTCCAGAAAACGACGCTCACTGTCATTTGTCACTAATTCTAGTGCCCGTGTATAGCTCTGAGTCGCTTCCTCTAATGCTCCAACACGCCGGAATAAATCTGCACGGGTGGCATGAAAGAGATGATAGCTGTCCAGTTCTGGAACAAGGCTATCAATCAGTCCAAATGCGGCTTGAGGACTGTCTGCCATTGCGATCGCCACTGCTCGGTTCAAGGTAACAATGGGTGAGGGCTGCAAGCGTTCCAACACCTCATAGAGCCGCACGATCTGCGCCCAGTCTGTTTCTTCGGCGCGGGTTGCCTGACAATGGAGGGCGGCGATCGCCGCTTGCAGGGCATACACTCCGGTTCTACCGCGCAACGCTTCCTCTACCAGAGGTAACGCCTCAGCAATCTGTAGATGGTTCCAACGACTGCGATCCTGATCTTCTAGCAAAATCAAATCGCCTGCCTCATCTAGACGCGCATTGCGCCGCGAATCGTGCAATAACATCAGCGCCACCAGTGCTGTGACTTCAGATGGGGGTTGGGGTGCCAGCAATTGCCGCACCAGTTGCCCCAAGCGAATCGCTTTGATGCAGAGGTCAGCCCGCACGATCGCATCTCCTTTGGTTGCGGCATAGCCTTCGTTGAAGATGAGATAGATGACTGTCAGGACTGCCTCTATCCGGGGAGCGAGATCAGTCGTCTCAGGTACTTTGTAAGGAATGCCTGCGTCTCGAATTTTGCGTTTAGCACGAACTAACCGCTGTGCCATTGTTGCAGTCGGTATAAGAAAGGCGCGGGCAATTTCGTCGGTTTCCAGTCCACCCAACATTCGGAGGGTCAACGCTACTTGAGTTTCCGTTGCCAGTGCCGGGTGACAGCAGGTAAAGATTAATCGCAGGCGATCGTCTCCAATTTCATCACTGTCATAGGTTGGTTCTTCAGTGGCTGGAATTAAGCCAGATGCCGCATACCACTCCAGTTTTTCGGTCAGTTTCGTGCGTCGTCGGAGGCGATCGATCGCCTTGTACCGGGCAGTTCGGATAATCCAGGCGCGGGGATGATCGGGAATACCGTCGCTTTCCCACTGATTCACTGCCGCTATAAATGCTGCCTGTGCAGCTTCTTCAGCTACATCAAAATCTCCGACCAGCCGAATCAGAATAGCGACAATGCGCCCCCATTCAGTTCGATAAAGGGCAGCAATTGCTTGAGCCACATCTGTTTTTGGGATTGAAGTCATACCTTTTACAAAAATACATAAAGAATTTTGGGCAAGGTGTCGATTTGAGCAATTCCCGTTCGACTAACTGATAAAGGGAGATAAGTTCAATTGTACTAGACAAAATTTTTGCACTCAGGTGTCGATTTGGACAATTCCCGTTCGACTTAATCACAAAGGAGGCAACCGAATGAAATATTTGCTGCTGATTTATATGGACGAAAACGCCATGAGCGACACCGAGCGGGAGCATTGCTATGGGGAATCTGCCCAACTCGCCCAGGACTTGCATACTCAAGGACAATTTCTGGCGACGGCTCCACTCCATCCTGTTGCAACCGCAACCAGTGTCCAAGTCCGTGATGGCAAATCACTCGTGACCGATGGCCCATTTGCCGAAACCCGCGAACAATTGGGTGGATTCTTCCTCGTTAATGCTCAGGATTTGGATGAAGCCATTGCGATCGCCACCCGCATCCCAGGTGCAAAAGTCGGCACCGTCGAAATCCGTCCTGTGATCGAAGTTACGGGACTACCAGCACAGCCCTGACTGAACAATTCGCAATTCGCAGTTCGCAATTGCGGACAAAAAGGATACAAGTCCCTCAATTCATTGAAGAAAAGATAAAAAGACGTAGTATCTAGTTCTTGTCCCCGCCTTTAGGCGTGGGGTAATAATTGCGAATTGCGAATTGCGAATTGGGTTGACCGTCCTTAACCGCTTGAACTCAAGGAGAACCCTCATGCAAAACAATTCCAAAATCACTCCCTGTTTATGGTTTGATGATCAAGCCGAAGCCGCCGCTCAGTTTTATACGTCGATTTTTCGCAATTCCAAAATTGTCCACGTCAGTCGATATGGAGACGCTGGACAGGAAATTCACGGAAAACCAGCCGGAGCCGTCATGACTGTCAGCTTTGAACTTGATGGTCAGCCGTTCACAGCACTCAACGGTGGTCCGACCTTCAAATTTAACGAGGCGATTTCCTTCCAAATCTTTTGCGATACCCAGGCGGACGTGGACGATTACTGGCAAAAATTGTCTGCCGGTGGGGATGAAACCGCACAGCAATGCGGCTGGCTCAAAGACAAATACGGTGTCTCCTGGCAAATTATTCCTCGCATTCTGATTGAGTTACTCAACCACCCCGACGCGGCAACCTCTCAAAAAGTGACCACTACCATGCTGCAAATGAAGAAGATCGAGATTGATGAACTCAAACGTGTCGCTGCTGATTAGCGGTTCCTTCGGAGTTGCGCTTTGTGCTAATCAGCACACCCAACCCCTCGCAATCTAACTCAAAACCATTCAACAGGAGATTTCACAATGAAAGTCATGGTCTTTGTCAAAGCAACCCAAGACTCCGAAACTGGGGTCATGCCGAGCGAACAGCTTTTAACTGAAATGGGGCAGTACAACGAAGAATTAGCCAGGGCAGGTATCTTGCTCGCCGCTGAGGGGTTTCATCCTAGCTCAAAAGGGGTGCGAGTTCACTTTTCAGGAACCGATCGCACCGTCACCCAGGGACCTTTCACTCCAGCGCAGGAGCTAGTGGCAGGGTACTGGCTATGGCAGGTGAACTCAATGGAAGAGGCAGTTGCTTGGGTAAAGCGCTGCCCTAACCCTATGCCAGGAGACTCCGAGATTGAGATTCGTCCCGTATTCGAGACAGAGGATTTTGGTGAAGTCCTGACACCCGCCTTAAGGGAGCAGGAAGACCGCATTCGCGCTCAACTTGAAACGCAGCAGCAAGAGTAACGTCAGCGAAGAGGACAAGGGGCAGGGGGCGGGGGGCAGGCTCACAAGTGTAGGTTTTTTACAATCAGATCTAGAATGAGGTAAGACTTGGAAGACTTGGGGGGAAAGTAGACAAGGAAGCTTTTTTACGCCAGAACCATTCATTGAGATTAGGAAGTATTGGCAGCAGCAGCAGATGTACTGTGGTAGGGTTGTGGAAACAAACCAGTTAAAGAAATAGCCTTGCCGTTAAGTAAGTCAGCAAGAATATGAATTAAACCTTGAAGAAAACAAGAAATCTTACAAACAGTTTTTTTGGGAATATCTTGTTTTTTGTCCAGATGATTTGGAGAAAGTTCTTTCGATAAATTATTTAGGTAATGTGGCTCTATATCAGTGCCAATTGTTATAGTCCAAAGGGTAGCTACAGCCATAGCTAACCATACCCTTTCGGCTCTATTTGGTTCTCGTAAACGAGTTTTATGCCACTGCCAACCATCACTTTTGATATCCCGATAACTACACTCAATCCAAGAACGTAAAGAATACCAGAGAGCATCCCCTTGTTGGGGTAGTAAATCCGTGACAATTAACCAAGGATCTTTGTAACCTTCATCCCAACGGGCAAGTATTGTGCAATTGAGTGGATTAGTTTTAAAACAGGTGACTATTCCAGACCAACTCGTCCCTGTTTTTTGTACTAGTTTATCTAAAAACTGCCATTCGGTCTCTCCTCTAATTTGATATGTTCCAGTATAATTAATTCGTAAAAAAGGATGCCAATTCAAAGCGCAAATTGCGTCAAACAACCAGTCAGCATAGAGTCCTCTATCTGCTGAAACAACGACTTGCATTTCCGGAGGAACAACATCTTTCAATGATTGGAATAATTGCTGCCAATGAGGTTTCCAAGCTCCTTTTTCTGTTCCTTTGACAATTTTCCAAGCTACAGGAATGCCGCAACCCCGATAGAGAACATGAACAGAAAGAACCGTGAAGTGTTGTCCAATATTAGTGCTATCTACCGCAAGAGGAAGCCATTTTTCTTCACTGTTCCACATACTCAAAATCCATTGGAGTAGGGGAGCAAAGCACTTAGTTACATCTATAGCAGTTCTTTTTTTTCCTGTTTTGGCATCTGCTTCTTGATACCATTCTTTTAGTCTTTGTCGAACTGCATTAGTGTTCTCTTGATTAAGCCTGCCGATAAATTCTGAGACTCTGGTTAGACTACTTGAGCCTGTCATTACTATCCCAAAGCTCCAAGTAGCTAAACCTGGGGAGCAACGCGAAAAAGTGAGATCGGGGTTTAGTTCTCAATTACACCCCTATATTCTCAACAAAATCTGGTTTTTTAGTTGCGATCGCATCCTGAAACAAGCTATATACGTCCCAGATTTTAGCACCTCACAAAATCGCGTTGCTCCCGAGAGTATCTTTCTTCCTCTGGGAACCGTTTTGATATCTCAAAAATAGTTATAGCTGCCTGAAATGCTTTTTGGTAGATGATTAAATCTTCGTGGGTTATAATTTTTCTGCGTTCTTCCTCCTTGTCCACTTTCCCTCCTTGTCTACCTAGTCTTACCTCATTCTAGATGTTTTTTGTAAAAAACCTACACTTGTGAGGGGGGCAGGGGGGAGAACCCCATAAATAAATTTAGGGGCTTGGAACAAGGACGTATTATTTCTCGCGCTTCGCGTCGACGCTCGCGGACTCGCTAACGCTACGCTATCGAAATAAATGTTTTTACTTGGAGCATAAATAAATTTAGGGGCTTGCAACCCTTGTGGCAGGGGAACTCCAGTATCTTTATCCCTTGCTCCCTGCTCCCTGCTCCCCTGCCTCTTTGGTCATCAGCAACCGCGCAAATGATGTTCATGTGCGAACGATCCGCTCATCAAAACGCAGAATCGATTACAAAAGGAGAAATCAATGAAACTCAATTCTTACCTGATGTTCAACGGCAACTGTGAGGCAGCGTTCAAGTTCTATGAACAATGTCTGGGTGGCAAGATGACTATGATGATGACACACAAAGAAGCACCTTCCGCCGAAAATGTCTCACCGGAATGGCAAGACAAAATCATGCACGCTTGCCTTGAACTAGATGATCGCCTCCTGATGGGATCTGACTGCCCACCAGGATACTTTGAAACCCCGCAAGGTTTCTACGTACAAATTAGCGTTCCTGAAATCGCTGAGGCAGAACGGCTTTTTCACGCTCTAGCAGAAAACGGCAAGGTGAAGATGGCGATCGCGCAAACGTTCTGGTCATCGCGCTTTGGCATGTTGACCGATCAGTTTGGGACACCGTGGATGATCAACTGCGAACAAAGCATCTGAGCCTATACCAACATCTGTCATTCGTCCTTTGTCCTTTGTAAATAACCTGAGTTCGGGATAAGAAATCCTCAAAAGCCTTGAATTATCGTTGTTCGGTCTAAAGCTCTGTTTTCATCTATTGTCAATAAGACATATTGCTGAGATTAGTTTCATTTGTGAACCTTATTGACAAAATGATTCCACTTTTATCCCTGCTTTGATCAATTCCAGTTTTATTCAATCCTGACAGAATAAGCTTTTTAGCTTCTGGCTTAACCCGAACTCAGGTTAAATAGCCACTGACCAACAACTAACTACACCAGGAGAAACCATGAGTACTCAAATTTTCGTCAACCTACCCGTCAAATATCTCCAGCAATCCATCGAGTTTTTCACAAAACTTGGCTTTCAGTTCAACCCCCAATTTACCGATGAAACGGCCACCTGCATGATTGTGTCCGAAACCATCTTTGTGATGCTTTTGACGCATGAGAAATTCAAAACATTCACGCCGAACCCGATTTGCGATGCCACAAAAAGTACCGAGGTGTTGACGTGCTTATCAGTTGAGAGCCGAGAAAAAGTGGATCAGCTGGTTCGTGAAGCCGTTGCTGCTGGTGGCACAACCTACAATGTACCTCAAGACCACGGATTTATGTACGCGCATGGATTTCAGGATTTAGATGGTCACATTTGGGAACTGATTTACATGGAACCCGAAGCAACCCATCCAGTTGAGGCTGAAAGGGAAGGAGCAGGAGTGTGAACTACAACAGAACAACCAGTGGAATACAAATTCGCGAACTCATCGAAACATTAGCACACCCATTGATACAAGAAGATGAAAGATATTTGCACATCACTGAGGTTGATTCATGAAACTCTATGAATTTGCTCCCACACGATCAATTCGGGTTCGTTGGGTTCTCCAGGAACTTGGGGTGGAATTTGAAGCAATCTCCATCAACATGCAGGCAGGTGAACACCGTACACCCGATTTTCTCACCATCAATCCCACTGGCAAGCTCCCTGTACTCATCGATGGCGAACATATCATCACTGAATCCGTAGCCATTGCTTTGTACCTCGGTGAGAAGTACCCAGAATCTAACTTGGTACCTACAGAATTGCTTCTGCGAGCACAGCTTTATCGTTGGCTCCTCTTTACTGCCACCGAATTGGAACAGCCGCTATGGCGTATCGCTCGCCACACGTTTATATACCCAGAAGAGTTGAGATTGCCTGCTGAAATACCTCTCGCTCGGCAAGACTTCACCAGTATGGCTGTCGTTTTAGAGAACCATCTGTTGGATCGGCAGTTTGTAGTGGGTGAACACGTCACAGTGGCTGATTTTGTGCTTGCTTACACACTGGATTGGGCGAATGAAGTTCAGCTACTCGCCACTTTCCCCACGCTGGTGGACTACATGGAACGAATGTACAAACGACCAAAGGCATCTGGGCGAATCGCAGCTGCACTTGCAAGTCTCAATCAGACCTCACAATGATTCGCGATCTGATCAGCCGTTTGGGTATCAGCCAGAGTGAAGTCTGGTAGATATTGTTTTACAGAGACATCCAGGTTAATTTTTCCAGCTTCTACCAATTGCAGCGCTGCGATCGCTGTAAAAGATTTACTCAGTGAAGCGATCGGAAATTGAGTTTGTGGGGTGATAGGTTGCTGAGCGTCCGCTTTGCCATAGCCTTTGGAATGGATTGACATCGCGACACTTCTTGAATTACGTTGCTCCTTCTTCCAAAAAGCTTAATTAACCGAACTGGTCAAAGGAAATAAATGCTCCCATGATTCTCTGGTAAGCTGCCACTTAATCTGGCTCCACCCTTGCATATGCATCCAGCCGGAACCAGGTTGTGTACCGATCGCCTGGAATCCGTAACGTTCTGCTAGCCGGGATACTCTCAGGTTAGCACTCACAGAAAGACCAATAATTTCCTTTAGTCCCAAATCGCGGAACCCAAAATCAATCAGAGCTTTCCCAACTTCGATTGCATAGGCATAACGCCCCCAGTGCTGGGGTGCTAGCTCAATTCCAAGTTCTGCCTGCCCGGCAGCATAGCCATCCTGCCGCAATCCACCACAGCCAATTAACTCCAGATTGCGGCGATCGACGATCGCCAACTGGTAATTGCATCGAGGAACTTCGGTTGCCCATTGTATGAACCGTTGAAACAGTTGATAAGTAAAGTCCGGGGTCACTTCTTCCGGTGAACAGAACTCGGCATAACGAGGATCAGCGTGATAAGCAAGGAATGCAGGCTCATCCTCCTGAACAAAGTCACGGAGAAGAAATCGTTTGGTGGTAATGTCCATAGCCATGTTTTAGAAAAGCGATCGACTCTGGGTTCCTTCACCAGGCGTGATAAATAACACTGAACTGGGAGTACGAACCTTTGCTGTATGCCAGACTCCGCGTGGCACCAAAATGTACTGACCAGGGGTGTTGAGAGACACAATTGCTTCACCTCTATCTTGCTCCAGCACGAAATCAATCTGTCCAGATAAAAGGCAGACAAATTCCTCTCCGGCAGGGTGTCTTTCCCAACTATCCCAGTCTTGCTCGAATGTGTAGTGGGAAATCAACCGTTTTCTCTTAAAGTCTCCAAATTGCTGTTCTAGCTTTTCGTAGAAGCGATCGCTGTTAGCGATCAAAATTGCATTGTTAGCATCATCCAGGACAACAAAAGTTGAGTTGATATTTTGGGGAGTGATTTCACTCATGATTCGATGACTCCTGCTGTAAGAATGAATAACGATTAACCTCGGAAACCAACTAACGCCTTTCGTCCGTCTGCTAGGGAGCAACGCGAAAAAGTGAGATCGGGGTTTAGTTCTCAATTACACCCCTATATTCTCAACAAAATCTGGTTTTTTAGTTGCGATCGCATCCTGAAACAAGCTATATACGTCCCAGATTTTAGCACCTCACAAAATCGCGTTGCTCCCGTCTGCTACGAAGTTGGGCTGCTGGCATACCTATACCCAATCTTCAACCGTTAAAGCCCAGCGTTCATGGTCACGCCATTCTCCATTGATTTTGAGGTATCGTCGAGAGAAACCCTCCTTCGTGAAACCGAGCCGCTCTACCAAATGAATGGATGCCCTGTTTTGGGGCTGAATACGATGCAAACCGAGTGTACAAAAAGCGTAATCAATCGCTAAACGCACACCCTCTGACATCAACCCCTGACCTGAAAAATTGACGTCAACGTAATAACCGAGATAAGCATTTTGAAACGCTCGGTAGAAGATTTGACTGAAATTTGCGACTCCAATAATTTCAGCGCTATCTGCGTGACAAATTAGTAAGCCTTCAAAGTCCTCATTTTGGCAACGATTGATATAGTTTTTGCACTCCTGCTCGTTGAGTGGAGGAAAAGCCCAGAGGAAATGGAACTCTTTGCTTCGGGAAGGATGTATTGTAATGTTTTCTCTTTCGTTTACCCATTGAGCCATTGCAATGTCTATCGCCTTGCCGCCTAAACGTCTACGCACTCAACTTTAATGCTACCGTTGATTATTTGGTAGGCTTCTTTACCAAAGAGCAACTCCTCTTTGTGACACTACGTACACCCAAGAGAAATGTATTGTTTTTTACCTATATTTATCAGGAGTATCACCCACAAAAATCATCCACCCGGATATCCCGCCAAATGTCAGAAATCTGCCAGCCAGAGTTGCCAACAGACTGTACTGGAGGATTGTCAAGGAATGGAATATAGTCAGGTTCTCTTGGAAGAAGAATTGCTGCTGGTTGCTCATCAGCTACAGGGGCTGAAGAATTGACGGTATCAGCTTGAAGATTTTGGTCTTCAGCGTGTTGGATTTCCATCATTTTCTTCAGAGTCAGCTTGTCGGATTTTTTGATGATCTTCATATCTATCTATTAAAAGTTTTCATTCACTGCTCCCCAAAGGCATCGGCTGAAAATCTGGATGACAGCAAAGTTGTGAGAAATTGGATGTTAATAATTGCACGGAATAAACAAGATACAGCAAATCTATGGAAAATACGAGTCCCTTGCTGAGGAATTTATCTTTTTCGATACAAATTTCTTTTTCGTGTAGATGCCACAATATTTTACACAGATGTTTTGGGCACTCGCTAGCCTCATAAAAACCATTAATTCTCAAAATCAAACTGGCATATATCCGTTCAGTAGGAGCTATTCAGTTTCACATCTATGTTTGTATTACCTAACCTGCACACTTGCCAAGTTACAAACGTACTTGTTGAGAATGCAAGCACCTTTGTATATATGAGTAGAAGAAATAGAAAAATAACTTTTTAGGTAAAAAACTGCTTTAACAGAAATGTATAGCCAAAAATTTAGTTGCCTACTGAATACTTATGCCTACAGCGAGTTTAAAGATACGAGAAACTCTTCCTGAATTAAACGGTCGATATGTTCTGCCACTTGATGAGCTATATCTTCACCATGAACTAGTAGTCCCATTTCCATATTTAATGTCAGAGCGTACTCAGTGAGGTTAGCACTGGAAATAAACAGGTGCTTTCTATCGGCGATCGCACATTTAACGTGTAAGGAACCATACCTTCCTTCTGAATCTGTAAGCCGCTTATTTCGTGGCCAAATAAAAATGTGTGCTTGTTGGGCAATTTCCAGTCCCAATGCTGCACTGACTCCAAAAGGTATTTTACCCTTGCTAGATTCGGGGGTTTCAGCAATAATTCGCACAGTGACTTCTCGTTTCATTGCTGTTAATAATGCTTTTGCAATCTCTGGAATCTTATAAACAGCAAAACTGACAAGAATTATTTCCCGTTGCGCTTCGTGAATTAATTGTAGTAACACTTGTTCTGTTCTGCGAAGTGGTATTCCCTCACTTGTGGGGCCAGTCCAAACCAACTCAACAGACAACTCATTCTTTGCTGCCACCTCACAGTAAATTGCTGTGGCTAATGCAGACGCGATCGCACTACTGTCCAAATAAATAGCTTCCCGACACCAAGTTTCTAACAATTCCCCTACTAATCGGCGAAAATTAGTATTGGGCAGTTGTTTCAAGATTGATGCTTTCAACGCAAAATCACAATATCTTGCTGGAGTGGCTATCAACAAATTAATTACAGCATCTAAAACAGGAGATGGAAGTTGTTTGGCACAGGTACGAATTTGAGCTAATAAAAGCGGTGGTAAAAAGCTCACGTTTTCTCCTCTGGGAAGAACGCTAAGTCTGCGGATAGTACAGTGGGAATAAGTACCGCGCGATCCAGATACTTATTGCCGCGTTCACAGGAGGTTTCTGGGCTAAACAGACAAGCATGGCAAGCTGCCCAATGTAGTGATGTAGCTCCTTTAAAGGGGGTATGTTCTGCACACAAGGGATCAGAAGCGCATAACCGCATTTGTTCTAAAGCTTGGTCTATATGGTATCCAAGTATTTTAGGCTCTCCCAAACTGACTAAACCACCCAAGGTACCTTCACTATCAGGCGCGGCGGTATAAATTAGTATTCCTGCCATTGGGCCGCCTTCTTCTTCTGGTCGTTTGGAGTAAATTCGCTCCTTTAAACTGGCAGCATTGTAACCACACTCAAGGGCCATTTGCCGCATCAGAGCGTGAGCAAAAGAGTGTAGTAAAATGTAGCGTACACCGGGAAATTTAACTTTGTCTGGATCGAGAGAACGAACATTACACCACTTTTTATGAGCATCGAATGCTTGACGCTCATAATCTTGCAATAGTTGATTTTGCTCCCATTGATGAAGTGTCGTTTCTTTGAACTGGATAAAGATACCCTCGCCTTTGACTTCACTTGCCGGTACCCATTTAGGTTTGCTGCGACTCAATGGAACCCGATGCTCTGTGAGAATTTCTCCAGAGTCGATAAAATCACCTGGGGATTGAATGCGTGTAAAGCCAATTAAGGCACGAACTTCTCGCAATCTTTCTACCAACACCACCTGCGAAAAGTAATTTTCATACCCAGATGGTGGGTTTACAGTCCGCAGTTGAAAATCTGGGGTATTAAGATTTGGGTCTGCTGCTGAGAAAATTTGCCATTCAGGTGTTTTCAAGTCCCTGACACTTTCATCATCAAAATTGCTTTGCTGCTGAAGTTGTTTTTGTTCAACTAGCGCCCAAATTTTGTCTGTTGTGTATTTAGATAATTCCTGAAGTTGCCCCATAGCGAAGAAAGCTTGCAGCACAGCATCTAAGGCACTAAAGTTACTCGCTTTTCCCAAAATAGTCCAGTTTTGATTGACCAACTGCTCTAATTGATTAGAGGTGATGGGAATTGATAAGGCTGAGAGTGTAATTGGAAACCAACTATTAGATGCTCCCAACAAGATGGTTTTCATCTGTTCGTCGCAGCTATCATCAAAAACACGTAGATGCGGGTGACGAGCGCGACAAAGCGGCATATTTTTTTTGCCTAATTCACCAAAAGCATCCGATAATCGACGTTCTCTGTTGCAGCCATTGCATTTGACTACAATATCTGTAGGTGAACCCGATACACCGTATTCCTCCAGCCTGAGTGGCCCCTTGCAGGCTGTATTGCTACGATGGACAAAATATAACCAAGGAAAGTCATCTAAATGTCCGCGTTCGCACGAAACGAGGAACCTCGATGGTATTGCTGTTGGGTCTTTCTTTTGACTTTTAGGACAGTTTAGATGAACGTAACGGGTTTGGTCTGGACGATAAGAATTTTCTTTAAGTTGGAAATAAGGATATAAAGGGGCTAGCAACCGACATCTCGGACATACCATCCATCCAGGAAAGGGAGCGACGGGAATTCCTATTCTGGCATATTCGTCAAAAGGACTAGATGAAGAGGCATCTTCAGCAGGTATTGGAGGTGCAAGTAGTTTTTTAACTTGTTGGCCCAATTCACGACGAATGGCTGCAAGGAGACGCTGTTCCCCTAATTCAACTACTCCGTGTTGGGTGTTCCAGTCCTCCAAACCCATGACCATAACTGAAAGGTTTGGCAGGTCGAGTACAGCACCTACACCGAAGGAAAATAAAATCTGGCTGGGTCGCAGTTCGCCTACTCTGTATTTATAGTTAGATTGGCTCATTTTGGGGAATTGGGAATTGAGAATTGGGCATTGGGCATTGGGCATTGGGCATTGGGCATCGGGCATTAGGAATTGAGAATTGTGGATTATTAAACTGTATTTTTTACCTATTCTCTATTCCCCATTCCCTATTCTTTCATTGCTTGAGGTAACCGACTAAAGTCATCATCGGGTACTTGATCTTGAAAAATTAACCCTACTGTCGGTTCGACGTTTCGCAGGGAGTTCAAACAAGTAAATTCTTGCCAAATTCCTTGACCTGCTGATTCTAATAATTCAATGGTTAAACCATCACGCTTGTCTGTCTGATATTTGAGAGTACCGCCTCCAATCAAGTTTTGTGCTTTACTCAACCAGATATCTAATTTGGCTTCCAGTGCTTGTTTAACGAGTTTTTGAGCTTCTGTACCCGCAACTAAATTAGCGCGATCGCAAATTGTATTAATGGCAGATTGTATATAAGGATGGTTGCGTTCAATTCGTCCTGCTTGGTTGTTACCGTTAAATTCTCTACCCGCCAACCGCACAAGGGATATAAACAACGCGGCTAAACCTCTGTCAATCGCACGGGGCGCAAAGGGAGTTAAAGATAGCGCTTCTACGTGTTGATAAAATGTAGCGTGGTAATGCTCAAATCTTTCGTAGTGGGATAAATCTCTAGGACGCGCCCAATTATAAACTGTAAATACGATACCAGGAAATGTCCGCCCGACACGGCTGGTAGCTTGAATATACTCGGCAGTATTTTTTGGTTGACCTGTAACAGCCATCACACCCAAGCGTTTCACGTCTACACCCACGGAAATCATATTAGTAGCAAGTAAAACATCGAGCGGTTCAAGCTGATCGACTTTTTCCCCAGCTTTGCGTTTGGCTTTGATTTGTGCTTCTCGGACTGGATCGAAGGATGTTTCTAGCCTATCTAGAACTACAGGAATATCTGTAGAATCCTTACGAGATGTAAGTTCCTCCAAGTTAATCCGCAGACGTTTTGCTAGTCCCCGGCTATCCATTTTCGCAAGGCGGATGCGAATATCATCATCCACTAAGCGTCGCATACCCCCTAATTCCCGCATTGAGTTGAAGTAACCGACTAACGTCATCCAGGGGTCAGCACGATTTCCGTATTGTTTGTTTTCATACAGGTCTTGAGAAGCAGCAAGAATAGCAACATAAACTCGAATTAATGCAGCTTTTAGCCGTCGCCCTGTGGCACAAATACCGACATAGCGTCGTCCTGGATTAGTCTCATTTGGTTTCCTCTGGCGTGAGAAGAAATTATCTTCCACATCTAAACCCTGGGGTGGAAAAACCTGTACTTTCCGCAGAAATAGGTTGTGCATCTGAGTTTCTGCTTGACGTATTGTTGCAGTAGAAGCTATGACTTTGGGGCGAACCTTTTTACCATCGACTTCCCAAGAGGAGAGTTGGTCTACTGCGGTTTCATAAAGGCCTACTAATGTACCGAGGGGGCCGCTAATCAAGTGCAACTCATCTTGGATGATTAAGTCGGGTGGGCGTAGGGGGTTGCTGTGAATTGTTTTAGCACCGGGTAAATACGCAGTTTTTTTATGTGAATTAGTATCTTCAATATCTGATGTCCGAAAACCATGCCGTTCACAGTAACCATCTACTTGCCCAAATAGCATTTGAATTTCCCCTTTCCAAGGCATTTGGGCAAATTTATCTACGGTAGCAATCAACAGCGTGGGTAAACGACGGTAGATTTCTTCATCAACTACAAGGATGGGTAAACCTTCGCTTGAAGATTGTTTTTTACTAAACAGACAACGCCCCAAAGAGTCGCCGCAGTAAATTAGAGTACGGGCGCGACCTTTACTAAAAGATTCGACTTCAATGTTTTTACCTGGATCGATTTTAGAACCACACCACGGGCAATTTGTAAGTTGGTGAGGGGAACCGCTAGCACTTTGCTGGTACTGCCCTCGCGCTTGTTTGCAAAATTCTTCGCTTTGGTCGGTGTGGTTGGGGGTAGTGCGCTGACCTACCCACAACCCAATACGGAATGGTTCTTTTCCCCATTTAGTTGGGTTGTCTCTACGAATAGATTCGCAAGCACAAATTAAGGCAGTGGCGCGTTGAAATTGTTGTAGTGTAAGCAGGCGTAGGGTGTAGCGCATCAGGACTGCAACGCCATATTCTCCAGAACGCCCCGCAATTACCCCTTGTAACCTCCGCAAGCCCATAGTGTAGGCGGTCAAACCCAGGTAAGCTTCAGTTTTACCACCGCCAGTGGGGAACCAGAGTAAGTCTGCAACAGCATCGGTTTCGTGACTGCGATCGCAATGGTGTAAGTCGGTTATGCTGGGTAAGTTCAACAAAATAAAGGCTAATTGAAAGGGAAACCAGGTAGGATTAGGGATTTTGTCTAATTCTGGCGCTTTGCCTTGGCGTACTTCTTCTGAGTAAATAGAATGAAGACGCTGCAAGTGCATGGCTTGATTCATAAATCGGAAAGCTTCGGCTGCTTCAGGGTTGGTTTGCAGCAGCGTTAAACCTGACTGAATGCGTTGAAGAGTGCGATCGCAATTTTTAATTGCATCCTCAGCTACATCTTGGTAATCTGTCAATCCTTCATTAGGATTAGAAATCCGTTGTGCTTGTTTTTCAATCCAAACTGCGTAAGCTGTTACCAGAGGATTTAGCTTACTGATAAAATCTGCGGTTGGAGTTTGTGCCAGTTCTTTCATATCCAAAACCAATCCCGCCAATTCGGGAATTTCATCTGCTTGAGGTGGAGAGGTTTTGGGAACTTCGTAGACAGGTACAACATTGGTAGATAATTTAACAGCACATTCTGTAGTATTTTGTGCTGTTTCGGCATGGACGCTTACCCCATGACCAATGGCGAACTCTACCTGTTTACGATAAAGCATTGCCATTGCTTTTTCTTCAGCATAAATCACCGGGTCAAGCTTACCAGCCTGACGCGGTTTGTGTCGCTTGAGAAAAATATCAAGATGGTGAGAATCTGCTGATTGTACGCTTAATTCTGGTTGAAATAACCACGCTTCATCACGTAACTTGGCGGGTTCTTTTTGTCCGTTAATTAAAAACAAGCTAACAATCCAATCCCCGTTACTTTGTTGGCGAATTTTGCCTTGTACTTGCACTTGGGGATATTCTGAATGCACCGTCCATTTAGTAATTTCTCCCTCAATCAGAGGAATGGGAGGTGAATTTCCTAAAATTTGTTGGCGCTTCCACACCATTTTTGGTGTATCATCTTTTTTGGTAATAGTTTCGCTTTTAGTGCGTTTATATTGTCCCCAACCTGCGTTAATTTGCAATACTTTGGCTGCACCACTGACGCAAAAAGTCATCCCAAAAGATGAGGGAAACATCGTTTCAGCAGGTGGTACACTAACCTCAGTTGTGCCTTCCTCGACAGTACCTTTACCAACTACAGCCAATTCATCAAGAAGTTCTGGTTGTTGACAGTCAACTTCTCTAAATAATTCGTCTTGCACTTCGTCAACCACAACCGATTTATTTACAGTCTCAGCACTGATGCGGCGTTGTTGCGGTGCGAGTAACCCTACAAGATAGCGATCGCTTACACTATCCTCATCTACTTCTTCTTCCTCACCACCCGCAGGCCCAAGTAAATCTGCTAATACTGCTTTTTCTAATTCATCACGGATTTTATAAGGTGTGGGTAACTGCGATTCCAGAATTTTACTAGTTTCATCTGCTTTTACTTCTAGCTTTTCCTCAACAAGTGGATCAATCGCAAGGATAAATTTCTCTTCTAATAATTGACCTTCATTTGTTGAAGGGATAAATTGCGTTTCTAATAGTTTCCTCTGTTCCCAAAGTTGAGGAGTTACTTTAGTTTCTAGCGGCTTTTTCTTAGAACGCGATTTTTTAGTTTGAGGTTTCTGCTTGTTAAATAAATTGATGATATCAGTGGCAATCTTCTCTGCAATATCTCCATTTACTAACCAATCAGCATCTTCTACTTGATCAATTCCGTCTAGCAAAACCACAAGCTGAGATTCTGGTGCAGACACAACTGCACTCCAATCAAGCTGAATTTGATGTTCCCGCAGTTGTTTATTGATATTTAGTAAATCTAATTCACCTGGAAGTACAGAAGGAAGCTTAATAATTTCCATATTGCTGATAAAAGTATATATAGTTAGCCTAAATTATGCGTGTAAACTTCTTTCTTACTCCCTTCTCCTTGGGGGAGAAGGGTTGGGGATGAGGGCAAATTTCGCAATTCAGCAATGCCATTTTTCTTTCTTATTCTCTATTCCCAAGATTCCACAATTGAGAATCAAATTTTTCCAAAAGGAGAGAAGAGTTGCTTGCAGGAACAATAACCAACAATGCCCGCATAGCACGAGTCATACCAACAAATAGAGTCCGGCGATCGCGTGCTAAAATTTCTGTAATTTCATCCTCCGGTGTACCTTTGGGAATTGTTGGATAGGTTGCATCCAAAAATCCTGCGATCGCTACAATGGGAAATTCTAACCCCTTCGCAGCTTTAAGCGTAATAACTTTAACACCTTGTTTATTTAAGTCCAAATCTTTGCTAGACATGAAATGCGCTTCTAAACCTAAGTATGAAAGTTGACCAGCTATTTTTGTACCAGCACTTTCTGTCGGCACAATTACGGCACAAGCGTTAATACCCAACCGAAATTCACGGGCAGCACTTTTGCAAAATCGTACCAGTAGTTCTGCTTCATCCCCTGGATTATTTACGGCACGGACAGCCGGTGGTGGGCCATTGTGGATATAGTCTCTAGTTGGAGAATGGGAAATTTCTCCGATTCCCAATTCCCTATTCTCCATTCCCTCATCATCTAAAATCGAATTTGCCAAGTAAGATATTGCAGCTTCGTTAATTTCGCGGGTGGTGCGGTGATTAACGCGCAGTACTCCTGTGCGTCCGACAAATTTCAAGTCTTGGCTAACGTCACTCCATCGGAAGCTACTACCATATATGGATTGATTGGCATCGGCGGTAATGAACAGGCGGTTAGGGTGACGGCATATTTGAGTCAAAATACGTAAAGTATTGGGGTCTAAATCTTGGGCTTCGTCAATTACCACTGCATCATAAATTGGCGGGTTATCCATCTCCCGTAATGTTTCCAAGGCACGGGTACGGACTTGCTGCCAAGTTTCGAGTTCTTGTTTTTCTAGCAGCTGGTAAAATTGTTGACGCAAGTGCCAGATTGCTTGACGTTGCGTTTTGTTAAGGGAAATTGCCCTACCGCTTCGTGGCGTTGCTTGATATGCTTCGAGAGTTTTGATTTCGCGTGCTTCGATAACTGTACCAATTTCATCGATGAGATAATCAATACTCAGACGTTTTAACGTTTGTTCTTGCGCTTGACGTTGTAGTAGGTTGCCTTCTAGAGAATCAATTGCGTAGATTAGCGCTTGCTTAATGGTTTTTCGCAGGACATCACCAGAAGCAATATTGGGTTTTCCGCTACTTTGGGAAATGACTGACGCAATTATTGCATCGGCAGTTTTAACATTAACATACTGTATATCTTCGCCCAAGAGACTTGCTAAAAGTTGTTGAGAAAACGCAACCAGTGCATTTGTATAGGTTGTAAATAGGATTTTAGGTTTTTCGATTCCGTTGGCTTGGAGGATTTCTACTAACGCACGAACACGGTAAAGTGCAACGGTACTTTTTCCCGTACCGGGGCCACCTTTTAGCAGTGTAGGGCCAGAAGCGTTGATTGCCCAACTGACGAACTTTTCTTGTTCGGGATTGAGTTTGAGTAAAAATCCTAGCAACTCACCTTCAGTGAAGCGCAATAAATCATCAGTGCTACCCGTAACAAAGCTGGGTTGGTTCAGAACTTGGTCAAAATTGGGTTCAGCGATACAATCAAAAATGCGATCGCACCACTTACCTGGTAAGTTGACCGCCATTAAATCATCTAATGTCCGACACGCGGTTAATGTTGTCCAATATTCTTCCGGTAGTCGCAACCTTTGAAGCAAATCTTCGGTAATTTCCACGGGTAGCGGGCTTTCTGTGTTGGAGGTATCAGGCAAAACCAAGTTTGGGGTATAAGTTGGTTTTACAGCCAGTAATGCTTCTACATCTGGCAGAGTGCTGATATCAATATCGGTTGTTTCAGCAACTAGCTTATCGCCTTTGTATACATCTTTACGAGCATCTACACCCAGCAAGATTACCCATTGATCGCCAAAAGTATAAATTATGCGATAGTCACCTGAACGCAGACGATACACATCACCCTTGTAGCCGTGTAGTTTCTTCTTTAAATTACCGTGAGGTTTGGGATCATCGCGCAATACTTCGATTTTTTCTAAAATTTGCACTACGTACTCTTTAGGAATAGCCAAGAGTTGATTGGTGAAGGTGGGTTTGTGGATAATCTCGAAGATCATGGTAGATGGGTATCTATACGTAGATATGATTAGGTTTTTTTAAGTGTTATTCAAAATTATACTCAATGAGGAATGGGGATTGGGGATGGGAAGATCGGATTTTGAAGATTTGGAGGTTTACAGGTTATCGGAAAAGTTAGCGAATTAATTGCGCTTGTTGACTTTTCAAAAGAACAATCAAAGGTGAAGAGTTAATAATTAGACGATTAATCGACATTCGTTAGTTCTTCGGCTAACTCTTGGGCAGTATATTGCATAAAGTCTACTTGGTAGCGTGATAATGCATTAATAAATTCAGCACGAGATAGCCCAGCAATTTCTGCTGCTTTAGCTTGTGATATTTCACCTAATTCATACCATTTAGCTGCTGCTGCAATTCGCATTTCTTGGATAAATTCTTCAGGATTTTTGCGGAGTGCTGAAAATACTGTTTCTGGTAATTGGATTGGTACTGTTCGCATAATTTTTTTCGGTTTATCAGATTGAATGAATCATAACAAAAGTAAAATTATGTGCTTAATATATCAAATATAATTTTATAATAACTAAACCTCATCTAAGTTGAGAACCGTAGTTTTCGCCCTCACCCTAAATCCCTCTCCCCAAGGGAGAGGGACTTTGAAATTCTAGCTCCCCTTCTCCCAGATACGGGAGAGAGATTTTGAAATTCTAGCTCCCCTTCTCCCCAAGGGAGAAGGGGTTGGGGGATGAGGGCAAATCTTTTTCAAAAGAGTTGAACTACAGGTTTCAAGATAGACGTGGTTTATATCAGTATAAAATTGGGTGTAACTGGTGGCTTTTGACAACGTTTGTAAAATATTAGCAGAGAAATATCCAACGGATTTTGCGCGTTGGTTGCTCCCTCATGAACCGCGACAAATCAAAGTATTAAAAACTGAATTAAGCATCGAACCAATTCGAGCCGATTCTGTTTCATTTTTACAAACAGAGAATAGGATTTTGCATCTAGAATTTCAAACAACAGCAAAATCTGAAACTCCCATTCCTTTACGAATGTTGGATTATTTTGTTAGGTTAGTGCGACAGTATGATGTTCCAATAACGCAAGTAGTAATTTTCTTACAAGAGACAAGTAACGAAATTGCTTTTACTGAAGAATATGTAAATGAAATGACACATCACCGCTATCGTGTTGTCAGAATGTGGGAACAAGATTCGGCGTTATTTCTGGATAATCCTGCATTATTACCGTTAGCACCTTTAACACAGACAGATTCACCCCAAAGGTTATTATCGCAGGTTGCCCAGAGTGTTGCTAGAATCTCAGATAGGGAAACTCGGCAGAATATCGCCGCTTACACAGAGATATTAGCAGGTTTGAAGTTTGAAAAAGATTTAATTCAGCAATTTTTAGGAGAGGAAATTATGCAGGAGTCAGTGATTTATCAGGATATTTTGCAGAAGGGGAAACAACAAGAAGCGGTTTCATTTTGTTTGCGGTTACTCAATCAACGTTTTGGGGAGCTTAATTCATTCACAATTGAGAGAGTTCAAGTTTTATCTGTTGAGAAACTCGAAGCTTTAGGTGCTGCATTGTTCAACATTTCAGAAGTATCTGATTTAATTACTTGGTTAGATCAGCAGGAAAGTAATTAGTTTTAGGGTTTGATAAACTATAAAGCCGGAGGTAAAAACTCCGGTCTTTTATATAGTGATTGTTCATAATTATGAAAGTAAATTTAACTTAATTCATACTTTTACAACAATAGGCTATTTATTTTATAGTAAAAATGTACTATATTAATATCTGATCAATTATTGAGTGAGGATTTTATGCAAGAGTCAGTCAATGATGAAGATATTTTATATCCAGGTGCGTATCATTTATTTAATTGTTTAGTTCGTAGTCGTTTTTGTGATATTAGTGAACTTGAGGAAGAAATACCTGGAATATCCGAACGCATTCGCGGATTGAATCTGCAACAGTTAGAAGGATTTGCAATAGCTTTTATGGAATTTAATGATGCAATTGATTTAAAGGTTTGGTTAGATGAATATGAACATGAAAAGGATTGGGAAAATCGGTTTGTCAAAAAGGTATTTAATTGGTGAAAACTTATAACCCACCCTGCCAAATTCTAGTTCCAGTCCCCCTTCTCCCTTGGGGAAAAGGGGCTAGGGGATGAGGGCTTGAGCAATTGTATGTAAAACAAACTCGATATCATCAAATATTTGCTCATTACTAAAGCGGATTACAATAAACTGATTAGAATTTAACCAGTTTTCTCTAATAGAATCTTCAGCTTGCTGATTTGCATGAATACTACCATCTAACTCGATAATTAATAACTTTTCGTGACAATAAAAATCAGCGATATATCTACCAATATTATGTTGTCTGCGAAATTTTGTATTTAATAAACGTCGATTTCTTAAACATTCCCATAATATTTGCTCTGCTGGTGTTTGTTGTTTTCTTAACTCGCGGGCGCGTTCTAATAATACTTTGGGAATTTGTCGGTTGTTACCTGCTAATTTAGAGATTTCTGCCCTCACCCCTAGCCCCTCTCCCTCTGGGAGAGGGGGACAAGATTTATCGTTATCTTTTTCTTGTTTATATTTATTCTGTGGTTCTTTTTCTTGACTGTCTTTTTCTCTTTCTTTACTCCCTCTCCCAGAGGGAGAGGGTTGGGGTGAGGGCTTATATTCCATATTATCAACCTAAAATAAACTCATCTGCCCATTATCATTATCTTGATTTTTAGATTCCGCTTGCACTTTTTTCTTACCTCCAGATTTACTTTTTTTATTACCTTTATCATGTAAACCTTGTGCTACCTCTTCAGCATAGCGTTGGTGATTTAATTCTAATAATCTATCTAGCACTTCTCGCCGTGCAGTTTCGCTGATGGTGAAGCGTAAGCCTTGTTTGGTTTGGTGGAAACCATGAGATAATTCTAAATCTTGCCAACCGTAAGCAGCAGTTACAGCATTATCCATCTCTATGTGCAATTCGCGCAATTGTTGAATATCGGCGGCGGTTTCGTCGGGGTTGTGGAAGCGGTTGTAGGTTTTGGTTAATCCTTCTTGGCGTGTTTGCATGATATTTTGGCGATGGTTGTAGTAGCGATCGCCTATTTCTTCTAGATTTGCGGTTGATGTGGGGAAAGGGAAAGTTTCAAAGCAGTCGGTTGGAGTATAGTTATACGTAATTTTACCAAGAGTTGAACCAAATTGTATTGCCCAAACCCAGTGAATAGTACTTTGCGCCATAAACTGCCCGAAATGTCGCCAACAGCCGACACCAAGCATCATAACGCCGTTCTAATACTTCCTCACCTTCTTTATCAGCCCGTTGTTGCAACTGTTCCCGCAGAGTGGAAACAGCATAATGCTGGTCATAAAGGGGGTCGCCCAGTAGCAACAAACCCCGTTCTTCCGCCGAAAACAAAAACACCAGCCGCATCATCACCGTCAACGCAGCTTCGTAAAGGTCTGTTTCAGAAATACCTTGAAGGAGAATGCGGTTTCTATCTTGGTCGATGTGGTCTAACGCCTCTACCAACACCTCCACCGCCTTGCGGACTTGATAGCCAAGTTGGTCGGTAACTTCTTGCTGGTCGGTAACACTTGCTTGCAGCAAAGCCTCCAAGCTTTCCGAGTCATCTACCCCAAAAAAGCGCTGTACACCCAGCAAACTCCGAAATGCCCGCAGTGTGATGTGTTCTTCCAGCCACAGCGCCCCATACCAGGAAATAAAACCAGTTGTTTCCCCCCGTGGGGCGTTTACCAGCAGCCAATGTTCTCCATTCGTCACCAATCCCAACCGCACATTACAAGCGTGCAGCAACTCCATCATCCGCGTCGCTGGACTTGCTTTCCAACGGCGGTCTTTGAGGGGTTTTTCTAAATTCTGCTGAGGCAATACAATCTGCACTAATAAGCGAGGTTTGTTCCCATCCGGTTCAACTACCACCCAGTCGGGACGCAAAGTTTCACCCTGTTCAGCAATTGTGGCAGCCAGCCCCGTGGGAATGCGTTGACCTGTTAATAAAACTTCATCCGGCAATTCTAAAGTCTGCCGCAGCACAAAATCTACCCACGCCCGATGAATTGCTGGTTCAGGTTTTGCCCCTAATTGATTATCTTGCCATTCTTCGTATGCTAATCGTAACAGCTTTAAGTGTTCTGGATCGTGGGCATCTAAACCATTAGGAAATACTTTGAGGAGTACAGGTAGACTGAGAAAGGGGCCAGAAGCTTCAACTAAAGATAACCATTCTGCGTGGTGACGGGCTGTAGACATGGGAATAGGGAATGGGGAATGGGCTGATGTTTTGAAAGTTAAAATTTAGCTAATAGAGATTTATTGTTTAGGTAAGAAAATATAATAATTCAAAAAATTAACACACCAATCATTGAAACTTTCCCATAAGTCATCATCATCTTCTAAATACACAAGAATATAATTTGCTTTTGATATTTTTAATCTTTTTATCATTTCTTCTGGTGTGATAACTTCGTAGTCTTCCATACTAGCGCAACAAAAACAATCTCCCGGTTCAGGGATTTCAAAAGCTTCATCGGTAGCAGGTAAATCCACTCCTGGTTTTTTTACAGTTCCTGGATAACCTCTATCTTCCCATTCTTGTGCTGTTGCAATTGATGACGAGAAAGTTACGTATGTGCATTGACAAGCTTCGTAAGCAACAGCCATTAAAGCTAAATCCCGATCTTCTGTTTCAACATAAACAGGAAGATAAGCTAAATTCTCATCTTCATCCGCTTCTAAAAAATCTTCATCGTCTTCATTCGTTTCTAAAAAATCTTCATTTTTTTCATTGTCTTCATTTTCATAATCATATTCGGAGTAAAATTCTTGTCCTGTCTTGTAAGGTACTAAAACAATAAGTCCATTTTTGCTCATGTTTTTATTCTTTTTAAGATTATGTGTTGGAAACTTGAGATGAACTATTAATAAATATTTATCTAGTTAAAAAAACTCAGGGACATTCAATTAACAATGGACCTTCAGGAATAAAGCGAGAATTATAATAAGACTTTTTACCTAAACCTTTTAAAAAGCCAATTTTTCTAGGAGAAGTTAATCGTTTCAAATCTTGCACTTCCCAAAAACTAGCCCAAGTCGGTTTATCAGTAGCAGTAGATGGCGGACGAAATTGAGCTTTACCTGGATATCTGCCATTGCGAGAATTGACATGACCAATGTATAAACCATGCCAAGATGCTTCTGAGTCTAAAGGTTGATCTGCATCTGAATGGGAAGCATAAATTAATACTTCCACACTTTTATCTCCCCGCAACTCATCAACTTTACGAAAAAGCTCAAAATCCATACTTCCGAAAGCTGTTTTAACCGTTTCATCACTTAATTCATGCTCTAAGTTAGCTATTGTCTCCATCGCTGAAAGCAAGTGCATTTCTGGAACAGGTGCAAGAATTGCAAATGAATGTGTTTTAACCATATTTCCGCAAGTTGACTTTGTAATTATATTTACAGTTATACTCACCGTGCTAGCTTTTGGGGAATTAAGTAAGTAACCGCCAAGGGAAACAGTCGCGGTGTCGGATTTGCAAACCTAGCTTGAATTGCAGCCACTTCGCGCTCAATTTCTGCGGGAATTTGCTCTACTCTCACCTTAAGACTGTTGACATTGCGCTCGAACTGTTCCTTCTCTGCGGTATTAAACAATTCCAACTGCTTAAACTCAGGTTCATCCAGTTCATTGAGAATGCTTTGACGCAATTCCGTTAAAACTGCTGTAATATCAGCTGCTTCTTTTTGAGCGCGATCGCCTAAGTCTCGTTGTAAACTTTTACTACGGTCTTGAAGCCGTGCCTCCAAAGCTTGCATCAAAGCCGATGCGTGACTATCCCATAACTGGGCTAATTTCTCTGTGACATTTTCCGGTGCTAATTCTGGTAAAGCCACTGAAACAGCTTCTTGAATTTTCATCACACCCAAACGGCTAAATTTTCCTTCTTTAAGTAACCCACCCGCCATGATTACTTCCTCATGTAACCGTTGTTGGTCGCTTCCTAAAATCACCAATCGACCGTAAGCTATAACCGCAGGTGTATCCAAAACCGAATTAGGAACCAAACGCGCCGTCACCCGATGCAAAGCTTTTCTACCTTCCTTTGACCAAACTTCAGCGCGTAACAAACGCAAGCACATTTGCACTAAACGATGATTCAAGTGGGCTAAGACTACATCATCTCTACCATGTGCCAATTCCGGGTCAAAAACAATCGGACGAATTTCTTTGGTGTGGGGATGGGTTAAACCTTCGCTGCAAACTGCCCAACTGCTTTTTAATGGTGGTAGGTAAAACACCTTCCCAGCAACTCCCTCTACTTTCCCTGCAATCAAAAGTGGTTGTTGAGCTAATTCCAAACCAATTTTGACCACAGCCTCAATATTATCGGGTGTCAATCGCAAATGCTGGCGCGTCTCATTCAACTGTTCTCGCAGCTTTTCAATTTGCTCCCGCACCTGGCGTTCAAATTTCAACATTCGCCGCACAACTTCAGACTCCCTCTCTGCGACTGAAGTATCCAAAACGCTGCGATACCCCATCATCGCTTCTTCCACCTGCGCCGCAATCACTGGCCCCACCTTACCTAAATCTTCGCGGATGTTGTTGATTTTCAACGCCGCCCGCATGAGAAATTCTAAATCGCCTTCTAACTCACCGGGACGTAACCCAGTTGTATTATGTTGATAATCTTTGCCGACAAAGTGGTAAATCCTCACTAGGGAGGCTTTTTGCCCATGACGGTCAATTCTACCGTTACGCTGTTCCATCCGGTTCGGGTTCCAGGGAATTTCATAGTGGATAAGGCGCGAACAAAAATTCTGCAAATCCAAACCCTCACTCGCCGCATCCGTCGCTAACAAAATTCGCACTGGGGAAATATCAGGAGATGCTTGAAACGCCGCTTTTACCTGTTCTCGGTCTTCCGACTTCATCCCACCGTAAAGTGTCATTAGGCGATCGCCTTCTACTAACCCCTCTGTGGCAAATAAGTTATATAACCATTTCTGGGTAGCTCGATATTCTGTAAAAATTATTACTCTCTCCTTAGACCATTTACCATCAGGTTTAATGTGAGTATGAATCCAGTTAAGTAGTTCTTTGGCTTTGGCATCAGACACTCTCGATGTTGTCTCTGCCCATTCCCGCATCTGTCGCAGCAAAGCCTGTTCTTCTGCACTCAGTTCTCGAAATAACCTAGTTGTATTAGTAATTGCCTCATCTGTCGATTCTTCATAAACTTCATCATCTGCAAAATCTTCTTCAATTTGTGCCAATTGGCGGCGCAAAATACCTTCTGTCGGTCGAGATAAACTGCTATAAGTGCGGCGACGGGCATTTTTTAGCGATTCTTCATGCTGTGCCAAAGTAGTTGCAAACGCTTGAGGAGATGAAAACAACCGTTTTTTTAACAACTTGAGGACAAATTCAGTAGCATATTTTTCTGTATTATCTGCCACCCCTTTGCAGCGCAATTCAGTATATCTTTTGAGGTTAGTGTGTGCTTGTCGTTCTGCTTCAGGATAGTCTACAGGTATAGCTTCTAACTGACGCTGTGGAAATAAGTCAGAACCATCCCAACCTTTCATCTCGGATTTGAGACGGCGAACCATGATTACTTGTAACTGCTTGCGATCGGGTGATACCCCCCGTGCAAACCGTTGGCTATCAAGTAATTCCAACAGGGCTGTAAAACTTTCGGGGTAGCCGTTGTGTGGTGTCGCTGTCAAGAATAGTTTGTGTTCAAAATGCGGTACTAAAAGCCGAATAGCAGCAGTCCTCAAAGAATCAACAGCATAGTTTCCACCGCCAGAGGGAGCAACATTGTGCGCTTCATCCACAATCAGCAAATCAAACCGCCGGGGATACATCGGTTCCCCTTCACCTGGTAACATTTCTCGCAGAAGACGAAGAGGGCGATCGCGTTTGAGAAAATCTATTGAGGTAATCAATCGGGGGAAATGCTGCCAAGGGTTGACGTGGATTCCCCGCTTCCGTCGCAGTTCCTTCATTAAGGTACTGTCCACGACGCGGAAATCTAAACCAAACTTATCGCGCATTTGGTCTCGCCACTGAATTTGCAGTGAAGATGGACAAACTATCAAGATGCGCCGGCAGCGATGACGGATAATTAATTCTTGGGCAACTAACCCCGCCTCAATGGTTTTACCTAATCCGACATCATCTGCAATCAGCAAATTAACGCGAGGCATTTGAATTGCTCGCACTACTGGATCAAGCTGATAATCTTCAATATCGATGCCACTGCGAAAGGGGGATTGTAAAGTGCGAATATCAGCTGTTGATGCTGCTCCCCAACGCACAGCATCGAGAAATGCATCTAACCTTGCGGGTGCGTCAAAGCCTGTAGGTTTGGGCAACTCCATCTTTTCATAAACTAATGCCCCAGGCTCTAATTCCCAAATTACTTGTAGTTCTTCACCCAAACCATCATCTTCAACGGAGGATAGACTGACCAAATGCTGAGTTTTTTCCACTGCACTCAGCATTGGATTGGTGGGTAAAGTCGTATTACGCACATCCGTGACGACGAATTGCCGGGAGCGAACGTTAACCAGTTGACCTTGTTCTGGGATAGCTCTGACTATAGCCATGATTTGGGGAATTAGGGATTGGGAATTGGGAATTATCAAAAACAGGTTTGTGTTGTTATTATTGTTACTTCTCTTTTCCTATACAGTCAAAATTATCAGTGATGTGTTCTCAAGATAGTGGTGCAAAGCATCTGTCGTGAAAACACACTCAGTAACTCAAACTGTGAAATGTATGATAAATTTTTTAATTGGAATTTTTGTAGTTTGCGTAGGCGCAGCCCGTCGTAGACATCGCTGTGTACTTCAGGAGGGCGGGTTGCTGAACTGTGCTGTTTCTCGCTTTTAGCAGAGGCCAATAAACCAGACCTTTGCTGATCTGTAGATACCTGTAGGCGAAGCTTTCGCTGCGATCGCTTATCCAGCCACAAAGTAAAACTTAGAACATAAAAAAAATCTAGAGAATCGCGTATTCTTCCAAAAAGTGTAAATAAATACGCTAAATATAGAATAATTAACCAGTACTAATGTACTTGCCTTAGTTCAGATAACCAAGGGGACTGAGGTACAAACTGCATCAAAATTTTCACAGATATAAAGTAAGTGCTACATATGTCCATTTGCTTCAACGGGTTTAAGGTAGAACTTTCCGCTAATACGTTCACCGCCTATGTTCAAGACATGCCAGATAATAGAGGGCTACGAGAATTACGAGAAAAACTCCAGTCGGACTGGTTTCTTCATTGGCGCTCTGGCAAAGTCTACGGAATCCCTAAAGTGCCTCAACAAGAACAAACCTTTGGTAAACCTGTTGAATTGAAAACTGAAGAACACCTGCAACTTCTAGCAGCTCGCATTGATAGTGTCTTGCCAAAGATATTTGCCCAATATTCAGCTTTTCGATTTAAACCCTTCACATTCCTTTCTCAAAAAGAAGAGTTAGTCAGTTCTATTGCTACTAAGATCAAAGACTTACCATCACTGATTTCTTCCTTCAAAATTAAACCCAAATTTGCACTCGAAGCAAAGTTAGTTGAACTGCGACACGAGGAGACATTTATTGGTCTGTTTCTACGGTTAGAAACTCGTTGGGAAATCCTTGCATCTCTGAGCGATCTACAAAATGCAGGAGTTAATCTTCAGGATCTATATGTTGTTCGTCGCCAACCTCAACCAGGACAACGCCGTTTGGTTGGAAAAATCAGCCACATCTATGAAAAAACGGTCAACTTATTAGAATCATTCGATGGAATTACTTCTATCAATGAAGATGAAGTATGGCTAGAAGGCTCCAAAGCGTCTTTTGTCCGTTGCCTCAAAACATTGCTGGGAGATAAATATGATGCTTTTGAATCAGAAAGATTGATTCAGGAAGCTAATTTTTTAACTGGCCCTGCACTAGACAATATTTTGATTCGCATGGAGACTTTTCTAGCAAAAAAATCTCCTATGCAGCTTGCACCTAATTTATTTGGGTATATTAGAGATCGTATTGAAGCAGTGAATGATGATAGTTATCAAACGGTGATTTCTGCTTCACCAGTAGAGTACTGCTTTGATGCGGCCCGAACAAAACGAAACCTATACGCTTGGAAAGGAATTGAGAAATATGGGCCTTTTAGTCGTGAGATTTTCTCAAAAAAATCCCCAGAAATATTGGTTCTTTTTCCAGATACCGTTCAGGGTGCAGTGGAAAATTTTTTAAAAGCATTTCGAGACGGAATTAGTATCAAGAAAAAAGTATTTCAAGATGGGATTGAATATTGGGAGGAAAACTCCAAATACTCAGGTGGATTTGCCAAAATTTTTGGTCTTGTTAATCCTAAGTTGACTCTACGGCAAATTCCCTGGCTCAATAGTAAACAGAAACCGCCAGCAGTCGCTTATAGAGAAGCTGTGGCGCAGGTTTTAGAAAAAACCATGCCAGATGCAGCTATTGTTATTCTCTTAGACGAACATGCAAGGCTTCCAGACCCAGAAAATCCATATCTTCAGTCCAAAGCTCTGTTACTAATGGCTGGAATCCCTGTGCAAGGCATTCGGGCATCTACTCTAGGGCAATCACGTTATTCACTGCAATACACGCTGCAAAATCTCAGTGTTGCTCTCTACGCCAAAATGAACGGGTTGCCTTGGACAGTAGATCATGACCTCACAATTAGTGATGAACTTGTCATCGGCATAGGAAACTGTGAACTTTCTGGGAGTCGCTTCTTTGAGCGACAAAGGTTTGTAGGTATCACAACAGTTTTTAGAGGTGATGGGAACTACCTCTTGGGCAATCTTTCCCAAGAGTGTTCTTATTCTGAATATCCAAATATTTTGAAAACATCTACTGTATCAATTTTACAGGACATTAAGCGACGCAACGGTTGGCAACCAGGAGATACTGTTCGCCTTGTATTTCATGCTGCTAGACCTTTCAAAAACCTTGATGTTGCAGATATTGTCGCACAGTGCGTTGCGGAGGTTGGAGAAGAACAAAACATTGAATTTGCTTTCCTAACAGTTTCTCACGAACACCCGTTTACCCTGTTAGATAAGTCGCAACAAGGTATTGTTATGAAAGATGGTGCTAAAAAAGGACAATTAGCACCACAGCGAGGCATAATTGTGCAACTAGGAAGATATACCCGACTTTTGTGTACTAATAGTGCAGCACTAGTAAAAATGCCGCGATCGCCTTTACCAACCCCTTTATTAATTCACCTACACCCACAGTCCACTTATCGGGACTTGACGTATCTTTCCGAGCAAGTGCTAAAGTTTACATCATTATCGTGGCGCTCCTTGCTTCCAGCTAGCAAACCAGTGACTATCTATTACTCTGAACTAATTGCCGAACTACTTGCCCGCCTTCGCAATATTCGAGATTGGTCACCTGCATTGCTCAATATCAAACTTCGTGCAAGCAAGTGGTTTCTATGACAGATGCAGTAGCAAAAAGCTTCGGTTATCAATTGGATTTTCTGACACATTATCTGGGGGCAAACTATAACTGGGAATCACCAGAAAGTGGCTTTGCACGCTATCTTTTTTATCGCGTTGATAGCAAACCACCTTTTAGTGTGGCAACAGATGCAGCAATTAACAGTTTGGAACTAAGGCGACTACATCAAGCTCCTGTTCTTGCTGCTGTGGGTTATGAGCTTGCTTGTGGCAGAGTTCTTGGTGAGAGTTTTTTGTCAGCTTGGGCAAACGGTTTGACGCGACTGGCCTCTCGTGAAGTATTTCCTTCGGATCGAGCTTCGTTTTTTTATCGACCTGTAGAACTGTTGGGTATATCGCTTGGTGTAAGCTCTTGCCCAAAGGTTCGCCCTGAAGACTTGCGTTGGTTGCAGGATGTATTAGCAGAGGGAGAACAGAGATTAGTTCATGAGATAAGGCTTTACTTTCTAGTTGTATAACAGCATCTGTCTCGGCGCATGACACTTCTCATGCTGCTGCACTGTATCTTTCTCTGCAAAAAACTGTTAACCAGGTGTTTCTGGCAAGCTGGGAGCATTACTTTCAAGTTGGTAACAGCATAAAACAACCAGTGAAATTAATTAGGTTTCTTTGCGATCGCTTCCATCTTGTTGCTGAACAGCTTCAGTCTCCACATTACGGAATTGAAATTAATGGTGAGTACGATGTCCAAGAAATCTTGGACTCTCTATCGCAGCTTCGGTCAGATACTGATGCTGTAGTGGCTAAGGTGATAGATGCAATGAGGCAGAAACTTGGTAATCAGATAATTAATACTCAAAAAATTATGATCACAGGAGGTAATGTTACCATGAGCAACAATCAAAATTATGTAGAAACTATGTCAGAGCGCAAAATAAATATCAACCAAAGTGGGGCATCAATTGGTGTTGGCTATAGTGAGAACGTTGAGGCAAATCAACTCGGTGGCACTATAAACAACTATCCTTCGGAGCGGAAGCAGACTCTTGCAGAAGCAGCCGCAGAGATACAACAGCTTCTGCAACAGCTAGAGCAGACTTACCCCACCAACACCACAACAGGGCAGATGGTAGTAGCAACAAAAGTTATTGAGCGTATAGAAAGTGACCATATTTGGAAACAACGGGTTGTAAACGCAGTTAAAGAAGGTGGTCTTCAAGCGTTCGAGAAAGCCATTGATAACCCTGTAGGTGCTTTTATTGTAGGAGCGATTAAAGGTTGGCAGGAAGCTGAAATTGAGTGATGTCTACTGCTAATTTAACAAACACTCCCAGGTTTTGAGCATTTGGTCAAGTTCCTCCTTTGTCGCGCGATTCCCTTCGGGATAGCTGACGCTCGTTCCTCGCTATCGCTAATGTCGTTTGTATTGCAATCTGTCTCGTCAACTAAGAACACCCAACTCGAACGCTCATATTTCCGCACCTAGATTTTGAATGAGAATTTATTGGTCAGTATTAGGTAAGATAGTTGGGTAAAATTTTTGGAGTAGGAGTAAACTTTTTTGTACTGTAGTAATCCCTATTCCTTTCGTTGATAAAAATTTAGATAAATTACATATACTTTCCTCTTGCATTGCTTGCTTGACTTTTTTAATATATGTTTTCCCCAAGCCAGTTACCTCTAAAATTTCTCTATCTGATAGTGAAAGAAAAACATTTTTTAATTCATTAAATATATCATCAGGTGCATGAGGATCGTATATATATATTTCTATAGGTAATTCACATTTACCTAAATACCTAGTCATAATTTCTAGAGATTGCTCTTGGGGAATTCCTCCATTTTGTGTTCCAAGCAGAGGAAAAGCGATAGAAGTTATCTCTTTTTCTATGTAGGTATCGACGAATTTTTGCAAACCCAATTCCAGATATTCTAACTTTGATGGTTTCTTCCAGTGCTTTTTAGTTGGGAAGTTAAGAACCCAATGTTTGTCACATTTATACAGCCACAGCTTACCAATATCCATCAAATTTTGATTACATATTTCTACATAATATGTATACATTTCTTGATATCTTAAGCGAAATTCCAATGCAATACCAGCACCCATCACACCCACACAGTTAACAGTGTTGACTAGTGTTTGACAATTTGAAGTAAATAAATTGCCTTTAATAATTTTGAGACTCATTTGTATAAACAGGGTCAGCGCGTCTCAAACGCTATTGACAAGGAGACTTACCTGATCAGCAATCAAGTTGGAAACAAAGTGGCACTATCCGAGGTAGGGTAAGATTTAATCCATCTAGGTGCAAGGTTCGAGTAATGCCAACAGGATTTGAGAACAAGACAAGCAAAACCAAAACATATTTTGCACCCAGCATAAATAGCAAAGACATTACCACTAAGTTTCAGGAATACTTCACACAAATAAAAGACCCGAGAGTGGAAAGAACAAGATATCATTTACTGACAGATATCATCACCATAGCAATTTTGGCAGTAATAGCAGGAGCGTCAGGTTGGGAAGATATTGAGGAGTATGGAATTAGTAAACAGGAGTGGTTGAAAACGTTTTTGTCACTACCATTCGGAGTACCCAGCCCCGATACTTTCAGAAGAGTGTTTGAGAGAATTAACCCAAGAGAATTTGAGCAATATTTTCGGCAATGGGTACAATCACTAGTTGAGAACTTGGGAGTAGAAGTAGTAGCCATAGATGGCAAAACTCATAGAGGCTCATATGACAGGGAATCTCAGCTAAAAGCTTTACACACGGTCAGTGCATGGTCGAGTGAACACCGTCTGGTCTTGGGACAAACAAAGGTCACTGACAAATCCAATGAAATCACCGCGATTCCAGCACTGTTAGAAATGCTAGACATATCTGGCTGCATCATTACTATTGATGCAATGGGGACACAAAAATCAATTGCCCATTAGATGTCACTTTCAATGAGGATGAATGTCGAATTCGTTCTCTGCACAGTCCACAAAATTTTTCTTTGCTCCGTCGCATTGCTCTTAATGCCTTAGAGCGAGAATCCTCTTTCCGCCGCAGCATTCGCCAAAAGTCTCGGCGAGCCGCGATGAATGATCAGTATATGCTTTCAGTTTTGGCGGCGGCTCTTCCAAATTCAACACTTTCCTAGAATTCCACTGTCAATAGGGTTTGAGATGCGCTAACCCTGCTTGAAAGTGAGTACACATCAGTTGCAACAAGCTGATACCCTTGATTATTTAAATAACCAACTAATTTATCAGGCATTACATGAGATGCACCGTAACTTGGTAACAAATTATGTTCAATTTTATCCTGATCTAAAATATTTAATTGCACAACACCTGTACGACAAAATATATCAAAATCAATCGGTTCGACTAAGCCACTTGTAGTAATTTCTATTGAATCTAATTCCATCGCTAGTTGATCTATACTCGCAAAATTACATGACCACGGGTTGCCCATTAAAAATAGCCGTATCGATATTGCCTCTGGCTGCACCTTCACGATATCAAGTAATGTTGTTGTAACCACATGTGGCTGTAAGTAATCTAATACTCCATGAACTGAAACTAGCCGTAGGCTATTAGGAGCGTAAAGTTTTGTCAGTTCTAGTTCTGCTAGATTGCGATCGCAAAAATAATTTAACTGTAGGTTTGGGTATTGGCTGCGTAAAGCTAAAAACTTTTCTGGCGGCTCAGTAGCAATGTCGTAACAGTCGATTGTCGGAAGTTGGTAGCGCGTCAAGTCAACTCCCTCAAAACCAAAAAAAACTTCACGTTCGGCAAAACCTGCACCCAAGATAGCTGCACTATCACCGTTACCTGAAAGAATCGCTTCCCAAGTCAGGGGATAAACATTGGGGGTAAGCTCCAAAAGTCTAGCTCGACTAATCTCTAGAATATTGCCACTGCCCTTGTTTTCTAGGAATCTTACTGCCATAAAACCTCGCTATATTATGAAACAACCTTGGGACGACTGATTAGGGTGATATCTTTACCTTCGCCCAAACGGTACACTTCTGTGCGATCGCCAACATCAATTTCAAAAAACCGATAGCTTGTAGTAAACCGCGCCCACGGTGCCAAAGGATTAATTTTTGGGAGATTGGTTGTTGCTTGGTAAGTAATTTCAAACCCCGCTCCCCCATCTTGCTTGAACATCTGCAAAAAACATTCGTAGTCTCTAGCGTGCCAAAAATCAGTCGTTCGGCGACGCACCACATCTTGTGAGTCAGAACTCATCGCCCGTGCTGCTGATGCGGACACGATTAATTGCAAATTGTCAGACATTCGCGTTAAAGCAAGTTTCTTGTCTGGGTTTGAAAATATTTCATCAACAATTGGTATAAGCTCAGGGTGCAAACAAGTTTCGGCAATGTAAAACCCTGAATACTTGCTGATATCATTCTCAAATTCCCGATCAACTAGTCTTTCGGAGTCACAACTAACCGACTTTCGTAAGCTCGCAAAAATCAAGTCTTCATATAACTTCTGCTGCGATGCTGGCGTTGCTGCAAGAATTTTGAATGCAGACCCACGCATCCCCTGAATTCCTATCAAAGCACAGGTACAATCGAGGGATGCCGCCCACATTGCTAGAAATTTCCGATAGTTGGTATAAAGCATTAATGCTTCCTGGTAAACTCAACCCCAGTTTACGCTACCTCCAGAGGATGAAAGCCTACGCCCAGTATTACAGTATTACCTGACTCATACTCGCGCCCTAACCAATTTTCTTGTGCAACCATTACAACGGCAGGGGTTGGCTTATATAGATCCTTATGAAAATGTTGTGTTTATCAAGCGAGATTTAAACGGTGAAAAGTCAGGCGCACTGGTTTGGGATACCGCACGGATTGACAATCGCTGTTCGCAGTATTCCGAAAACAGCGATCGCTCCGAGGGGTGGTTTCATCTGAAATTGGGTGGAGAGCCTGACGATAAAATCGAGAGGGTATACCTGTGTTCTTCCCCCATTGATGCTTTGACAATGGCAGAGATTGACATTCAGGGACACAAGGGGCAACCACCAGTTAGAACAATGTACATGGCAGTGGATGATCCAAATAACTTGCCCTTTGAACTTCTCAGAAATATCAGCAGAATTGGGTTGGCATTTAATAACGATGATCAGGGAAATGAAACATCTCTTGTCGTTCAGGAAATGCTACCGCAGGCTAAAAGAATTGCACCCAAGGGGCAAAGCTGGAATGAGATTCTTGTTAGAGAGCGGCAGCAGCAGCAAGAGATGCTCTCTCAAAAGCAACGCTCTAGGGGTTTCAGTCGGTAATCTAAGTAATCAACCCCCGTGGAAGTTAAAGGTGCGCGAGGGAGGGGCTTTGCCCCGTCCTTCTGGACTCCCTCCCCAATGCCAGTTGTTGACCGAGCGCTGTACAAATTCCTTGGTGCGGTCAACTAGATTTTTCGCAGCGCTCAGTCACCGCTTCGCTACAACTGGCGAGCGATAGAAAACCAGCTAAGAAACGGCTCTTTTGTAAAGGCTGTCAATCGCTTTTGGTAAAGGTTTGAGGCTGCCAGTGCTGCCTAAATTCCTTGCCAAGCATTGGCAACGGCGATCGCACAGGGCTATTTCCTTTTACATTTTCCTAGAAATGGTAAATCTTCCCAAACTGGATGCTCCCTCCGATTATCCTACTAAAGAGGGGGAAAAGGAGACCGACGCTCACCTCTTCGCCCTCTTTAGGACTTATACACTTACAAAAAGTCCCAGATATTATTCATAACCAATAGCACCACTGCAAAGGTTTTGGAAAATGTATTTACGTACAACATTTTTGAACAAGTTCCTTTGCACTTCGTACCAATTGCTAATCTGGCTAATCAAAGTGATTTATAACCATAGTCTTCATTATAATTCGCAGGCAGTTCGCATTTACCGTCTGTTGCATATATGTTGACTCTGATACGATTTGTCAAACTAAGACGGGTAAGTGTAGCATACATTTCTGTCTGACAATTAGTTGAAAGATTGGTACGATTTATAATAAGGTCAGCAGTGCGATCATCATAGAACACACCACTGATTGTATGAGAAGTGGCATAGTTTGAAAATGTGCCCTGTAAATTACAGCCACTCTGGGAAAAATTCCAAATAACATCATCAAATAATCTTGCCCACCTACCGCTAATGTTGGGGCAGGCTGGTTGAGCGATTGCAGATTCTTGCATGGGAACAAAAGAACCCAAAAGCAAACCGGAACTAACAATAAGCAAACCCAAAAAGTTTTTCACGAAAATACTCCTAGTTTTTCTAATAGTGTTATCACTGTTCTGTTGTGAGAATTTGTCGTCTAACCAAACAAAATATTGCCCAAACCACAATTAGTTTGCATCAAGTTAGTAACCATATACTTGTCGTTACGGCTCACAAGTTTTATGCAGTGCCAGCCAATTCTTTACAAAACTTTATAAGAAAATCCTCCCATGCCCAGCATTGGCTGTCCCTTACCTTTATCAATAGGGCGTTTACAGTAGATTACTTTTGCTGTTTCTTACCCGTTACTTACTTTTACTTTGTTTTATTAAAAATCTTAAATATGTTCAGCAATGTGTTGTAAACCTAACCTATCTTCCTCATAAGGCATTATATGAATTGGCACAACCAATTCTTTGTAAATAGGATTTTGGCTAAAAAACCTTTTTGACCAATTAGCTTTTACATCTATGCCTTTACTCAGTGCTTCTGTTACTGCATCAACTTTACTCCGGGAGCAACGCGATTTTGTGAGGTGCTAAAATCTGGGACGTATATAGCTTGTTTCAGGATGCGATCGCAACTAAAAAACCAGATTTTGTTGAGAATATAGGGGTGTAATTGAGAACTAAACCCCGATCTCACTTTTTCGCGTTGCTCCCGCCGTAACCTTCTTTTTTAGCCTTAATACTGCCATAATCAAGAAAAGTTGTGTCTCCGACGCACAGCATTACATCGCTTTCTGCAACAATCTCCGCCGTCATTTGACAGTGCGGCTCAATCACACTGGAAAATTCCACTTTTGGGTTGCCAAAAACTCATAGGCTCTTTTGAGTACTTTTCCATTGCTGAAGATTTCTGACAGTGCTTTGCCAAATCCAAGACTTAGAGCATAGCCTATCGACATTGCACGCTCATTTAATCGGGAGCAACGCGAAAAAGTGAGATCGGGGTTTAGTTCTCAATTACACCCCTATATTCTCAACAAAATCTGGTTTTTTAGTTGCGATCGCATCCTGAAACAAGCTATATACGTCCCAGATTTTAGCACCTCACAAAATCGCGTTGCTCCCCCAAACGCCTACCTGACTCTGAACTGAAGTCTTTAGCAAGACGAGCAGCCCAGGTGAAGCAGGTCGAGAAAGCAAAAGTATTGGTAGAAATGCTCTCAAAATCTTCCCAGAAAACCTTGGTCTTCACAACCCATAAAGCAACTAGCACTTATTTGGCCCAAACTCTCCTTGCAGCAAATATCCCCTTTGCAGAATTTACTGGTGGGATGTCCCTTAAACAGAAAGATGAGGCTATAGCCGCATTTCGAGATACTGTTTCTGTACTGCTGGCATCTGAAACAGGCGGAGAGGGACGTAACATCCAGTTTGCGAACGCGATCGTTAATTATGACCTCCCCTGGAACCCAATGAAAATAGAACAGCGCATTGGTCGTATCCACCGCATTGGACAAACCCAGGATGTTTTTATTTTTAACTTTTGTCTCAAGGGCAGTATCGAAGAGTATATTCTGCGGATCTTGCATGACAAAATTAATATGTTTGAACTAGTGGTCGGAGAGATTGAAACAATTTTGGGGAACGTGGATGATGAATTTGACTTTAGTGAAATTGTTATGGATATCTGGCTCAAGCATCAAGTCAAGCCCGAATTAGATACAGCCTTCGAGCAATTGGCAGATAATTTGTTGAAAGCCAAAAACCAGTATCAGCAAATTCAAGAACTGGATGAACAGATTTTTGGCGAAGATTTTGAAGCTTGAGAGATTGATTTGAATAAATATGTTATCAGACCCAATTATTGCTACTTTAGAAAAAATTGTTTCTCTGCATGATGGGATAGCAGAACCTGCTGGTGAACACATTTTAAATGTGTTGTTAACAGAAAATATAGCATCGCTGCTTTCGCTCCCAGAAGAAGTTACTTTTACTACTATTGCTGATGTACCCCAAAGTGTTTTTGTCACCTATCATTCAGAAGTATTAAATAAGCTATCTGAACTATTAGCTGTTAAAGGACTTATTAGTGCGTTGGGTGTTAAAATCGATGGACATCTGAAAAACACAGGCTTTGAGAAAATTTTATTGGAGAGACTCGCACCTCAAAATGGCTTAATTCGTTTTTTAGATGCTAAACCAGAAATTACTCGTTACATCTTGTGTAATGTGGCTTACACAGCGAATGCTTCAGAAAAAAGGATTGGTTTAGTTTCGTTCATTATCAATGAAATAACCGGAGTAACACCAGTAGAAATTGGGGATGCTTTGTTTTGGGAGTCTGACCTAATGACTGTGGAGCATCAAGAGACACCATTGGCGATGCCAATTGAAGATTTGTTGAGGTTAATCGAACATCAAAGTGCAATATTAATTGGAAAATCTCTAGATAATTGGCAGGCTAAATTAACAAGAGCTAGAGCTAGGGATGAAGAAAGACTCAAGGATTATTACAACACGATTAGCGACTCGATTCGCAACAAGATTGAGTTAAAAAAATTGATTGGTGATGAACTAGATAAAGAATTAGCACGAATTGAAGCTACTAATAGAGAATTAGAGAGAAAATTGTTAGATATCCAAGAGCGTTATGCAATGAGTGTAGAAGCTTGGTTGCACAGTGCAATGATTATCCATCTCCCTACGGTACATATTCAGTGTGAGTTGCAACGAAAGAAAGTAAAACGGACTGTAACAGCAGTTTGGAATCCGTTCACTAAAATTCTTGAGCCGCTTCGCTGTGAATTATCAGGAGAACCTGTTTACAATTTCTATTTAGATGATCAATCAGCCAAAATTATCTCACCGACAGTTTGGAGAAAGTAATTGGTGAGATTTCCGCTACTAGGGTTTGACCCCCAATACCAAAGAGCAACCTTCCCCAAATCTGGCAGGGCAGCGTCATTCTTGAAACTTTGTCGCTTTTAAGCTACGATTTATAATCTATGGCTGATATCGTTCGTCAAAAAACACTGCTAGTCTATGCTACAGAAAACGGCAAGGAGCCGTACACCGAATGGCTGGAAAACTTGAAGGACTATGTGATCCGTTCCAGGATAATCCGACGGATAGAGCGACTCAAGCAGGGCAATTACGGGGATTGCAAGCCGGTTGGAGATGGCGTGCAAGAAATGAGGTTTTTCTTTGGCAGTGGCTACCGCGTTTACTTTGGTGAATCCGCGAACGATCTGGTGATTCTCCTGTGTGGTGGCGACAAGAACAGCCAGGAGAGGGACATAGAAAAAGCTAAAGAATATTGGCAGGCTTATCAGGAGGAACAGGATGAGCAAGAAACTGAGAAACCATGACGAGGTTGTGTTCGAGCAGCTGTTGAACCCGGAAATGGCAAAGGCTTACCTGGACGTTGCCCTTGAAGAGTACGAGCAGGATGGCGATCTGGGTTTTTTTCTGGAAGCACTACGGAACGTAGTGGAAGCACGTTCGGGGATGACGAGCCTTGCGGAAAAAACGGGTTTGAACCGCCAGAATCTTTACCGAGTCTTGTCGCCAGAAGGCAACCCCGAACTGCGAACCATCAGCCTTATTCTGCATCATCTCGGCTATCGCCTGAGTGTGCAACCAATTCAAAGCTGAAAATTTAAAAAGGTTCAGACCATCGCTTAACTAAAACCTCCCCAGAACTCCTATCAGGGCTTACGTGCAGATATTTACTCGTGGTATCCAAACTTGTATGCCCCAAAGTAGCCTGAACCAAATGCACCGGAACACCTTCATCCAAAGCGTGAGTAGCGTGACTGTGCCTAAACCAATGCGCTGAAACATTCATCGCATTCTCTAATTCTGCTGCTGCCGCCGCCCTTTTCACGACTCGGTCAATGTGAGAAGGGGCCAAGGGTCTACCCGTAGCACTGGCAAACACAGGCGCATCCTTCAACGCTTCGCCGCGCAGTGCCATTAACTCCAGCCATAGCGACTGGGGGACGTGAACTCTACGAGTGCGCCCCCAGCTGTGACTAACTCCGCTTTTTCCAGCAGCCGTTGTAATTTATTGCCAGTTAGCTGTTCTAAGGGTTGGTCTAAAAAATATTCATCAAAAATGGATTTATCATCACAAGACACATCCACCATCGACAGCGATCGCACTGCATCAAACACAGAGTTGGAATACTGTTGCTGACCATAAGAACCCAGGATTACCCACCAGTTACCGTTAGTGCATCCGACTTGTCCCAGTTTCACGCCGTTGTCGTTGTAAATGCCATCATCGAGAATTTCAAACCCGTAATTCTGGCACTCGTTGAAGATATGCGCCATGATTAGGTTTTCAGTCGTGGGGGCTGTTGCAAGTTGTTCCTGCACTGGCAGCGTGTCATCTTTGTAATGTATGCGAATGTCAGTAGACCGAAAAGTTTGGCAAGCGTCAATAAATAGTAACCTGTGATACAGTTTTCCCTTGAATTCACAACAGTTGATCGTTTTTGATGATTTATAAAGGAAACTTATGAATCAGCCTCCAGAATCAACCATTACTAGTCCTACGTCAGATAAACTTCGTGCGCTACTCCATAGTTGCGGTCTATAGTTTGACGTAAAAATTCCAACATTTGTTTGAGAGTAAATAGATGAGAAAAAGCCTTTTTACTACTTTTTATTAACGCACTAAGATGATGCCATAAGAGAGAAATCCAAATATTAATAATTAAAAATGCCAAAGCTATAAATAGAAACCTGATAGTTGGATTTTTAATAGTTGTTTTGATGCGGCATTGATTTTTCATTCGATAGCTGCTTTCAATTCCGAAACGTAGACGATAGTCATCATGTATTGAATATAATGACAACTTAATGTTATAGACAGCATAAACAAAAAACTCTCGTCCATGTGCTCGTCTTTTTCCTTTTTTATACGTACAAACTATCCAAACCTGAAAGGTGACTGAACCATATTTATCGCTATTGAGAGTATAAGTTGTTTTGTAACTACGCCGACCTCTAATTAATTGTCTAGTTCCTCCATGTTTACCTCGGATAATAGCTGGCATTTCAAAAGGGATATCCAAAGCTTGCAACCACCGAATTACTGGCACGCAGAAGAACTCTCTGTCTAAAAGTAATCGCTCAATTTTGAATGTGTTAGGCTTGATTAATGCTAAAAGGTATGTGATAACTGCAACTAAAGTATCTTGCTGTCGAACAGCTTTAATGGCAAGAGTTACTCGTTGATTTTTCTTAATTACATATAAAGTTGCGTAAGCATAAAATGAACAAGTACCACTTTTAGCTTGACTTCTATAAATATATGGTGACTCTGATGGTGATGGTTCACCATAATAAGGAATTAAGTTAAAGTCGATAGCAATTTTATGTTTCCCTTTTAGAATTACATCTGGTATCCGGCTTTGAAGTGCTGCATTTAAATCTGACTCCAATGAGTTCAGATCTGAATATTTTCCTAAATGGTAATAAACATTTTTGCTTGTAGGCACATTTGTTAAGACTTTACTAGTATTCTCTATACTATCTTTCTGTGTGGCAGCGCGAATTAATATTTCAAAAATTGTCTGTTGCTCACACTTACCTTGGGTTTTTATGGGAATATTTTCTGTGAGACAGTTAACTACTTCTTTTAACGTTTCACTATCAGTTAAGATTGGGGAATTTGCCGTACTCACGCTTACTTAATTCTCCTGCGTCAATATCCTTTTTACTTACCTTACAAAAATTTATACACTTTTACTTTGATTTCTTACTAGCTTGACTCTGAGGCGATCGCAAGAATGAAGCGGTGTTTAACGATCAGCTTGTTGTAAGCTCTGGTTTGGTTCTCCCTTCCGTGTAATACATGGTTTAGGATTATCCCTCACAATTTGCTCTAAAAACCCAAGTTTCATCGGTTACTGACGGGGAGCGAATTAAATCATAGTCAAATAAAGCCCTTTGACCAAGTAATACACGGTTGTCCCTAGCTCAAAGGTTTGGAGTTTATCTATTACCTTTTCTTATCAATTTATTTTTTCCAAAAAACAAAATAACTGTATTCAAGAATACAGCTAATTAAACAAAAATCTGATTTTTAGTCTGTTCCTCAGAATGATTGCAAAACTTTTCGGTCTACTGACAGTCAATCACACGGGCAATAGCAGAGAAATCCCGTACTGTACGCTTGCCAATTCATATCACCGAACAATTGAACAAAATTAAGAAGGTACAGCGAGAATTATTTCAGACACTGGGTCGTTCAGCCAGTGTTGTAGAAATTGCTGAAACTTTAGACTTACAACCAAGTCAGATTAGGGATTTTCTCAGCAGTTCAAAGCAGCCAATTTCTCTAGATGTAAAGATTGGAGATAACCAAGACACAGAACTTAGCCAACTTTTACCAGATGAGGGCATATCTCCAGACGAACATATCACCAAAGAACTTTTACGCCAAGACATAAATAGTTTATTAGAATCACTTAAACCGACGCAACGTGAAGTATTAATTTTGCGTTTTGGGTTAGAGAACGATGAAGAACTAACTTTAGCTCAAATTGGAGAGAAATTGAATGTCAGTAGAGAACGAGTTCGTCAAATTCAACAGCAAGCAATCACTGTTCTACGTCGTCAAAAACCTGAAATTAAAGAGTATTTAGTTTCCTAAAGGACGCTAAAAGTTAATATTTTAGCGGGCTGAATTTGGTGAGAAGTGGGGATCTAATCCAGGATTTGAAAGTTTATTTTAACCGGAACTTGCGTGTTTCTAAAGCTCAAGATTCTCTTGTGCCGAATGCCAAAATCTAGCGATACTGACCCGCTTTTTCTCCTCTTCAACCCTGTAGACAACACGATATGGTTTAAGAATAAGCTGACGAATATTAGGGTCGTCAAACTCAGGTACTTTCTGACCAATAAATGGAAATTGACTTAACTCCCTACTTTTTTCGGCGTTGCATAATAGAGGGATGAATCCAGCACAAGTACTATGCAATGTTTATACTGTAATTATCCTGATGTCAGGAAGAATGGTAAGCGACGAGGTAAACAAAATTACATTTGTGTAAACTGCGATCGCCAATTCATCGATGTCTATAATCCGCCAAAAGGATATTCTGATGAAGTTAAACAAGAATGTTTAAAGTTGTATGTTAACGGTATGGGATTTCGGGCAATCGAGCGTTCTACAGGAGTTCATCATACAACAATTATTTATTGGGTTAAACAAATTGGTCAACAACTTCCAGATGCACCACAAGAAGATGAAATTCCAGAAGTTGGAGAGTTAGATGAACTAGAAACTTTTGTTGGGTCAAAAAAAAACAAAATTTGGTTGTGGACAGCAGTCAATCATTTTCGTGAAGGAGTTTTAGCTTGGGTTCTGGGAGATCATAGTGCAGAAACATTTCAACCACTGTGGGAGATTGTTTGCTGTTGGCAGTGCTATTTTTATGTCACAGATGGATGGAAAGTTTATCCCAGTTTTATTGATTCAGGAGACCATATTGTGAGCAAAACCTATATGACTAGAGTTGAAGGAGAAAATACCCGTTTACGTCATTACTTAGCACGCTTACAGACGCTCCTAACGTCGCTACCGCTTCGCTATCGCAAAACATTATGTTATTCCAAATCAGTAGATATGCTTAAACACTCAATTCGCTTATTACTTCACTATTTAAAGTATAGGGAAATACCCGTGTTTAACTGATTCATCCCGCATTTATGCAACGCCTACAGATGAAATGCACTACACCTAAAACCTTGGTGCTGATAACCTTTATCCGGTAAGGCTTTCAACCTTAGCGTAAGTTTCTGTACGATTGCTACTAAAACGCCTTCCACGAACTGATCTAATAAAGCGGCAAGTGCCATTTCTGGACTTTTGATATAAGTCACAGTTGCCAGCACGACTTTCTCTCGCACAGAGGAACCACGTCCACAAAGCTGGCGCAATGCTCCAGACATCGGACTGTAGATATAGTGGTGTAAGTCGCTAGAGTAGAAAAAGTAATTAATTCCTCTGTCAAAAGCGTAAAGGGTATCTTCGCTGGAGATGCTACCGCCGCCACCTAGACCGAGACAGCTGACCGTTAAATCAGTCCGCCCCAGTTTACGGTAAAACGGTAAATCCGACTCTGGGAATTTATCTGCTGCATGGCTAACTTCGCTTGCTGAGGCTGCTGGCGGCGCGAGATCAGTTAGTTTCATAGATTTAACGGGGTGTAGATGTCTTCAGAGTTGGCATTGAGGTAGGCACGCTGCCAGTCAATCCCTAAAATAGAGAAGTGTTGGCGAATAAATGCCATTCGAGCTTCTGGAGATTCATCCCCTTTTTGTCTAGCTGACAGCAAGCCATTGGCAACAATTTGACAGCGATTCATCCCAAAACTTTCAGACTCAGCAAATTTGAAATCTGGTTCTTCTGCTAAAGCAAGTCCAGGCGCAAGTAACTTTGTAAATAGGGGTACTTCTGTGCGAAAGTACGATCGCTTTTCTGCATAAACACTTTTTAGGACTTGCCGGATTGCTTGATAATTGCTTTTCTCAAAGTAGAGAACCCCACTGTCATAGCGTCCATAATCAGAAGGGTTGTATAGGACTTTAAAGGCAAAAGGAATTCTGATTTGGTTTAATTGCCGTGTCAGGCTTTCCATAAGTGCGATCGCACCTTCAGGTGTGAAGTTAAAGTAAACTCTAACTGTCTGAGGATGAGTGTCTGGGCCAGCATTGCTTACCGCCATGTAAAACCCGTTTTGAACTAGATTTTTGGGCATCCGGATGGCAACTAAGTCGCCTTCAGCAGCAAATTTTTCAGCTTGTTGTAGATGTTTTTCGCGCTCAATATGCAAAGTCAAACCACCCTTTGTCACGGCGAGGCTATTATCAGATTCTTGCCGCAACACCTGCCAACCTGGGTCAAAGTAGCCTTCTCCGGTATTGCTTTTATGCAGGCGATCGTAAAACTCTAGGTCTACTCCCAGAAAAGTATTGTTTTCTAAATTCTGCTGAAGTGCTAGGTTATCTGAACTTGCATTTGCTGCTAAGGCAGCTTGCATCGAGCCGTTGTAATAGATACCGTAGAGAAAACTTTGCAGTTGTAGACTCAAATACTTATTTTGAAGCTCCAATGGTATTCGTTGAAAACGAGTTACTACCTCAGCAGGAATTTCAAAGAGTTTGTAAGCTGGATGGGTAATACAAAAATTTGACTGGATCTGAACATTGTTGGCAATATCTTCCAGAGAATCCAGCACTCGATCTGGCACAGAAGCTGCTAGTTGACTTGGAACAGAATCTAGTAATTGCATAAGAGTTTGGGTGTAACTAAAAATAATTAAGTAAGGCAGTGAGTTCAGATTCTGACACGCCAAAAACTGTCGGGATTGATTGTTCTGGGCGGCACAACAAAGACTTGGCAACCTGAAGCATACAAATACCCGTATTACCAAAGGATTTTTGGTATTGGAGCATTGCCTGAATTTGTTGAATTAAGGCAAGACCAGAAAATTGCACAACTCGTTTCAAAAAATCAGGGCGGTGCTCTAAAATTTCTGGAAAATTACCAATATAAGCTTGAGTAAGGGCTGCAATAGAAGGCTGAATCACTTCAAGCGGTGTCATCGCTAGGCGCAAGGATTCTTCGATATTGATCGCTTTGCTAACAACCAAACTACCAAGCCAAAATTGTAGATAACTGGCAATGAGCATTCCTAAATCGAATGCAGGATCTCCCCAAGCGCCGCGTTCCCAATCTATCAATCGAATAATACTATGATTCGATTGCTCTGCTTGAGAAATAGTTTGCTCCCAATCGTTGTGCAAGAGAATGTTGTTCAGCTTTAGGTCATTGTGCGTTAGACAACAAGCCTCGAAAGCGGTGGTGAGTTCTGCGATCGCTTTTCCCAGGCTATCGTATCGTTGATAGAGAGCAAAGAATTTAAAACCATCTGCGGGAATCAGACCAAAAACTTCAGGACTAATCCGTTCTAGCCCAAGATTAAAGTTAAAAGCTTGTTCACTAGATACATCCTCAGATTGCTGAGAAAAAAATTCTTGATATTTTTGACAGTTGAATGTAGCACGATGGATTGTAGCTAAAGTTGTGCCGATTGAAGTTGCGATCGCGGTTGGAAAAACATTCTCCTTTGTATAGAAATCGGCTAGATCGAGATAGTCATTGAAGTAGTTAAAAATAATAACAGAATGCTCTGCATCAAAATGTAAAGCCTCTGAAAGCATTAACTGGATGTGACTGAGTTCAGGAGTTTCTTGAAAGAACTGATAAATTAGCCATTCACTCAAAAATTCACCCGCAGTTTTCCCTTCTCGATCGTGACGCTCCTGTTTTACTAGCAGTTGGCGATTATCTTGTAAGCTCACTAATAGATTAAAGTTTTTGGCATCTTTTAGCTCGACTTTGCTTAAAGCTTGCTCTTTTTGAACAAATAAATTCTTGTTAAGTAAGTACTCTAAAACGTTTTCAGAACTTAATAAAAATGTCACAACTAAAACTCCCTTTAAATGTATTACACAAGGCTGATTACATAGATAATTCTTTTTTGAAACTTCATTAGCTTTAATCTGCTAGGGCGTTCAATGGATATTAGTTCTAACACACCAAAAATTTAAGATATTGGGTATGTCAGCCCGTGGGATAACATACCCTAATCGCGTAGCATTCAGTTATTAATTGAATTAAGTTAATTTTTATTTACGATTATCCCACCAGCGTTTAACAGCACCCGCTGCTCCAGCTATACCAGCAGCACATTGCTGAGAGGAACGAGCAGCAGCATACCCAATTCGGAAGCAAATAAGAGTAGACCCTCCATTGACTTTGACAAGTTCGTTGTCACCTAACTCACTCATGTAACTTTCAGAATCAGAAAATAGATCGGAACCAGTAGGACGCAAATCAGAAATGTTGATAGTAGCCATTGAATTTTTCCTCTTAGATAAAGTTGTTTTGAATTGTGATTAGCTGTGTATTGCTTAATCACATTTCCATCTTCGGAGATTCAATCTATAATTTCAAGACTTAAAAACTTCTTGTTGATGCATAATTCAATGAGTTATGTTTTAATTATTCAAATATTTAATATTTAAAAATAAAAGTACTTTTATCTGAAAAAATACAGTGCAGTAACGCGTTATGACTCCGAATTAGGCAATTTGAAACTGAAGCTATGTTTTTTGTTTTATATAGTGCTGTTTTTACCTTGTCACACCACCAAAGCCTGAAAAGCCACACTTGTGACTGTTTCCCCGATTCTTGTAAAGCTTTGTAACGAGATGTGGAATTCCCGGAGTTTTGATTCAGAGAAGTAACAGAGGTTCTCAAGGATGATCCAGATTAATTTCTATCTGGGCATTGCAAGTTATACCAGGAGGAATTGCTGTGGACAAGCAAGGTCTATATTTAACAGCGTTTCAGCGCAAGCTTCTATTGAAAAGTCTAGAAACAGATTTACGTCCAGAATACCGTCGTCGCATTGAAATTATGTTGTTGGCAGATGCAGGCCAATCTCAGACTCAAATTTGTGAAGCTTTAGGATGCTCTCAGGAGACGTCGCGGCACTGGATTACTATGGCCCAAACAGGTCAGGCTCACCATTGGAGCGATCGCCCGATGGGTCGCCCCAAGACAGTGAATGAGCAATATCTTGTTCGTTTGCAAGAACTGGCAAGTCATAGTCCACGTGAGTATGGCTATTCATTTCAAAGCTGGACAGGGCAATGGTTAAGCAAGCATTTGGCAAAGGAACTGGGGATTAAGGTTAGCAGTTGTCACATCAACCGTTTGCTCAAGGAAATGGGGCTTTCTACTCGACCAAAAGACAACACCACTGAGAAAGAAACATCAAATCAACGGGATTCCGGCATTAAGATTGGCGATTTGCCATCGAACGTCCAACCTAGTTTCTTGTGGCAATTCAGTTTGATGAAAACCAGTAATTAATTCTGCACCTGGAAAGCTATGATTCAGAATAAATCTACGTTTCAAAAGCAACAACTAGGTCAACAACTCACCCAAATTTTGGGTCAACCTCTTTCAGAACAAGAACTTTCAAATTGCTTTCAACAAATTGAAATCCTAGAACCAAATGCAGGTAAACTGTTTTGGCAAGCATCAGACGCTACGGTTGGTATTTATATCATCCTGGCGGGTAAAGTCAGACTGCTCAATACCACAGATAACTTAATCGCTTCATTGGGTGTGGGAGCATCATTTGGTGAGATAACCTTGTTTCCAGAGTCAGGCTTTCAGCCTTACACTGCTAGAGCTTCGGTAAATCTCAAAGTTTGCTATATTCCGGGAGATTGTTTGCGATCGCTCATCCGCAAGTATCCCGCGATCGCAGAGCATCTTCACTCTTCAGCAGTACTTTGGGATCTACTGGTGTTATGTCGTCAGATTCCTTGCCTTGCCAATGCTCCTGTAGAAGCATTGATGCAAATATTACCATTACTCGAACAGCATAATCTCCAAATTGGCAAACTCCCATCTTCTTTACTCAAAGACCAGCAACTTTGGCTACTGCGGCGAGGAGAACTATTACATACATCAGGATGCAAGCTTACTGTTGGGAATATTTATGCTGTTGAACAGTTACCCAAAGAACGTACTTGGCAGGTGACTCAACCAAGCCAAATCTACAGCCTCAGCCGTTCTCATTGGGAAAGCGCGATCGCAAAAGAGCCACAACTGGCTGAACTGATTAACTCTAACACCCCACTTGGAGATGGAAAGACGAGGAAAGAAGACACGGGGATGCAAAGACAAAGGAGGCGGGTTCCAATTGACGCGCCTGCCGTGGACACCCGAACACCAATTCCTAATTCCCAATACTCAAGTTCCCGAAAAAAAATCAGTAAGGCTTACTTCCCAAACCCAACTGTAAAAATCGGTCATTTTTGGCAACGCATCACCCGGCGATATCCATACTTTGAACAGCAAAGCGCCTCTGACTGTGGTGCAGCTTGCTTGGTGATGGTTGGGCGTTACTGGGGCAAGCGTTTTAGTATCAATACATTGCGAGATATTGCTAATGTTGACCGCAATGGGGCATCACTACGAGGTTTAGCTGCTGCGGCTGAAAGTATTGGGTTTTCAACTCGACCTGTAAAAGCCAGTCTCGACAAACTTGCTCTACAAAGCCTACCTGCTATTGTGCATTGGGAAGGAAGACACTACATAGTCGTCTACGAAGTAACAGGCGATCGCGTTATCGTTGCAGACCCTGCTATTGGTCAACGTACCCTCTCTCATACAGACTTCAAAGCGGGTTGGACTGGGTATACTTTATTAATACAACCTACCGCCCTACTTAAAGATGCAAAGGAAGCCAGCACTCCTTTTTGGCAGTTCTTTGAATTAGCTAAACCTCACTGGTTGGTGTTGTTGGAAGTGTTTATAGCTTCTATCCTGCTTCAAATTTTTGGACTGATCACACCGCTATTTACTCAGTTATTGTTAGACCGAGTAGTTGTACAACGCAGCGATCTGACATTAACAGCTGTAGGGATAGGATTACTCATCTTTAGCCTATTCCGAGTCGCCATGACTGGACTGCGGCAATATCTTCTAGACCACACAGCTAACCGAGTGGATCTAGCTTTGATTGTAGGTTTTATTAGCCACACCTTCCGCTTACCCTTGAACTATTTCGAGTCTCGTTACGTGGGAGACATCATTTCCCGTGTACAGGAAAACCGCAAGATTCAACGTTTCCTCACAGGTGAAGCACTCTCTATCGTTCTTGATTTACTAACAGTATTCATCTACGTAGGATTGATGTTCTGGTACAGTTGGAAAATGGCACTGCTTGTGTTAGTGATTGTGCCACCATTCGTATTACTGGCACTCATTGCCACACCCTTCTTACAGCGTGTTTCTCGTGAGATTTTTAGTGCTTATAACGAAGAAACTGCTTATTTGATTCAATCTCTCACTGGCATCCGCACTGTCAAATCTATGGCAGTTGAGCAGTCTGTGCGTTGGCATTGGGAAGAACTTTTTGGCAAGTCAATTAAAAAGAACTTTTCCGGGCAGGTTATTGGTAACACACTACAAATATTTAGCTCTGGCATTGAAGCTGTAGTAACCACAGTATTACTGTGGTTTGGGGCATGGCAGGTGATACAAAACGAATTAACGATTGGGCAACTTGTTGCTTTTAATATGTTGTTGGGGAATGTGATTAATCCTTTTCAGCGGCTGATTATGCTATGGAATGAATTGCAAGAAGTGCTGATTGCTGTTGAACGCATTAATGATGTGATTGACGCTGAACCAGAAGAAGATTTGCACTCGTCATCTCGGCAATCTTTGCCACCAATTCGCGGTTACATTGCCTTTGATAAAGTAACTTTCCGTTACCATCCAGAAAGCGATGTCAACACACTAGAAAATATTAGTTTTGAAGTACGGCCAGGGCAAATGATAGCGCTGGTTGGGCGTAGTGGTTCGGGAAAGACAACGATTTCCAAGCTGGTATTGGGGCTGTATCCTCCTACAGAAGGGAAGATTTTGATTGACGGGTATGATACAAGCAGCCTTTCATTGCGATCGCTCCGTTCTCAAATTGGTGTCGTTGACCAAGATACTTTTCTCTTTGGTGGTACGATTCGGGAAAACATTAGTTTAGGTTATCCCGAAGCAACTTTAGAAGAGGTAATAGAAGCAGCGCAACAAGCGGGAGCGCATGAATTTATTAAAGAATTACCGATGAGCTATGAAACACAAATCGGTGAGGGGGGAGGAACCCTGTCTGGTGGACAAAGACAACGACTAGCGATCGCCCGTGCCCTTGTAGGAAATCCCCAACTGCTAATTTTAGATGAAGCCACCAGCAGTCTTGACGCTGAATCTGAACGTATCATCCAGACTAACCTCAACAAAATTCTTCAAGATAGAACAACACTGGTGATTGCTCATCGCCTTTCAACAGTACGCAATGCTGACAAAATTTTGGTGTTAGATAGAGGTCTTTTGGTTGAAAGTGGAACTCACGATCAATTAATGGCTAAACGCGGTCACTATTTTTACCTTAATCAACAGCAACTTACCATAGCAGTTTGAACTAAAAAGCCCCTTCATTTTTCGTTCCTTAGCTTTGCTAGAAACCAGAAAAATCCAATATTTGAAATCCAAAATGGTATGACCAATTATGCCAAATGAATTTACTAACCAAGAGCAGTTCAGTCAGAACGGTCACTACCCTAGTAGTCAACCGGACTTGAAAGACTCCAAAAAAACACCATCATCACGAGAGTCAAAATCTTATGCACCTTTGGGTGAAGACTGGTCTTCTTTAACAAAAGAACTGATTGATACCTTACCACGGATTTGGACACGCGGCTTGTTGTATTGGCTAGTAGTATTTGCTGCGATCGTCTTACCTTGGGCAATGCTATCCAAAGTAGACGAAACAGGTAGCGCCAGAGGACGACTTGAACCCCAAGGGAGAACTGTGAGATTAGATGCACCCGTTACCGGAAAAGTTACAGCCATCAAGGTAAAAGAAGGCCAAACTGTACTTTCAGGGCAAACTTTACTGGAATTAGAATCAGAATTAACTCGTACTGAACTGCAACAAACTCAGGCAAAACTTGAGGGTCAACAAAATCGAGTTAATCAGCTTCAGCTATTAAAAAATCAACTGGAAATGTCTTTACGCACTCAGCAATTGCAAAATCAAGCTCAAGAATCTGAGCAACTTGCTCAACTCGACCAAATACATCAAAAATTTAATTCCAGTAAACAAGTATATGCCCTAGAAGTTGGTCGCATTAAGCTAGCTAAAAACGAGGTACAACGTTATCAATATCTTTTGCAAAAGGGCGCTATTGCCAAAAGTAAATTAGAAGAAATAGAAGGTGCGATGTTTGAGCGCCAAAGACTTTTAGAACAAGCTCAATCAGATATTCAACAGGCTAATACCGAGATTGCTAAACAGCAAAGCACCAATCAACGTATTAGACGCACAGGTGAACTTGCAGTTTTGGATAGTCAGAAACAACTCAAAGAACTCCAAGCTCAAGTTGTAGATTTACAATCAGAAATTTCTCAAACTAAAAAGCAAATCCATTCTTTACAATTTCAATTACAACAGCAAACACTCCGCGCTCCGATTGCTGGCACAATTTTTCAGTTGTCTATCAATAACGCTGGGACAGTCGTACAACCAGGGCAGATGATTACTCAGATTGCACCTAATGGAGTACCTCTGATATTCAGAGCACAGATGCCTAGTCAAGAAAGTGGTTTTCTGCGTGTAGGAATGCCAGTGAAAATTAAATTTGATGCTTATCCTTTCCAGGATTATGGAGTGATAGAAGGCAAACTCCACTGGATTTCACCAGACTCCAAAGTTGTGGAAACTGCCCAAGGTAAGATAGAAAACTTTGAATTAGAAATTGCAGTGCCGCAGACTTATATTCAAAGTGGAAACAAACGTATTGCTTTAACGCCTGGTCAAACAGCAACTGCTGAGGTAATTGTTCGGCAACGCCGTATTGTTGATTTTGTATTAGATCCGTTTAAAAAGTTGCAAAAAGGTGGTTTTAAACTTTAAAAGTAAGGAATTATCAAAACTTTCCTCTTTTCTCTTTCATTTTTAAGATTGTCAAATTCAAATTTATTGATCGCTAAGGAGTTCTACTATGTTAGAAGTGGCAACTGTTTCTCTAGACGAAATTCTCAATCAAATCAAGATTTCATGTCAAATTCCTTCTGTGATTGAAGGTATTCTTACTCGCAAGATTATTTCACAGACGGCACAAGAGATTGGTATTGAAGTGGAGCCAGAAGAACTACAGCAAGCGGCAGATAACTTGCGTTTGATGAACAATTTGACTAGTGCTGATGCTACTTGGTCATGGCTACAAAAACATAGTTTATCTCTAGACGAGTTTGAAGAATTAGTTTATTACACAGTAATTTCCTCAAAATTAGCTCAATATCTGTTTGTAGATAAAGTTGAACCTTTTTTTGTAGAACATCAGATTGATTATGCTCAGGTAGTTATGTATGAAGTGGTATTAGATGATTTTGATTTGGCTATAGAACTGTTTTACGCATTGGGTGAAGGTGAGATGAGTTTTCATGAAATTGCTCATCAATATATTCAAGATACAGAACTACGTAGAAAAGGAGGATATCGAGGGATATTAAGCCGTGCAGATTTGAAACCAGAAATTTCTGCTGCTGTTTTTGCGGCAACTCCACCGCAAGTTGTCAAACCAATATTGACATCCATTGGGGCACATCTGATTTTGGTTGAGGAAGTTATTGAGCCACAATTGGACGAGATGTTGCGCTTAAAAATTCTCTCCGACTTGTTTTCTCAATGGTTAAAGCAACAAATTGAGCCAATTTCTGGTTTTGCCGCTACTTTTATGGAGAATTAATAGTAAAACAACATCTGTCAAATAAAAAATTATTTGTCGTCGTTAACATATTAGTGTCGCTCACTTGATGGAAGAAAGCTAAATTAAGCTTGATCAAGGATTAGCCCATTATACGCAAACAGCATAAGTCTTTTTTATTTGCCGTTGTTCCAAGAAATCCAAAGTGCTACAGCCTAGTAGGGGTAAAGACAAGATACGCGCAAAATTTATCACGACGTAAAGTTTTGTAACAAATTTACTCAAAAGCCTAAATTTAACTTTTCCTCTAGTGCTGGTGGAATCGCATCAAAATCAATCAGATAATCACCAAAACGCTTGATGTGACTGGTTAAATAAGGACTCAAAGCCGCTAAATCTTCTCGCTCCCAGAAAAAACCTTCAATTCTTATAGGACTTACGCAAAAGTACACGCTGTAGGGGCAATTCATGAATTGCCCCTACGTGAAAATAAGGGTTTCGGTTATTGTTTGCGTAAGTCCTGTCTTAGCTGAAGCAAAACCTCAGTTAAATCAACCACATTATGGAAAATAACAGCATTAGCTACTAAATCACCGTACTTAATCGTCTTCTCTTGCTGTTCAGGGTCATTACTAGCAATCACCCCTTCTCCTCCAAAACAAAACCATTTAGAAAAGCCATTATAAGCTTCTACTTTATTAGTCATTGCTGTAATTTGTTGACCATTTTTTGAATTCAAAATTCAAAATTCAAAATTCACTTAGGAAGAATAGAATAATTTTGAATTAATAAATTCTGGGTACAAGCCCCCACTGATTCAAAGAATCAGTGGTCTACAATCAGTGGCGGGTTTCAGAGCAAGCACTGATTGTCTTTAATTTTGAATTGATAATTTTGAATTTTGAATTCCCCGAAGGGGTTGGGGTATGAGTATCATCAGATGCTGTTGGCGAAATATTTCTTCACATTTGAAAACCCTAGAAATGCTAAAGCGAGCAGACGTTGAGGAAAATGGGATGATGTTAATCAACAAGCATCTACCATCACCTGCGGTGAAGGAGGAATTGAGTGATTCAACCGCAAGCCATAGACCCCATTCCAGAAGAAACAGTGCGTGTGGCTCGTGCCGCTTTCCCAAAAGGCAATCTATACATGACTATGAGGGATGAAATCGGTACTCTCTACAATGACCAAGATTTTGAAGCACTGTTTCCAACACTTGGCCAACCCGCTTTTAGTCCTTGGCGGTTAGCTTTGGTGTGCGTCATGCAATATATTGAGGACATGACTGACAGACAAGCCTAGTTATGCAGTTCGCAGTCGAATTGATTGGAAGTATGCACTCTCCCTGGAATTAACAGATCCAGGCTTTGATTTTAGTGTACTCTGCGAATTCAGAATCAGATTAATTTCTGGAAGTGCCGAACAGAAATTACTGGATATATTGTTAAAGCAATTTAAAGAAAAAGGAATTATCAAAGAGAAAGGAAAACAGCGCACCGATTCAACCCATGTATTGGCAGCAATTCGTAACTTGAATCGTTTGGAAAGCGTAGCCGAAACTTTGCGTGCAGCATTAAACGCAGTGGCAACGGTCGCCCCAGAATGGTTGCGCTCTTGGGTTCCCCATGAGTGGTTTGAACGTTACGGACGTGCGCTAGAAGAGTACCGTTTACCTAAAGGAGTTGCGGCTCGATATAAATTAGCTGAAACTATTGGTAATGATGGTATGCGGCTATTAATAGCCATATACGAACAAGAAACGACACCTCAATGGCTGCGGCAAATACCAGCAATAGAAATTCTCCGCCAAACTTGGGTGCATCAATACTATATAGATTATACAAATCTAAAAGATGATGAACCTGGTAAATTATGTTGGCGTAGCGCAACAGACTTACCTCCGGCAGGCCAGCATTTTGACTCTCCTTATGATACTGATGCCCGTTACGGTAACAAACGCACCACAACCTGGACTGGTTATAAGGTACACATCACGGAAACTTGTGATGCTAACGATGTCCATTTAATTACAAATGTGGAGACGACCCCAGCCCACCTGTCCGATGTAGACCAAACACAACCAATTCATTTATCTCTGGAAGCCAAAGGCTTATCTCCAAAAGAACATATTGTAGATGCAGGATACGTAGATAGTGAATTACTGGTAAAAAGTAAAATTGATTTTGATATAGAACTTATTGGCCCAGTACGCCCAAATGTTAGCTGGCAAGCGAAAACGCCTGGTGGGTATGACATAAGCAAGTTTACAGTTGACTGGTTAGCAAAAACAGTTACGTGTCCTCAAGGACAAAAAAGTACAACTTGGACTCCTGCAATTGATAATTGGGGTAATTCAGGAATTAACGTGAAGTTTCCCTCCAAAGTCTGCCGCCGTTGTGATTTTAGGCATTTATGTATCAAATCAAAAAGTGAAAGTGAGCCAAGAAAATTAAGATTGCGCCCAGAAGAAGAACACCAGATCCTTCAAACTATCCGTAAACAGCAGGATACTGATGAGTGGAAAGAGCGTTACAATACCCGTGCTGGTGTTGAAGGAACTTTGTCGCAAGGAATAAATGCTTTTGGTTTACGGCAAGCACGTTACCGCAATCTGCCCAAAGTCCGATTACAGCACCAAATCACCGCTGTTGCCATCAATGTTGTTCGCATGGTTTCTTGGTTAAATGGTATACCTCACGCCACGACCAGAACATCGCGGTTTGCTGCACTAGCTGTCACGTAAAGACAACGAACACCCATAGCTTTCTCAAAAGCTTCCCATGTAATACACGGTTGATTTTTGTTTGGGTTTTTCTCTACAATATCCATGTATTACATCGATGCAGGACTTATGAAAAAGATGAAAAGGGATATTCAAGGATTCAAGGTAAGTTTACGCTGAAGAATGATGACTATCGTGAAGTACGTTCTTTGCGACTAACAGACGATACTTGGAAGAAATTAGGTATTGCCTCTGAATGCTTAGGATTAACCAGGGCAGATTATCTGGAGGAAATAATTCAAAGGGAACTTTTACCATGTAATACATGGAAAGGCTCAGAACCTCTTCCAAGTATTACACGGCAGGAGGTGGAATTAGAGAGACTAAAAGCACAAGTCCAAAATCTTCAAAAAGAAAATTCCGCACAGAGGGAACGCTCCGCCGTTACTTTTATTTATGACATTGTGGATTTTGATGCGATACGCGATCGCACTTTATTTGAATTAAAGTTGGGGCGGCAGGCTTCTGGTTATAAAACAGCGCAAAAAGCCTTAGATAAAATGATTGCAGAGCTAAAATTTTTGGTTGACAGTCTCTAAATCACTCAAAAAGCTATTTCTAAGACAAAATTCAACATCTTCCAGACATCGCGCTTCCTTTGTTGGCAATGTGAAGAAATATTTCGCCAACAGCATCATCATCAGAACAGAAAACCGGGTTAAGCTTAAAAGCCTTATTCGCTAAGGGTTTTCCCGATAACTAAGGTCATTGGCTTAAACTTATTATCGAGTCACTACTCAACGATAAAATAAGGATTTCAGCTTCTAAAAATGCTTGTATTACTCATGTAATATCTCTTAACCCGGTTTTCTGCGCGAATGCTACTCATACCCCTGTATACAGCCATACGAGGTCTTGCAACTTATGCTTAATATCGATTGCTGACTTGATCAAGATAAAGTCGTAATAGCCTCTATCTACTCCTACTCCAACATCTACAAATAATTCTCCTGGTTTCAAAAAGTCAATCAGAATAGGACATTGGTCGCTGTTTAAGAGATGAAGAAGATCCGTTTTTCGTTCAAATGGAATGCAAAACAAACTTATCTCAGATGAAGCATCCCCAAGCGTAGTCTTATGAAGTGAGATTAACTGCTCAAATGAGTTAAATTGGAATAAACCGGCCTCATCTTTATGCCTACTTTCCCAATCCGATGGAGGTACACTAGTACAGGCTCTAGCGCGAACAAAGCCTTTATCAACTGCTAAACCAGGTTCTTCTGCTTCAATTTCATATTCCCATTTGACAAAATCAAAATCCAGCCCTGTTAATTGTTTGGCCAAATCACGATAATAGTTTGGAATGGCGTAACAGGGCTTTTCTTCACATAGCTGCCAAACAAACCCGAGATAGACAGCCATTTCCTCCATATTATTATTATTAGACTCATCCACAAAAGATAAATGCTTGCTGTAAGTAGATTTGACGGATTTAGTTGAAGATAGCGATCGCTATCTGGGTCTACGATAAAATAGGCGTTTTCAGGCATTAAGGGACAAAAAATTAAAATTGGGGTGAAAAGTAAAAAAAGATGAAATCAGTTTAAGGAGAAAAAATTAAGTATTAATAGTTAAAGATACTAAGCGATTAAGTCGTAACCTGACCAGTCCACAAACTGTCATAATCACTTGGCTATATCGATGACGAGCTAGACGGAATCTATCACTGGCTACTCGAAATATTTTTACCCGACATATCATGTGTTCAACAGCAATTCTGCGTGACGATAGTTGTTTATTCTCTTGCTTTTGTAATTCCGAAATTTCTGTATTCTTTCGCTTTTTATGAGGGGTAGTAATGGCATCATCTCCAATATAGGCTTTATCTCCAAGAAACTTTTGTGAGGGTATAAATTTATTGCGGGTATCTCGGAATAGATTAATATCGCTCATTTTACCCAACATTCCCACACAGATATCTACAATATCTTCACCATTTGGTAGGATAATAAACTGGTTTTTTAAAGTATGCATTTTTTTCTTACCAGAGTAGTATCTTTTTTGTTCTTGATAGTCTATGGTCTCGGTATAGCTTGTTCTGCACTGTCAATGATTAATTCGTATTCTGACAGCATTCGCTGTAATTCTTGATATTTTTGACTGTCTGATTCAACTTCTTCTATTTGAGATGCTGGTAAAATCTCTCTCAATATATCTACCCAGTAATTAAACGCATCATTGGCTTTGGTTTTGGAAATGTCAAATAGTAAGCCTAAAATCTCAAAAATTGGTTTTTGTCTGAGGTAAACTAGACATAAGCATATTCCTTCTTTAGGTGAAATCTCTGGTTTGCGTCCACCTCCCTTTGCAATAACACGGACTTTATTTTTTTCAAGTTCCGCCTGTTTCTCTATATGCCTTTGCTCTGCTAATACTACCAATGCTAAAAACTGGTCATAATTAATTCCAATTAGACGTTTTGCTTCATGGGGATGTGATTCAATTCTTGCCAAAGGACTTGTCATATTCTCTACATATAATTTTCGCTCCGTTTTTCATTATCCCACTTTGTTTATATTAAGGATATGTCTATCGACGTTAAACTTGCTATATGGGGTTTGCGTTGTAGTCCATTCCTGAAAAAGCCCTGGCCAATTTTTGGTTACAATTGATTGATCGCTAGCTACATAAAGATATGTATGTAAGCCTTGATCAACAGTCATCTGAAACTGAAATGGAGTTTTCATAATTTGTACTCAGCATAAGAGCAAATTTGTTGTACCTCCTGTACTGGCAATATTAATTGCGAGTGTTTAAATCCACTAAATTTATTATCACCAACTAAAATTAATGTTGTCCCAGGTTTATCCATAGTAAATACCGTTATATAATACTTTTAACCTCATATGTTGTCACGTTTTGGCTCGTAATTGAGAACAATAATTCCACAGTCAAATGATGTAGCTTTTACTAATGTCATTGCTTTATCACTAGCAATTCAATCACTGCAAAGCTATAGCGTTCGCTGTTCTCAAGACAGAATATGGCAATGTTAGGGGAAACGTGAGTATTGAATTGCAGATGTTACACAAGCGTGATCGCTGTGTTGATTTTGGGAATTCTAAAATAGCATTTACTAAACACAGCCATGTTTAAAGGATTTGGTCGTAGTAAGAAAAAACCAGTGCTTGAGGACAACGAACTGACTACAGGTATTGTGCAGCATCCGATTACGAAACGTGGGCAGATTTGGATATCATTTACTGGTCATGATATACAGTGTGTCACTGTCCATAATCAGCGAGAGGAAGCTAATAGAGCGGCTAGACAGATGGCTTCGGCTTGGAGTCAGGGAAAATACAAAACCCAAGAAGAGGTATTTGATTATGGTGGGAGCCTTCTCTCGGAATTAGGTAAACAGGCATTAAGCGCAAGGAAGTAATTAGAGCGATGGCTACGCCAACATCTGCAACTAACACGCTACAGAGTATGCTCAATTGTATAAGATTGAGCAAGCTTTGGCATCAAAGTTGCAGCCCAACCAATAGCCAAGTTCGACTTAAAGAATGGTGCAGCAGGTAAATGTCCCATCGGAGCTTCCGTTTTAAAAATCAACTCAGAGTACTGACGCCAACGGTAGTTTAGCCGCCATCCCACTGCATCAGAAAACTTGCCGTAGTTCTGTTCTACATTCTTCCAGATGTAGCTTTGAACAGAAAACCCAAAACGCTCTTGACTATGCTTTACCCAGAGGTAATCAATAGTTTGTAGATCCAGTTGGGGAAATTTTGTAATGTCTGACTCTCGAAGCCAGCCTTCTTTGATGCGATCAGCTATTTTTAGCATCACTGCCCCAGTCTCGGAGTCAGCTTTTTGCCACTGCCCTCCTACAAGTAAGTCATGCAACAAAATATAGTCCACACCTACACTTCTGGGTAATTTATTTTATTCAGACATTTTTGCCTTTGTAAGAGCTTCATTAAAAATTAAGTTGTACCTCAGTTTAATTCTTCACTGATCTAAATATACACAACCAGCACAGAAATTAGATATGTTTGGTCAAATGTCCAGGAATTTTGCCTTTTAAACCTGTATTGATTAGGAATTGACATAGCTGGTGAAGTGTTGAAATTATATTCCGGATTAGACTGATGCAAGGAAGTGAGTATATAAAGAAGAGGATTACATTCGCAGATGGTTAACCAAATTACCGCCTTAGAATCCTGTTGGCATATTTCTCCTGGATGGGGTAAGGATATGCCTCCACTAGCAGTAGAAATGTTGGAAAAAGTTTTGTTGCCAATCTCAAACTTGTCAGGTTCTTGCCGTGGTGTTGAGTGGTCAGAACAAGAATGGATTTATGCAACTGTTTGCCAGAGTTAAACTCTCTACTTACCTGAGCAAGAATTTCATCCAACAAAGGGACTAAAAAAGTCCACTGTTTCTACTCCAGCTTTTAATCTGGGGGACATAGTTGAGGTTGATTTCGGTGAACAGCCGACACGCCGTATTATTCAAGGAATTTTTAGTCTCAAAGATAATTGGCTTTATGGGGTAGAGTGGCGCTCCCCAACTTTAGAAGAAGTGTCTACCCAAAGCAAAACAATATGGCTTGCTGATGTTGATCTAGTCAATGTTAGTGTATGACCAGTTGACACTAAAGAGCAGTACCAAGTTAACTAACAATTTGGGCTATTAATCTCAAGTTATTGGTTTTATTAGCTACTTTTAATTATTTATCTAGGCATCATAAAAAATAGAAAAATTTGAGTAGTGCAAGTTTAAAACTTGACAAATAAATTTAAGTTGTATTTGAGATAATGTTTTAGACAGTTAGGAAATAGCTGGCACTAAGGGTGAGGTCGCTAGAACCTTGAATGATCGCAATTAGTTCAGGACTAGTTTCATTCAGGAATAAGGCTGTACCTGTAGCCAAACCAGTTGGCGCTGCTCCCAAGCTATAGCTCGAGTTGGAGCCAGACAATTGCAGCGTATCTTCGGTGGCATTGAAATCAGCAATCAGAGCGTAGTCGCCCAGTCCCGAAGTACTAGTATTATTATCGCTGTAGAAGACACCGACAGTAATACCTAGCACAAACTGATCACTCCCAGCGCCGCCAGTCAAAAGGTCAACTTCAGCAACACCTCTTGCTGGTGTATCTGTTCCTGTGAGTATGTCGCCACCTTCATCTCCAAACAGGCGATCGCTTCCAGTGCCGCCGAAGGCAGAATCATTTCCACGTCCACCATAGAGAAGATCATTACCATCGTCCCCAAACACGGAATCGTCACCATCGCCACCTGTAATGTAGTCAATTCCTGCATTACCACGGATGGTATCATTGGCTGCACCACCCGCTTGTGTATCATTGTTAGCAGTACCCAGAAGATTTAGAGCAACAATAGCCAAATTATTTTTTGTGCTGGCATCGTTGTGCCCAGTAAATTCAGCATTGACTACTGTATTCAAGTTCAGGAGAATATCGTTGGACTGGGTAAAGCTATTGCCTTGGAGTAATTCTGTATAGAGAGTATTGGCATAACCGTGATTACCAGCAAAATTCCACTGTTCAGGCTGGAATAAGTCATTCCAGTTGGCATATACATCCAGGGTAGCCAATCGCTCATCATAGCCTAAAGCTTCACTAGTATGAATAGATACAACGCGATTAGCGTCGTTTGCATCTAAGCGATCGCTTGCGGCTTTATCTTCAAACTCAGGCCCTGCGGGGTCGAGTCCTACTATTTGAGCAAGAGAACGCCCTGTAGATTCACGATAGGTTGAACCAGTGAATCCAGCAATGTGCGCTCCCAGACTATGCCCGATCAGGTTGGTGTAAGTCGGATCTACGCCATTATTTATTAAGTAGGTAGCCAGCTGATTTCCAACATCGCGTGTTCGGGTGGCGGAAGTGGGATACCACAACGAACTAGCTCCTTCCTCCCAATCTAGGAGAATGATATTAGCATTAGACTCACGCTCTCGGATGGTTTGGGCTATGTTTTCCATCCAATCAGCAGCTTTGTAGTTATTACCTGCATTGCCACCAGTGCTTTGATAACCGTGAATAACGACATAAGTCGGTGCATCAGAACTAATATGCCCAGAACGGTTGATAGAACCGTTACCCCAAACATTAAAGTTGACTTCAACCATCTGAAAAATTCGGTAGTGGAAAATTTTTATTTCTTGAGGCGAAAATTATGTATTATCCTGTCAGATTTCTAGGTGGGATTTCCCCTCCTTAATAAAACATCTAGTCCACCAGGGAAGTTCTTTTGTACTACTCTAGTTATAAATATTACTTGTTATTGAGAACCCTCTTGAGGTAAAACACTATTGGACATAGTAACAATTGAAAAATATGTTGTTTTATATCCAGAAAAAATACACCTAATTTCTAATATTACTGGTGTCGATAAATTCAGAAATCAGTCTTTAGTCTCAAGTGGTTTCGGCTAAAGCAGAAAATTTTTGGTAAAGAAATCGTAAAACTTTTGACATTAAAAACTTTGGGTATGCCTGAATGAAATATAACCGTCCAAGGGGGTAAGTTCTTTTAAAACAAAGAGAACTCTTCGCGTTGAGGACAATCATTTGGCTAGTTTGGTAATTTATTCTGAGTGAAGGAAAGAGAATAATTAAGGTTACAGCAGCGCTAACATAGAATTTACTTCCATAAAAAGCTAAAGTATGCCCAAGACTTGGAATATAAAAATAGATAACTATTTTCAAGCCAATCCCAATTGCATTATCGCCACAGCCCGCGTAGACAGCTTCCCCATAGACCTTCCCTTAGAACCCAACATTCGGGAACCGAACCGCAAAAGCGCGACCTACAGACAAATCTTCGACTCCCTGACGACCGAACCCGAAAAATTCTTCTCTCGCCACAGTGGAATCGTTCTGTCAGCTAATATTGTTAAGCCCAACAGAAACAAAACTGAGCTAGAACTGGAAATTTTAGAAGCCTCGGAGGGCGGTAGCGATGGGATTATCAACGGTGGGCATACAGTTTTAGCTTTTGAGCAAGCGAAAAATTACAAATATGATTTAACCGAAGCTAGGGTAAAAATTACGATTCACATTGGACTGACTGAAGAATCAGCCAAAGACATAGCCCTGGCTTCAAATACCACAACGCCAGTAGATTCTCGCTCCAAAGTCAACGCTAGAGGTGATTACAAATTCATCAAGCAGTACTTAGCCCACTTAGAACAGAAGGAAAATAGAAAATTCCGCATCGCTTATTACCAAAACCAAAGCGGCGCTCCCAGAAACGCTCAGTGCAATGTCACCCATTTACTGAAACTGCTTTACTGCCTCGATAGAAATAGATACAACCCCGACGGCAATAAACGAACCAAACACCCAGCAGGAAGGGAGCAACGCGAAAAAGTGAGATCGGGGTTTAGTTCTCAATTACACCCCTATATTCTCAACAAAATCTGGTTTTTTAGTTGCGATCGCATCCTGAAACAAGCTATATACGTCCCAGATTTTAGCACCTCACAAAATCGCGTTGCTCCCCAGCAGGAATGAGTCTTCCAAGTAACATCACAGATGCAGAAAGGGAAAGATTAACGGCTTTACTGCCTCTCTTGACTCATGCTCTGTGGATAGAGCAAAGACTCTACGAAATAATCCAAGACTATATCAGCAACCCTAGAAGAAAGGGTGCTAACGATTTAGCATCAATTAATATACGTAAAACTACATTGTTGCCTGATAACAAATACTCTTTTGGGTTTGGTGCGCCAACTGATCTGGCACTACCGATAATCGCATCATATCGGGTATTTCTAGACAAGGAATATAAATAGATTATTCCTTTTGACGAATTCGCCGAAGATTTCCTGCAACACTTGTGGAATAACTACTTCCGCAAATACTTGGTGTCTGAGAAAACAGCAGGGAATACAGTCGGCACAAAAATCAGCCGCAATCAAGAGATTTGGGAAAGCTTGTATATTTCGGCGCAGAGTTATCTAAATCAGCACTTGATGCAAATGGTTAACTCTAACAAGGAAGAAGAATCGAAGGTTACACAAGGTACAAAAGGGCGTGTGCAAGCAGGTAAAAAATAATAGTACAAGGTTTCTATTGAGAGATTCCTTTTGGATGGGCAATAGCGTGTTTACCGAAAGACGGCGAAAAAGCCTGTCTTTCGGTAGATTATTTAGGTGACAAGGAATAATAAAATCCTAATTTTGTATTTTCACTATTTATTGAATGCGTTAAAAGTTTTTCATAAGGGATCAAAAATCTATTAATGCTGATGTAATCTTCAGGGGTTAGCAACTTACTGGAGCTTAAAGTATGTTGTAAGGCTCTAACTTGGCTAGTTCCCATAATATAATCTGGTTTCGCCAAAATATAGATAAAATCTGTTGTTTGAGAAAATTCAATTTTTTGAAGAATCTCATTGATTTGAGCATCTTCGTTGTTTGCTCTCTTGAAAGAAAAGCGATAATCGTCTATCTGCTGCTGCCAATATTTTTGTGAAAGTGAAATAATGGTTTTTGATAATTCCTCATGAGCAAATGGAATAATTATTTGAGCTTCAATCAAAGTATCATCTCTTTGCAATAAAGAAAAATTAAATTCAGATTTGCTGATTTCTAATAAATGTTTCATAGATATAAAGAAGTAAAGAAAGCGTCTAAAATATGAAGATTGCGTCTTGCTCCAGCAGTTGTGTTTGAGGTTACGACCATTGTATCAAGTGTCGAATCGTGGGGTATGAATTAGTTTTTACAGGCGTTAGGTACGCAAGGCAGTTCAGAACTAATAAAAATTTGACAAGTTTATCAGCGCTGATGTTACTGTCGATTCGCTAGATATATTGTGGCGTAATATAATGCTTATTGATAATATTTCAGCGTACTTAATTTTGTAAAAGTGAGGATTTAATCCAGGATTTTAAAGTTTATTTTAACTGGAACTTGCGTGTCTCTAAAGCTCAAGATTCTCTTGTGCGGAATGCCAAAATCTAGCGATACTGACCCGCTTTTTCTCCTCTTCAACCCTGTAGACAACACGATATGGTTTAAGAATAAGCTGACGAATATTAGGGTCGTCAAACTCAGGTACTTTCTGACCAATGAATGGAAATTGACTTAACTCCCTACTTTTTTCGAGGAGTTGCTGACCCAATTTCCTTGCAGCTTCAGCATTGCTTAAGGCAATATACCTGACAATTGCTTCTAAATCCCCTACAGCTTTGGGAGAAAGAACTACTTGGTAGTCCATGCTTCAATCATCTGTTCAACAGATTCAATTGAGACAAAATTTCCTTGGTCAATCTCTTCTAAACCCTCTTTTACAGCCGCGATAAACTCAATTTCTCTAACAATCTCACGCAGAGACACATTTGGCGGCAAGCGCTTCACAAGTTCAAGGACTGTTTCTCTATCGCTCATAGCAGTTTTTGCTTCTATGAAAATGACTACTGTAATCTTAACTCATAGGTTCACCTTGTAGCTTTTCTTTTAGCTAGACAAATAACTTTGATAATGTTTTCCGACCCGCTTGTTGAGAAAGACTTTATCCTAATCTGACTGGCAAGCAGTAAATCTATCTATTAAACTGGAATTAAATCAGACATTTTATCAAACAGAATTCAGGAGTCAGGAGCCAGAATGGGCTAAACGCCCCGCTTCCGCTAACAGAATTGAATTCTGTGCGACTGGTAGATGAATAAACGTGTTTAAAATCTCATCGTCTGCACGGTGTCTACAATTGGTTGGGGTCTGAATCCCCAATGGACATTGATTCTGACTCCTGAATTCTCACTTCTGAATTCTTCTTCATGAATCCTGTTGAATCTAATCCTTAATCTTCACCTTATCCTGAAAATCGGGGCAGATTTCACCCTGATACCCATGAGGATAGATCCCACAAACTAGCAAGTTTTCCCCATACTTCTGACCATGATAGTTATCGCAACCTATGCAAGCTGCTGGTCTAGGTTCTTCATCATAAAAATCAAAGTCTTCACCCCAATCCTCTTCAGGCATTAACTTAGCATTACAGTTAGGGCAATATTCAACATCCCGCCCTTTGTCATCAACAAGGCAGGTGGTAAGTTTCCAAAAATCATTTGCAAACTCCTCAAAACGAGGATAGCTGCATGAGCATACAATTATTTCTTCATTAGTTTCACTATCGGAATGTGCCGATAAATATTCTGGAGAAATTTTCCAATCCTGTTGTTTAGAAATATTTGAGGGATGACCACAAAAATCTATATCCCAAAGCTTTTGTTCATGAAACACTCTCACTCCAAAAGATGTATAGTCATGAGCCAGATTTTCGACTTCACAATAATTCTTGGCTGATTGATAGTCAAAGTCTCGTTTGCTAACTCTTAAACCTATCTCACGAGGATAAGTCTGAATTACCAAATACTCGCCTTCATAAAATGGATTAAAATTTGTGGAGATTCTTTCGTTTAAAAATAAAAAATCTGTGGATGTGTCCATACTTAAGTTCCTTAATAATTTTTCTCATTTAATGATTTTGTAGCTGAATTATTACGACTTTTTGACTCACTCCAAACAACAAATACTAGACCGAAGCAAGCAGTTGAGCCTACTACAAATCCCGATGGACGACCACCAGTTAGCAATAGCATTATTAGAAAAATAATACCGACCTGAGCCGTTTGCTTAACTAATGAACTGAGGCTATAAATTGAACTTTTCATAAAAAATAATGCGGTAACTCGTGTATTTTTTTCACTGGCTGTCTAGAATAGAAATTGTACAATCGTCCTTATACTTAATAAAGATGATCGCAAATCGTCCTCATATCAACGATTTAATTAATAAAGTTGTAGTTGCTGATCCATATTATCGATTAGCACTTTGAAACGTTGACAACTGCTAAAATCCGCTCAACTGCTTCTGCGATAGTTAAGCCATTCGTCAGAACATGAATGTTCTGGTCAATTTCAGCTTGAGTAATGGCTTGCAAACCTATCAACGCTTGCATTTTGCGTTGAGTCATTAACAACCTACTTGAATACCTTTCTGGCTTGTGTTCTAGGTAATAAGGCAGATGAACATCACAGTCTTTTGCTAATTGTTCGAGCAGCAAAGTTTTAAAAGTTTCGATCTTCATGGATTTCCTCTTGAATTCCCAATTTTTGTTAAATATTGATAAATTTGAACAACCAAATATTTTTGATTACCCCTGTATGCTTAAATCAATCACGTCTAAAATATCGGGTAGCCATCGAACGTGTTCAACAATCTTGCCATGAGTTCGTGCTTTGTCTCGTGTGACTACGCCCCACTGCTTACCTTCATCGGTTAAATGCCAAATGTTTTTTCGCTTCTGTTTGCCCTGCGTATCAGTCTTAATCTCGACTTCTTTGCGTTGTAGCCCAGCAAACTCCAGAACTTGATTAACGACTTGTGGACTGACTGGTTTTGGTAGTCCATTACGTTGGGCATATATTTTGCCCAATTCAGTCGGGGGCAAGTGCCTGTCGTGAGTCGCTTCAATTTCCTGAATTGCTCCGACCAACTCTTGTGCCATCGGAGCTATTTCGGGACACAGCGCTTGTACACCTCGGAGAATAGTGATGGTTTGGAGTTCCGCGCTGAGGCGAGTGCCAGCAAGCACTTTTTGTCCAAAGCTGACGAGTTCATCAAGCGTGGGTTTGGCGTTATGTTGTTGGGTTGGCTTGGGCATTTCATACTTGCCAGTGCGCCGCAGGGATGGAAGGACTTCATGGAATACCCACCGTTGGAATCGTTTAGCAACAGGTTTACGAGATTTGAAGATTAGGCGATAAAGCCCTGCTTCAGTCACAGTAAGCATTTCTTGTCCTTGAGGGTTGTCATCACCAGGGGTATAGACATTAGCTAGACCCCTCTCGTCTTCATCGAAAGAACCTAACGCATCACTTGGGTTCTTAATTTCAAGAATTGCACAGACATCGGCCGCGACCCATTCTGGTTTCTCTGGTGTACCGACGAACCGGATTTCTTGAGACTCAAACACAAAAATTGATAAGTCTGACATAAGTAAAATTTTTCCAAAATTGATTAAATACGGGTTAACGCAAGAAAGCAAAATTTAATTCGTAGACATATAGCTTTAATGAAAGTTTGATGATTATCTAATCCACCCCTTTGTACCCAGACTTGATGGTAATGAACTGAGGTACGGCTGCTACTTCTACCGTAGTAATTCTGATGGCAACGAGAGCATACCCCTACACAATCCCAGCCGGGAATTTCGTAACCAGATACGCTTGCAACAGGGAAATGCAGTAAAAAAATTCCCAAAAAGCGGCGCAAGAAAGAGCGCTTATATTTGATGTGATGTACAACAGTAGCGCGTCCGTGCCAGGGATTATTAGTGCAGCGCGGTTGCAGCTTATAGACACGACGGCAAGTTATTGACCAGTTACTAGGGTATTCAAATAAAGTTAAGGATTTACGCATTATGGGTTTACGCATTATGTGAGTTGAATTGGTTCAATAATTAATCGTAAAGATTCAGAATGTACCGACAATAAAGGTATGCCATAGCGGTGACGAAAAGTTAAGAATTGATTGCATATTTTTCTCCAAATTTTAATTTTGATTACTATCGCAGCCGTCGAATTTGTATTTAAGATGTGAATTCTGAAGCAATCTTTCAATTCCTTTTCGGATAAGCTCTGGTGGAACTCCATCTAATTTCAACTCGCTTTGAATAAACTCATCAATGGAACTGGCTTTCGTCTTCTCCAAAAGCGCCAACATCTGTTGAGCTTGGGTTGTTGATGTGCAAGACTCCTTAGTTTCAGCTTGAGAGGTTTGCTTATTACTTGGTGCAGAGTCAATAAAGTTTTTGGTATCCCGGTCATAACCAGAAAAATTCTTTAACAGAGGCATTGGTATCCATTCATTGATGCCGCCGTAATAAACTGCTCGACCGACTGGTGATTGTGCAGCAACCTCCATTACTTGGGTTGAGGTAATCTTGCGATCGCTGGGGATGAGTTGAGTGGCAATCATGGCATTGTAAGCTGGGACGTTATCAGGATGAACCAACGCCACAGACGTTAACTGCGATCGCAGTCCGCCAGAAATTCCCAAGTCATCCGTGTGGGGATTTTGCACGACAATCCAGAAATGCCAACCGGAACTATCACCGCAAGAACAGTAAGAGATGATTTTGTCTTTGAGCCAGCCAATTTCACCCTTGGTATTTTTAAATTTGGAACAAACAGCCGTACCTTCATCCAAAATGATCAGCTTGGAGCCAGAGATATTTTGAAATTCGGTAAAGCATTCTTTGACCCATTTGACAGCTTCGACCGGAGACATTTCTAGGATTTTAGCCCGTTTAAAAGTATCGACACGACCTTTGAAATAACCGGTTTCTTTCTCGTCACCTTTGGGGTCAATATAAAAGATGTGTATGCCAGGATGCAGCCGCTTAATAGCATCGATTGCATTGCTAATGGTGATGCCCTTGCCAGAACCAGGGACACCAACCCACAGCATATTGGTAACTTTCTTAGCAATATGCCCAATTAGGTCATACTGCACTTGGGGTTTAGTGGTGTAGATGGAGATATCGGTATTGACTGGAGGGGAAGAAGCACTTTGCACCTTAGCAGAAGGTATGGGAGAAATTTCCCCTGCGCTCTGCCCCGTTTCCTCTACAAACCTTGCTCCCACAGCATGATTCGGTAATTGAGCAAATCGAGCTTGTGGGATACCAAGATTTTGCGGTTGTATCGCCTCTTGAATAACTGTTACTTGTTGGTAGTTAACTCGTGGGTCAATTGTCACTTGCGCTAAATGCCCGGACAATTGCTCACGGGTGGGAAACTGCCCACGTAGCTGAATAAACCAATCAAGTAACCAACGGTAAGCGTAAAATCTTTTTCCTGGCTCAACGGCGCTCAAGTATTCACACACCACATGAGATGATTGCTTGAGCATGGCAAACTCATACTTAGACATTGGCTCCAGATGCAGCATCAAGTCAGCCAGTTCATTTTTGCAGGCATTGTATTCATCCCTGGCAACACTATCTCCCATTGCCGAGAGGAATTCAAAAAAGCCACCACGTATAAAAGGAATTGGTGCAAATTGATGGGTATCGTTTAAGTCCTGAACAATTGACCATAAATAACCAACACCAGCTACGACTGCACCGATGGGAGCAAGTGGAGAAGTGGCATAACAAACAGCACCAGTCGCCGCCGTTGCTAAAGTAATAAACTTCGCCAGATTCATGCCATTACGCTCATCTTTAGCGCGGACTAATAACTGATCTTGACGCTCCTGTAACCAAGAGGCGGTATTCCCAGCTTCCAAATACTCAATGCTGGGGTAATCGTCACGTAAAAGTGCCGTTTCTTTTGTACCGAGCATTGGTATTTGTTGCTGCATCTCTCTCATCCTAGTGAAGTCTTGTAGTGTGGGTCGCAGGGGGGCAGGGTGCAGGGTGCAGGGGGGAGTAATTAACGCTTTATAATCCAAGGGGATGGATTGTTGATGATTGTGACTAAAATGCTTAGAATTCGGTTATATGTAGAGTAAAGCTCTCTAGCTGTTTCAGCATTAAGGTAATTACATTTCACAGCAAACTTCAACCAGGTTTGAGTTTCTGCGGCCTCTGCCTCACAATCATTTAATTTAGCTACAAATGCTGCTTCATACCTCCGTTTTCTCCATGCCTCCGCCATATTTGCACAGACCGAGCGTGAGGATCTACGAATTTGATCAGTTAGTGAATACCTTTCCTCGACTGGGAAAGTTTTAGAAAGCTCAAAAATTCGCATAGCTACATCAAATGCCATTTTATAAACTTCTAAATCTTCGTGACTCTTTATAGGCTGTTTTTCCATCTCCCCTGCTCCCTGCTCCCCTGCCTTACTTAGTAAGTTTCCAAATGCTGTAACCAATCTCGCCTGCCATCATTGAAGCTACGTTGTAAGCAAAGCAAGCCAAGATCACACCAGGGTTCGTGTAGCGAAAGGGATTACGACCAACGAAGGTAGTAGTCAAATCCAAAACCCAGAAAAATAGTGCGATCGCTCCACCTGTATGACGTTCTTTCATGCCAGCAGCTTTATAATCACCCCACAATGCCACTGTCAGGTCGATATTGCCATTCGGTTTACTGCCGAGTGTGTATTGTTTTGATTCCTCAAACTCGTTCTTGGCCTGTTGTGGGTCTTTACCACGTAAGGTTCGAGCTTCCATCACTTGAACAAGTGCAGAGATACCGAAGCTAATCCAAAACAAGGGATTAACTAGGAGTTGTAACCAACCGAACCAACCAATCCATTCTGTTTCAAACCAGGGAAAAATCGGTTTTCCCTGGAATAAAACTTGCCAGATGCTATCAGTAGAAAGCAGTGTACCAATCCAGAAACCAATTGCACCAACAAGCTTGTATCCGGGTGTGCCTGGGGTAACGAATTGGGCAATGATATGTGAGATAAAGATGACTGGCAGTGAGATTAATGCCACAATCCACCGAGCTAATAATTCTAAGTAGTCACTCCCTCCTTTTTTCGGTTCTTTTTGTGGTGATGATTCTGGTTTTGGTTGGGAATTAGATTTGTTTGGAGTGAGATATTTCATAAATCAATTGGATGAATCTTTAAATAGTGGCGAATTCTTACAAGCATTTTTGAACCGATATTTCCATTTCCATTGCCTCTGTTCAATTCGCCCAATACATAAACCAGTTGAGTCATACACAAAAACTGTCTCATCTTCTAAATAACCTGTAATATCAGGTCTAGGGTTACGTTTTTTCGAGTCTAAATAGTTCCTGATTCGTAACTTACTGAATGAGGGCGTAACTCCAAGAGAGTTAATTTTGTCGGCGGTCGCTGCCCTTTGCTCGGCTTTAATGCGTTCTAGTTCTTCAGACTCACGAATCGTAATGCCGTGAGAGTAAGTTTTGAATTGGGCTGGCAGTTGTGATAACCAAGGACTTGCGATTAACCCCATGCCCAATAATCCCAACATCGCTTGCTTCTGGTATTTCATTGTCACTCAACCGGAATATTTTACGGTTGTTGCCCGTCGATAGTTTGTGTTGTCTGGGGTGGTGGTGCATTAGCAACACGAATGTAAACAGACAGCCCAATACAAATTAATAAAAAAATAATTGAGAATCCGAAAAGATTCTGCTCAAAGAACTTGCGCCATTTTAAGCTGGAGATTGGAATTTCTCGCTCAACAAAGAGCGTGTCAAATTTTTCAGATCCTGAATTGTCGCAGGTCGTGTAGACTTTTTTTCTGATGTTGGCACTCCTAATTCGTCTAAAAATGCTTTCGGGTCAAAACCAACAGTTGTACCAGTCGTGAGGGTTTGAACTTGTTGCTTAATCTCATCCCCAGTCTTTAACCCGTACTCTTGGGTAATTTGTTGCCTGATTTCGGGATTTTTGGCCAACTGATAAATAAACGCTATTTCATCAAAACCTTGCTCTGTGCGTCGCTGTAATGAACGAGCATCAAGTTCACTCGTGATTTCATCGAACAATTCTTGCTCAAACTCATGAACTGCCAGCGCTTGGGCAACAGTCTTACCTGCCACAATGTCCAAGAACGCTTTAAAAGTTTCCCGACTGACTCCAACAAATTGTAATTGTTCAGTGGCCATGTCTATTGCATGAGTCTGTATATTCGCCAAATTGCTGCTACCTCCTAACAGCTTCGATTTGTCGAGGGTTGCTTGCGCTAGATTGAACAACTTTTCTAAGCGATCGCTGATTTCTACAGGAAATTCTTCTGCATTTGGATCAACTGTTGAGTCTGAAGTGGCAAGTTGTTCTAATCCAGCGATGATTTGTCCAGGACTATAACTAGCACTTAATAGCTCAAACAATTCTGCGCGAGTAAATGTGTTATCCGACATGATGTGTCTCTCCTAATACAAGTGATGTAAATCTCAGTTGTTCTTTTTCAAATTCGGCACGGGTGTACTCGTCTTTTTTGGCTTCGATGATGATCTCAACAAAAGCCTTTTTATCAACCCCTTGAGTTATATCAGAGAACAATTCCCCAATCTTACCGATGATCCATACTTGATAAGGTGTAATTGGTGGCGCACGTAATTTTTTTTCTTGGGTCAAAGTCTTCATTCTCACAAGTATTAATCTATACTCTGGAATGATTGGCGCGACCTCTGCCCATCGTTCTAGTGTGCGGTAGCAAATGCCTAAAATCTTCGCGGCTTTTGCTTTTGACATTGGTAAAACTAAAGGATTTACCCCTGATTTACTTGGTTGATAGCTAAAAAGTTGTTTTCTCCACTCTGATTTCATTAAGAATGTCAAATCCGTATCAACAGTTTCAAAAAGTTAGTCAATATCTGTGTCACACCCGTATCAATATTGATGTCAACGTTAATATCAATATTGATGTCAATATGAATATCAATATTGATATCAATGTTGATATTCATAAGCATTGTTCTGTAACTGTCAATTGACTATTTATTGACCTTGCCCTTTTATAATAAAAAACCCACCTTAATATGGGTAGTGTCTGTGTGACCTTTTTTGATTTAAAAAGCGCTTAAATATAAATCTAATAAACCAAAATGATTTAAGACAGATTCTTTTGGTTGTTGGTAACGACTACTATGCTCGTCAGCCAACCAGTGCTTAAGAGTTTCTGGTGGATAATCGCTTAGTTCATGAATCTCGGACACCGATAATCCGTGCTTCAATTTAAATTCTTTAGGATGAATCCGTTTCACCTTTAATAAGTGTTTGTTTGACATAATGCAATTACTTATAAAATCTTTCATTCGATGCGTTTTGATGCAGTGATACCGAAGGCACAATTTTTGTACCTTCGGTAAAAAGCAAGCAGACCATGAGAGGAATGGCACGCTTGATAAGCTGAAACTTCCTTGCTGGCAGGGTGTGGGAGGAGTGGGAGGTGTGGGAGGTGTGGGAGGTGTGGGAGGTGTGGGAGGTGTGGGAGGACGGGGAAGAAGTCTTACCCCCCACACTCCCCACACTCCCCCCTCTCCCCCCTCTCCCCACACTCCCCCACACTCCCCACACTCAAAAGCAAGTTCTATCAGGGCTTTGCGATTAACTTAGTGCCATTCCCCTTTACCCCGCCAAGTTCACTTGGCGAACTTCTAGAGTAGCACAAATATATTATCTATACCCCTGTAGATAAGATATTATTTAGGGAAGGTTTTTTAACAAAAACATCTAACTATAGGGGTATAGTTATATATAAATCTCCTTATGATCAGAAAATGCCTAAGAAAACTACACCAAAAATGGTTCAAATCGCAGTTTCTATTCCAGAACCGTTGTATGAAGCAGCAAAACGGATTCAAGCAATGGAAGGATGGAATGAGTCAGAAATGCATCGACTGTTTTGGGAAAAAGGATTTGCGCTTCACGTTCAGGGAACTCTTGCCCGTCATCAATTGGGTTTGATTTCTTCTGAAGCAGAAAGTCTAAGCGAGTGATGAGGGAGCTTCGGTAGCAAGGGAGAAAAGAGAATTATCTGAGAGTAATTCTTCTCCTCCTGCTATCGAACCTCCTCCTACTTCCCTGCCTCTTTTTCTTCAAGAAGCCTTTCTTTGTTTGACTAGCACCAAACGCAAGTACTGCCGACAAGCTGCTTCTCCCCGATAAATCAAAATCCTCAGCGCCTCTATTTCCTGCATCGGAGAAACACAGATTTCGGCGATGGCACTAATCAAATTCTGTTGCGATCGCACATAATTTTGATGCTGCTGCTCCAACTCTTGAATCTTGGAGTTTAGCTGCTGTATCTGTCGCAATGCTTGAGTTAAGGACGATTCTTTGTTTTGAGAGCGATTATCCAGAGTGAATGTCATGTTGTTGCTCCTCAATAATTTAAATTGTTGTTCATAATTCCAATAGAGGCATTTATTGGCGTTGTTTTTTTGGTGGTTCGTGCTTCGATAACAAAGAAGAGAAGTCGTAAATCGTTACTGTTGGTTTTGGTTCTGGTTCTGGTTTTGGTTTCGACTCTATCACGAGTTCAGGACTACCCAACCCAACTGCATTTTTAATTTCCTGCTCCATGTTTAGATTCTCCTTGTGGATTAACTTGCTCCACCTCATTAATTGCGTCTACTACTTCTCCCAAAATATTGAAAGCATCGTTTAACATTACATGATTTGATGTAGAGAAGTACTCAGACGATTGAATTTTACGATAATCCTTACTACTCCCTACAAGCCGCAATGTATATTGACAACCTTGCAAGATAGTCCGAATCTCTGATGTAGTTAATTTGATTTCCATTGCTGTTCCTCCTAAAATTTGTCCCGTTGAATACTGAAACTCGCGCCAATCAAAGCGCTGCCCAAGAAGCCTGAAAAACTAACTAACATCATCCCCAAACAAATGTTCTTCTGATGCTGCCAATATTGAGAACTTGTAGCAATCTCCATACAAGAGCAACCTGTTGCCCCTACTCCTGCAAATCCGGTAAAAAGTAGAGAGATAATTGCAGTTGTTTCTATGATGCGGTCGATGAAAATCCTGGGGTTGAATCTTTTTCGAGTCCGGCGACGAAGAACCAATTTACTCTTGTGGTCTAATTGAGATTGGTAAACAACTTGTTTGTGATTAGTCATTTTGAATTCTCCATTTCAACAAAAAATCCCGCGCCAGTATTCTTAATCTTTACCAACTTTTGATTGACCAATGTTTGAATCACCCCCAGACTAAATTTGATACTGCACAATCGAGCGCTACCTCCGCAACGACGGAGATACTGTAGGCAGAGTGAGGACTGGTCAGTAGAGGTAGGGTAAGTGGATTTTCTCGGCATAATCTTGACTATGACTCTATGATTTCTAAATGATATGCATTGAAAAAAATTCCTTCACCAGGCGGCATATCTGGGAAATGAACGCAAACCATGCCGTGTGCTGAATACTGGATGACTGTACCTGTTTGCCCTAACCGTGGGTCTTTTTCTGTCAGTGCTTTAATAACTTTGACAACTGAATTAATTGGTGGGAGATTGGACATTTTTAATCTTTTATTAGTCAGCTTGTTATCAATTAGTAATTTGAGTTTTCGCCGATACCATATTGCCATTTTAGAAAACTGACGGGAGTACAGATTTCCTGCCAATCACAAGCTCCCATTGGTGCATTCCAATCCTGTCGGTATTCCTCTCCAAAATACCCCAGTCCCCAATGCCAATCGTCATATTCCGGCTCCGATTCCCATCCAAACCAGAGAGCAACATTCACTTTAATCAGGTACAAAAACTTAATCATCCATCCGCCACTGTAATCAGAAATACAGCACTTCCCGCTATTATGCAATACAGTTTTCCCCTTGCCCATCTCATTTCATAGCTTTCAGCTTTAAAGATGTACCTCATAGCTGTCGGAAGTGCTGTAAAATCGTAAAAGTCTCCTAGAAAGCGTTCATTTGTTAATGCAATTAAATCCATTCTTGACCAAAGATTCATCTTTTGAAGTTCCTTTTTAATTTGAAGTATGATTTCTCTTTTCAATTGAGTTCAGGTAATTGTGCAAGCGCTCCCTCCATCCATGCTTGAATTGCTTCCATCTCAGAAACACCTCGCAATACAGCATCGATTACGTGTTTCTCATAAGAATTAACAGCATGATTCGGGTGTCCAAACTTATTCCCAGCCCAAGCTAAACACATAGTTTTTACTAATTCATCAATTTGAAGAGAATCAAGCTCACTCGGACTGGTAACATTTCGAGAATGCAGCCACTCTTTGACTAAATCCAACGGATAATTTAAAAGTGTGCGAACTTCTTTGACTCGCAAATCTTTTGGGTTGATTGATGGTGGAGTTACAGCTTGTTTTGTTGGCTGGACTCTATACTGTTGATTGTCTTTGCGGGGTCTAATGTTATTCTGTGGTTGTTCAGGCTTTTGAGGAGCATTTGCGCTTTCTGCATCATCATCTTCATCTGCTGTGACTGATAAAATCGCACAAACCGCATATCGACGAGCGTAGGTCAAAGCTGCACCCAATTTCTGAGAATCACTTATTTCAGGAAGAGGATAAGTACTAGCGATGCTCTCTCCAGATTCATGAAAAATATGAGTCCGTAGTGTTGTTTTACCTTCAAAGATTTCAGTAGTTTGAATTATTACTAATCCATGTTTACCAAGCGCAGGAGTGACAGCATCTAATACGGCATCTAGTGTTGCATATTTGCGCTTGTAGTGAGGATTAGTACCGTCTTTTTGAATGGGGTTAAACTCTGCCTTTGCTTTGATTAAAGCTTTGATTAGTTCTTGCATTAGTCAATTCCAAACTCTTACCAATCGTTTTCATTGATATCGCCAGACACTTTTTTGCTAGATTTAGCCTTATTTATTTGAAACTCTGAGGCTTTTAACAGTGACCAGTTATCAGTTATCAGTTATCAGTTATCAGTTATCAGTTATCAGTAGAGAGTGATGTATTTTTCTTGGGTTGAAGTCCCCGACTCAAATTGTGATAACTGGTAACTGGTAACTGATAACTGATTTAGCACAGGCATTGCCGCAAGTTTGACTGAAGCTTTGGCTTGGTGATAGAGGAATTGGGTTATCCCATCAGCGTCTTCTCCATCTTCAACTTGCGCCCATAAAGAACAACCCAGTTCTAGGGATTCATAGTCACCGAGATTGAATTTTCTTGAGTAGCTAACAGATACAGTTGTGAATTTCATTTTGTTTGGGGTTACTAAATTTTGGTTGTTAATTCTCTTCGCTAGTATCAATCATCTCAATGCTGAGTCTTTGACATAAATCTCCAGCTTTTACACCAATAACTCCTGGTTGAATTTCAGTAGATAATTCCTCAATTATTGAATGAAAGCCAGGGTCTTTATCATTGATTTCTATCTCCATCAAACCTGCATTATTCGATATAACAGTTGCCCAACTTGGTAAAGTTTGAGGAATACTGGTTGCATAGAGTTTCATGATTTTGATTCCTGATTAAACTTGACTTCAACAATTTCTTCTACACACCCCATCGCCTCAGCCAAATAGTGCAGAACATCACCCAAGTGAGTCGCTGCTTCTGGGTCAATCTTCTTGTTAGCAATCAACAAAAGCCAATTTTCATCTTGAGCGATTGCCTGAATCTTCTGGTAGCAAGAGTTGAATTCTCGTAATATCTCTATGGGTGACATTGGTATATCCGATGAGTTGTGTTGTTCTATTCCGATAAACTGAGAATTTGATTTTGCTTTTTACTTTTTACTTTTTACTTTATAGGTGGGTCTTACTGCCCACCTGTTTTTTACGCTGCAACCAAATCTCTAGTTTCTGGAACGTACCTCTTTAGCCGCTCCCACTCGTCACTTGTCAGCGAATCAAATTCCTTATCTAGCAACTCTTCTTCCGTGGGCGGTTCTTCTTTAGTTGCTGTAAAGTAGCCTGCCATCGTCATAAATTCGTCTAGTCCGGCGGCGGCATCAACCGACTTGGCGTATCGAATCTTATCTACAGCATTGGACCAGTGGGTGATGTGTTGAAATATTAACCCAATCATCGAATCGCCTTTGTACACTCGATAGTTTCTGGGGCAGGCTCCATTAACGTAAACCAGTTTGTAGCCAGGGATTTCCATGACCTCTGCGTTTAGATCTGTTGGAGGTAAAAGAATTTTCTCTCTTGGATTATCCGACTGGGCTTCTTGAAGAGGAAATGGGCTAATCATATTTGGTGTGCCATCATGATTTCGATTGTCTAAATTTCGGTTGAATGGCGATTGCTTTTCTCTTGGACTGCGATCGCCTTTTTGACTTCAGGGATTTTTTACACCTGTGCGTTCGGATCTGCTAGAGGACGCATAATTTTCAGTTGATGGTTATCGAAACCCGAATCTTGAAGTGTGGGGTTATCTGCTGTACTTTGTGCCATTATTGTGTTTGCTTAGGAATTACCTTGTTGGCGATTGCAATTCTTTTGGTGTGCAATCGCCTTTCTCACTTCCAGCAACTTACGCCGCTACTGCCGCTCGTACTCCCAACAACGCAATCACATCTTTGGCACTGCCAGCAACCCGATTTACTCCGTACTGTCTTGGTCTTGCGTACCACGCTTCTTGATTGCACCCGACGAAGCCGACAAAATGCCCGTCTTGGTAAAGTTTGGTGCTGAATGATACCCAGTTAATCTCACCGTAGTACAGACCAAAAACAGTGCAGGCTTCCTCTAATTCATCGCTCAGGCGCTCGTTCCGTTCTAGTGCTGTTTCTGGCAGAGTCGCTTTGACCTCTGCAACTCTTTTTGCGAACCAGTCTCGGTCAAAAGGCAAGCAGCTACCGTTTACGAAGCGCACCCATACCGTAATCCCGCCTTCGATCCAGATGGTGCGAACTGATTCGGGTTCGACCTCGATAATCTCGCCAATGATGCGGCGATCTCTGCTGGTGAGAGGATCTTGGGTTGGGGCTACAGCTTCGGCTTGGGTTTCGAGGTGGCTGTATAGTTCTGCTTGAGCTAGGGCTTGCTCGTCTTTGAAGGGAGTATCTGCAATTATTGTTTGATTGAGTTTGAAACTTGAGGGTGCTTGTTGTGTGTAAACGGATTGCGTCATAATAAGAATCTCCTGCCTCTACACGGGGTTAGGTTTTTACAGAGGGTGATCACAAACTTTGGACGGGGAGTGATCACCTTTTGATCTGAGCAAATAAAAGCTGATTTGTGAAACCGCTTTATTTATTCCATATATCTAAGATACTATTTTGTTAATACTTTTGTCAATACGTTGTTAATACGAGTAGGTGATGTATGTCCTGGAAGTTGATAAGCTATGTTTATACACTTGCTAATACAACTTGCTATTGATAGCGTGTAAGTTGAAAGTTATAAACAACGAGAATTGAGATGGCAGCAGACAAACAGATAATTATTAGGATCTCTGAAGACAAAAAAGAGGCTTTTATGAATAAAGCCAAAGCTAGCAATACTTCTGTATCCAAGTTGCTAATGGATTTTATTGATTCTTATTTAGCTGAAAAGCCAGTAAATGAGCTTGATCCAGAGTTAGTAAAGCTGAAATCAGAAGTCGCCGAAATGAAGCAGCAGTTTATGCAGTGGCAACAACAGCAGTACGAAATGTTGGGGGAATCCGCCGCCTGAGAGAAGAGAATAGTACTCTCAGGCAATGGCGAGAGCAAGTTACTAAGGCAATAAGCGACAAACCAGCTAGGGAAACTTAGCTGGTTTGTTTTTTGATAGGTTGATTTGTATTAACAATTTTGCTAATGTTAATACATTGATCCTAATCCGGCTTATTTTCGGAGTCCAAATGGTTTCAACAATACAAAATCCCCTGTCCACAATGGGGGCAAATTCTGTTCGCCTATATAAGCGGCTAACAATAAGTCAAAAACGCCGTAAAAGACTGGATCTAATTGCCAAGTATGGTTGGCGGTGCTTCTGGTGCAACAGTGTCATAATCCCAAACACGCTGACTATGTTTTTTGCCTGTATATACAGCATATAAAGGTTAAACAATGCTGACACTAGACTGTTCCGAAACAACCTCAGCCATTGACTACAGCAATCTCAACATCAGCATTCAGGAAACCTTCGCCGCCATAGACCGATTTGAGTGGCAGGTATCGGATGAACTGCGGTTGATGCGAGATAACAAATATTACCGAGATGGTACATATACTAGCTTTGAAGACTACTGCGAAAAGGAATTGACCAAACACGGGGGATATCGCAAGGTTAAAGATTTATTTGCAGCAAAGCGAGTGGTTGAAACTTTACCTGAAGATTTGAGAGGCAAGATCACTAAACCATCTCAAACCCGATCCCTACTCCGTCTGGTAAAAACACCTGACAAGCTTCAAGAAGCTGTTGCGATCGCAGCCAAAGAAAAACCCTTCCCAACTGCCGCCGATTTTGCTAAAGCAGTACAACAGGTTGCACCAACAGCTAAAAAAACTACAAAAAGCGAAAGAAGTCAAACGCAATTGTGTAAATCAGTCAGGATTTCATCACAATCACACCCTCGCTATGGCGAATCGGGATTGATTGAGGCAGACGCACCAAACAACTATCAGCAGATTGTTACCTTCAGCGATAGTGAGAGACTGCTGGTAAACAATAGTGATTTAGCTGATGACGCAATTGTGTCCGAATCGAGTGATCGGACTTACCCAAAACAATATTCTGAGGCCATCGCCCAAATCAAAGAGCAACACCAGCAGGAGTTAGAGCGCTTACAGCAAGAGTTGAGAATTGGGCTACAGTCAGAAGCCACAGCCAGAGCCGAAGAACAAGTAAGTGAGCAGATCCAATCTCTGCAACAACTCTTTAAACAACAAAAAGAAGAAAATATCCAGTTACAGCAACGGCTTTCTGAAATGGAAGGGTTGAGAAAGCTGGAGATTGAGAATCAGCTACTCCAACAACGTATCCAAGAATTAGAAAACGCTGTTGAACAACGCCCTTCTCAACAGTGGGGGAATACCATGACCCAGCAGGCAACCAAAGCGTTAAATAAGCAGGTAAAGCAAGCACTGGAGAAGACAATTGATCTGCGATCGCTAGCTGTTGAACCCCCCAAGGAAAATGCCCAGGAATGCTTACGGTTGATGGGGATGGCTTTGAAGAATCTCGCCAGTGCCATGAACAATACCCAAGCGCTCGAAGCTGCGGCAATCATTCTGGGGAGTGAACCAACACCAACTGCGATCGCCTATCGAGCCGAGCAATTGGAAATGTTACCCCAGGCAGTTAGTGATATTCAGTAGACCGAAAAGTTTTGCGATCGCTCTGAAAAACAGATTCTAAATCAGACTTTTGTTTAATTAACTGTATGAAAGGATACAGATTTTTGTTATTTTGGGAAAATTTAATTGATAACAAAAGCTAATAGATAAACTCCAGATCCCTGGGGTCAACGGTGTATTACTTGGTGCAAGGGCTTTGTTCGACTATCGTTTAGTTCGCTCCCTGAGATTAATCGAGGTTTCAACCGTTGGCTTTGGGTATTGCAGCGAACGTACAGGCAAAACGGGAGCAACGCGAAAAAGTGAGATCCTCGTGAAATAGGCAGGGGGGGCAGGGGGAGCAGGGGAAGCAGGGGGAGTAAAGAGAGAAAGTAGTAATTTTTGCTACCGACATACCCTGAAGTATACTTAATTTCTTTCTCTCCCCCTGCCTCCCCTGCCTCCCCTGCTTGCCTACCTCACAAAATCGCATTGCTCCCGGCAAAACTGAGGCACTTAGAACAAATTGTGAGAAACAATCTCAAGCCTTATACGGAAGGAAGAGCCTATACATCCATGTAATACAAGGCAAAACGATTCGCTTCAACCGTGTAATACATCATCGCCAAGATGCAAGGTTATGGAATATAGATTGGCGTAAACACCCTAGGCTTCGCTCTATTGGTACGCCATGTTAGGGAGAACCATAAAAATAAATATCCAGGCGATCGCCTTTTCACGAAGTTGGTAAGAAATCAGGGGGAAAGTGCAGAAATTTTTGTAAGGTAGTTCAATAAAGAGGAGATTGACGCAGGAGAATAGAGTTTAATGAGTAGGACAAATTCCCCAATTTTAACTGACAGTGAAACCTTAGAGGAAGTTGTTAACTGTTTAACAGAACATATTCCGATAAAAACCCAAGGGGAGTGTGAACAACAGACGATTTTTGAAATTTTAATTCGCGCTGCCACACAGCGAGATAGTATAGAGAACACTAGTAAAGTTTTAACAAATGTGCCCACGAGCAAGAATATTTATTATCATTTAGGAAAATATTCAGATTTGAACTCCCTGGAATCAGATTTGAATGCAGCGCTTCAAAGTCGGATACCAGATGGGATTCAAAAAGGAAAAAATAAAATTGCTATCGACTTTAACTTAATTCCGTATTATGGCGAACCATCACCATTAGAGGAACCATATATTTATAGAAGTCAAGCTAAAAGTGGTACGTGTTCATTCTATGCTTACGCAACTTTATATTTAATTAAGAAAAATCAGCGAGTAACTCTAGCTATTAAAGCTGTCCGAAAAGAAGATACTTTAGTTGCAATTATCACTTATCTTTTAGCACTACTTGAGCCTTTAAAATTAAAAATTGAGCGATTGCTTTTAGACAGAGAGTTCTTCTGCGTACCAGTAATTCGGTGGTTGCAAGCTTTAGATCTCCCCTTTGAAATGCCAGCTATTATCCGAGGTAAACATGGAGGAACTAGACAATTAATTAGAGGTCGGCGTAGTTATAAAACAACTTACACGTTGAATAGCGACAAATATGGTTCAGTTACATTTCAAGTCTGGATAGTTTGTACATATAAGAAAGGGAAAAGACGAGCGCATGGACGAGAATTTTTTGTTTATGCTGTCTATAAAGTTAAGTTGTCATTACATTCAATACATGATGACTACCGTCTTCGCTTTGGAATTGAAAGCAGCTATCGGATGAAAAATCAATGCCGTATTAAAACAACTATTAAAAATCCAACTATTAGGTTTCTATTTATAGCTTTGGCTTTTTTAATTATTAATATTTGGATTTATCTATTATGGCATTATCTTAGTACTTTAAGAAGAAGTAGTAAAACAGCTTTCTGTAATCTATTTACTCTCAAACAAATGCTGGAATTTTTACGTCAAACTATAGACCGCGACTATGGGGTAGTTAATGAAGTGTGTTTGACGTAGGACTGACTTGGGTTGATTCTGGGAGGTGATTCATAAGTTTCCTTTATGATTTATCAAAACAGCTCAACTTTTTTAGACTCCGAGCAAACTGTATCATACACTACTTTTTTTGACGATCGCAAAACTTTTCGGTCTACTGACATTATTTAAGTTATAGTTGTTGCCATTAAAATTGATATCCCCCTGTTCAACAGTAATTACATAATTACTTAAGTTGACATTAGCGGGAATATTTAGTCCCCCTCCGATAACTCTGACAACAGTAGGATTATTTACCGTACCAGCAGCAGGAAACTTCTGCGACCAATCGCTACTAGTATTTAGAGGGTTTTGAGAAATATTAAAAGTAACAGTTGGTGTGCCTGCTGGAATTCGGCGATTCAGGTCAACCTGCTTAATATCTGCATAAGCTGGTACAAATACTGTTTGCTGTGCTACAAGTGGTGGTGGCACTAAGCCAGCATATTTACTATTAGAACCATTGGCAATGCTTGTAGTATAACCATTAGAAACTGCTACAGCTTTATCTACCAGCACAAGTTTGCCATTGGTGTCTCGAATCGGATTGCCCTGTGCATCTCTTTGAACAGGTAATTCCAGATTACCATTCATGACAAATCCCTTGGCTGCATAAATCAAGGCATCATCACTCAAGTCTGTTGGAATCCCATCAAAATCTCCATTATTATTGATACTAATAGTACCTTCAGTCCGAATGGCAAAACTAGGGGTAGAAGTTTGACTAGTACTAAGTGTAGATACTGAGCTAGCCCTGGCAGAAGAGGAAGAAACGGAGGAATTCTGTTGGGAATTATCTAAATTTTCTAATGCTCCAATAGCAATGAGTGGTTTCTGTTCAGTAATGCCAACTAGGGAGTTATCTGTAGTATTACCTGTAAGCGAATCTTTGACTTTGTTAGAGTTTTGATTATTACTAATAGGGAGTATGGGAATGGTTGTAAAATTCTGCGGTTCTTTAAAAGACTGTCCACAGTCGAAGATATTGTTCCCAACTAGCGTGTAATTAATAGTATCCTGATTTGATTTCTTATTTTCTGTAGTGTTTGGCGATTTTTCTTGATGTTCTAATTTTGAGGTGATTGGATCTGAACCACTAGGTGTTCTGAGTGCGATTTGCAAAGATGTTAAGGCAGAATTGTCATCTAACGCTGCACCCAAAGATGCACTCTCAAGTAAAGATGGAGGTAAAATCCCACCATTAGTTCCTAAGTTTTCAGGACTACCCATAACTAACCCCAAGAAGTAGTAAATTGTTTTAGTTAAATTAAATATGAAAGTTAAACTGAGTATTGGGCTTTCGCAATTCGCAATTGTATAGCAACTTTTGTCTGCGACATGCTCTTGCGTTCGAGCGTTATTGGCAATTGCGAATTGTCAATGACTCTTTAGCCCAATATTGAGTAGCAATTATGATGGCTATTATTGCGACTTTTTTAATTATTATAAATGAGGAGATGTACAGTAGTTTTTCTCCTCATTAATCAGCTTTTGATTCTATAAATATTAGGCGACTACACTGTGATTCATTGTAAAAACATCTGGAACTACAGTTGTAGGTATCTCTGATTTCAGCAAAATTTTGGTGTTGATAATTTCTTGATAATTAGACAAATCTGTTTGCCAATTATCAATAATATCATGCAGATTTACTACTCGCTCTGCTGATTTTTCACTTTTAACTTCGTAGCTAAAGCTACCATTAAATAAGATAATGGGAATATTAGTTTCATCTGGATTCCGTAATGCAGCTTCGCTGACAGTTAGGTAAAATGGGCAGCGCTCTAAAGTGTAAACCAAATTAAGCGTTGCTCTCACAGGTGTAGTCCCAAGGGATTGCCAATCCCCACCAGATAAAAATGTTTTGGCTAAATACTGACTAGCAGCGTTATCTTGTTGTTCAAAACTAATATAACCTCTAGGATTTAGACCTATAGCTTCATACTGTACATTTGGTAGTGTTTGAACGTATTTTTTCGCTATTTCCGCCACAGTGATTTCTTTTATTGCTTTCTGTTCAATAGCTTCTATAAAAATCACTCGTGTAGGTTCAGCTACGATCATAATCCCATTGGTAAAAGCCAATTGGGAAACGTTTTGAGTGTATATGGGCTGCCGAAGTAATTCCCATTCTTGCGGGACAATACCACTATATTTGAGAAAATCTGGATTAAGTATTGTTGGATTATGATTTTTTGCAGCTATAATAATCCCAAACTCTTGGGTAATTAAGTTTTGTTTCATGACGCTTTTTGATAACTTGTTACTTGAATTTTTGCAGAGTAGCACTACTTTTAATGGAGATTTGAGCGCTTATAATTGTCTACAATTACTTGTAACTTTATACCACGTTTTTTGAGTCTTATACCTGCGTGAATATCCTTAAAATATTTTATATGCCTATTTAGGTAATAACTAGAAACAAAGTATTTTTTCTCAGTATATCTAAGTGTGTAACAGCCATTCTCCGGGCTAACATCGGTATACTTATCGTTGTCATAAGTAGAACAGACAATACATGATACGAGAGAGAAATTATTTAATACATTCTTTTATCCTGGCTGTGACTCGCACCCTATGGCTCATCTCTCAATTGGCAACCAGATAATTGCAAGCGCAGAAATCCCGCATTTGCTGGCTGGCTACCAAATGCTGCCGCAATTGTGTCGTTTGTTGGTGATTGAGGGGGCGATCGCTCCCTTTAAACTCACTCCATCAGAAAAGCTCGGTGTTATTGAGCAATTCTATCAAAACAATCAACTAACAACACCCCTATCTATAGCAAAAGCCTTAGAGCATTACAGCATGAGCCTTGAGCAACTAGAAGCTGTTGCTATGCGAGAACTGAAAATTGAGAAATTAAAGCAAGCTACTTGGGGGACAAAGCTAGAATCTTATTTTTTGCAATGTAAACCTCAGCTAGACAAAGTAATTTATTCCTTAATTCGCACATCTGATGCCGAAGTTGCCCAAGAACTCTACTTCCGCATTAAAGCAGGAGAACAAACATTTGCTGAATGTGCCAGTGTTTATTCACAAGGCGCTGAAGCTCAAACTCAAGGGATGCTAGGCCCCGTGACTATAAGTCAACCTCATCCAGCAATAGCGCAGAAACTTACCATTTCCCAGCCAGGACAGTTATGGCCACCGATGAAATTGGATGAGTGGTTTGTGATTGTGCGACTCGAAAAGCTAATTCCGGCTCAATTAGATGATGCAATGCGCTCTACACTCCTTAATCACCTGTTTGAAACTTGGTTAGCTGAAGAGATGAGCAAGGCGCAATTGACGATACATGAGGAGGAGTCCGGGAGAGAGGGAGAGAGGGAGTCCGGGACGCAGGGAGTGAGGGAATGTGAAATTTCCCACCCTCCTACACTCCCTCACTCCCACACTCCTAGTTCCCCAGCCCTGTTAACAAGATGATAGAAAGCACTACTACAATTCAAGAATTCCTTGCAAGCATTTATCCATTTGACCAGCTTTCGATTACCAGCGTTGAGCTCCTTGCAGAAAAACTTGAACCTTTGCGTTACCGTATGGGGCAAGCAATTTTGGTTAGAGAAACCCTTCCAGCTAGAGTAGCCATTCTTTACCCGCATTTCTCACAAGCTTGAGGGGAAGGATGGGCAGAGGGGCAGAGGGGCAGAGGGGCAGAGGGGAAAGAACAAGGCACATTGAACTCTCCTCTGCTCAAGCGCAGGCTTAATCGAGATGTGGTGAGAAATCCGGGTTTACCAGGGGCAAGCGCGTTTATTAGGATATGCCCCTGGTGCTTCTGCCCCTGATACCCTGCAACTACTAGAACCAGGAGAAATCATCGGTTGGACAAGTTTGCTGCGTCGTGTACCGTGTGAAACTGCGATCGCCTCAGTTGAAACTCTTTGCCTAACGCTCAAAGCCTCGGATTTCTTAAGTCTACTAGAACTTGAACCAGCAGTAGCCAACGCCTTTCGTAACTATTGCAGCTTAGTTGAAGTTTTTGACCTGTTGGGTGCAGAACTAGAACGTCGAGGTAAGATTCTAGACAATCTTAAAGAACTGGCTACTGCTTTAACAAAACAGGCTACTATCCTTAACTTGCCGAATGGTACAACACCACTTCAGCAATTAGACCCTAATTTACTATGGTTAGTTAGCAGTAAAGGGTCGAACTATGATGTGGGTGAAAGACTTTTGCCTGGTTCAGATCGAGCTAACATTACTGGAGAAGTTCGCTTAGTTGGTTTTACCGATCCGACACTCCCGATGGCTGAATCTGACGTTAACATCGCCTCATTGTCAGATACTGGAATTTGGGCAAACGCCCCATTCGCCCCCCTAAGCCCAGAACAAGCAGAAGAAGTAGAGTCTGGGCAAGGAATTAAATACCCGCACATATCCGGTCGTGGGCCTGTGGATGGAACTCTTGCCTGTTTTCAAATGCTAGCGCAACACTTAAGAATGCCATTTCGCCGCGATGTCCTGCGCCGTGCATTAGTTAGTAATAAACAGCGCACAGGTGGCATTTCCATTCAATTATGTGGTGCTTTGGCAGAATTAATGGGACTGACTTCTCAACTAGTGAATGTTCCCGCCGTCGCTATATCTAAACTACCGACACCAGTTTTGATTCCTTGGCAAGATAGCTATGCAATTCTTTACAAAGCTACTGAATTTGAACTAGTTCTTGGCATTCCAGAACAAGGCATTATCCGTAAAAAGCCAGCAGATTTTGTAGAAACTTGGGGGGAGGAGGGGCAAGTACTTCTGTTGCAACCCACCAAAGAAACTCCTCAAAAACGATTTGGCTTAAGTTGGTTTTTACCTGCTATAAAAAAACATCGTACTGTTTTAATTGAAGTATTTATTGCTTCATTATTTGTACAACTATTGGGGCTAGCAAATCCCTTAATTACCCAAGTAATTATTGATAAAGTTATCATTCAAAACGGGATTAATACTCTCAATGTTCTGGGTTTTCTGCTCATAGCAATGGCTATAGTAGAGGGCATTATTACTTGGCTACGTACCAACTTGTTTGTCGATACCACCAATCGGATTGATTTGAGTTTAGGAAGTGAAGTTATCGACCACCTATTACGCTTACCACTGCGTTATTTTGAAAAGCGCCCTGTTGGGGAAATATCCAGCCGGATCAACGAATTAGAGAATATTCGCTCTTTCCTCACTGGTACTGCTCTGACTGTTGTTCTAGATGCTATTTTCTCTGTTATTTATATTGTAGTCATGATTTTCTATAGCTGGCTGCTAACGATTGTAGCATTAGCAACTGTGCCATTATTCGCACTTATTACTTTTATATTTGCACCCATTATTCGCAGTCAAACTAGAACCAAAGCCGAACGCAATGCCGAAACTCAATCGTATTTAGTTGAAGTGGTTTCTGGGATTCAAACTGTCAAAGCCCAAAATATTGAATTGAATTCTCGCTGGCAATGGCAATCTCGTTATGGAAGATATATTAGTGCTAGTTTTGAGAATGTTCTGACAAGCAATACTGCTAGTTCCCTCTCTAACTTCCTCAATAAACTATCAAGCTTACTCTTATTATGGGTAGGTGCATATTTAGTCTTGCAGCAAAAACTAACTTTGGGACAGTTAATTGCTTTCCGTATTATTGCAGGTTATGTCACCAGTCCTTTACTAAGGCTGATTCAACTGTGGCAGAACTTCCAAGAAACTGCTTTATCGCTAGAACGCTTGGCTGATATTCTCGATACTCCCCAAGAAACAGAAATTGCTGGACGTAATAACATCCCGATGCCCGCTATTGTTGGTGCAGTTCAATATGAAAGTGTTACTTTCAGCTTCGCTAAAAGTCCTAACCCACAGCTTAATAATGTTCATCTTGATATAGAAGCTGGTATGTTTGTTGGAGTTGTGGGTCAAAGTGGTGCAGGCAAAAGTACATTAACTAAACTCTTGCCGCGCCTCTATGAGTTAGACTCTGGTCGCATCAAAATTGATGGCTATGACATTAATAAAGTAGAACTCTACTCCTTGCGCCAGCAAATTGGTATGGTGTTGCAAGATACTTTGTTGTTTGATACTACGGTACAAGAGAATATTGCTTTAACAATGCCTGATGCTACACCAGAAGAAATTGTGGAGGCTGCTAAGATTGCTTGCGCTCACGATTTTATTATGAATCTGCCCTTAGGTTATGAAACTCGTGTTGGGGAAAGGGGTTCGGCTTTATCTGGCGGACAAAGACAACGAATTGCGATCGCTCGGACTGTACTGCAAAACCCACCACTGTTGATTCTGGATGAAGCTACCAGCGCACTTGATTATGCTACTGAACGTCAGGTGTGCTTGAATTTAGCCCAAGTATTTAAGGGAAGAACAGTATTTTTCATTACCCATAGGCTAGCAACAATTCAAAATGCTGATGTGATTTTGATGATGAGCCAAGGACGAATTGCAGAACAGGGAACTCATGGAGAATTAATTGGAATGAATGGATTGTATTACTGCCTCTATCAACAGCAGTCAGCAATTTCTGAATAATTTCTCTGCTTGTTCAGTAAACAGTTAAGTTTATTTAAATATTTATCTATTAAATAGTCAATTTATTACTAATTATGAATATTAACAATACTAACGGTACAAATGGAAAACATAACTCAAATGGAAATGGTTCATCGCCACCAAAAGTATTAACTTCTTTGCAAGACTTAGAAAAGTTACCACCAGAAATATCTAATATTCAGCCAAAACCACCCTCAACAGCACCGCGTTATATTCCAAAATTCGACCAACCTGTAATTCTCCGGCAGTCTCGCAAATGGTCAAGAGCTATCCTTTGGGGTCTGATGGCTGTTACAACTGGTACAATTATCTGGGCAAACCTCGCCAAAATTGAAGAAGCTGTTTCTGCTACTGGTAAGTTAGAGCCGACAGGTACAGTTAAAGAAATACAAGCTCCTAGTTGGTGGCGTAGTAAAAAAAATCTATGTTGAAGATGGACAGCAGGTTAAACTTGGTGAACATCTTATCGGGCTTGACCCTATTACTGCTAATGCTCAACTTGACTCTTTGAAGAAAATTCGTCTATCTTTACTCAGAGAAAATCAATTTTATCAGTCTCAAATGAGAGGTGGGTCTACAATCAGTGCCACTGATGTTCAAGTCACAAATGAAATGCTTGACCTTACTAAAAGTCGAGTTGCTCTAGTTGCAGAGAATCGTTTATATCGTGCCCAACTAGATGGTACAGGTTCTAGCAGTGGACTTTCCATTGAACAAAAAGAACGATTGTTCTCTACTTCTTCTGAATTGGATGCGCGGTTCACTGCTGCAAAACTAGAAATTGACCAATTAAATCGTCAACTTAACCAAAGCCAAATAAAATTGGTTAGCACAAAAGATACTCTCAAAATGAATCAGGGGATTCTTGACAATATTACTCCCTTAATGAATGATGGAGCGATTTCTAAAATCCAATACTTCAAGCAACAAGAAGAAGTTAGAAACGCTCAATCAGAAATTGACCAGCTTACCCAAGAAGGATTTCGTTTACAATCTGCTATTAACCAAGCACAAGCTAAGTTGCAATCAACTGTAGCTATTTCTCGCAAAGATTGGCTCACCCAAATTGCAGATAATAACAAAAAAATTTCCGAGATTGATTCTCAGCTTACTAAAGCCATTGTCGAAAATAATAAGAAAATTGCCGAAAATGATTCTCAGTTGAGCCAAACTCAAATGAATCTTCAATATCAGTCAATTAATTCCCCTGTTTCAGGTACAGTTTTTGAACTTAAGGCACATACACCAGGATTTGTGGTCACATCCAGCGAACCAATTCTCAAAATTGTTCCTAATGATGCTCTGGTTGCTAAAGTTTACATCACCAACAAAGATATTGGTTTTGTTAAAGAGGGGATGACAGTAGATGTCAGAATTGATTCATTTCCTTTTAGTGAGTTTGGCGATGTCAAAGGTAAGCTAGTATGGATTGGCTCTGATGCCTTACCACCCGATCAGATTTATCCTTTCTATCGATTTCCTGCTAAGGTACGTCTAGATCAACAATCAATTTCGATTAATGGGCGTAAAGTACTTCTTCAATCTGGTATGTCAGTCAGTGGTAATATTAAACTACGAGAACGGACGGTGATGAGCATATTTACAGATATGTTTAGCTCTAGTGTCGAAAGTCTCAAGTTTGTTCGTTAAGCCAGTAAATGTGCTTTGAATCATAATTTCTCATGAAATTGGCAATTCTTCCTCCTGTTGCTGATAATAGTTTTAGAGCTAATTATCTAAGAGGTTGATTGTGGTCTTTGCTCAAACCAGTCCCCCAAATGTAATAACAACTCGCCTGACGTTAGACGAGTATCGGGCTATGGAAGAAACAAACCCCGAACGCCATGAATACCGCAACGGAGAGATTATTACTATGTCGGGAGGGTCGGAATCTCATAGCGCGATCGCCAGCAACTTCTTAATTTACTTAGGGTTTTTATTGAGAGATACCGATTTTCGTTTGTATAACAGCGACTTGCGAGTTTGGATTCCCGAATATCAGTGTGGGACTTATACCGATTTGATGGTTGTTAATGGTGAACCAGAGTTCAATGGCAATCGCAATGATGAAATTCTCAATCCAATGCTTATTGTCGAAGTTTTATCACCCTCTACTGAAGCTTATGATCGAGGGGACAAGTTCAGAAAATATCGCTCGATTGCCAGCTTTTGTGAATATGTGCTTGTCAGCCAAACTGAACCCTACATTGAGCAATATCACAACTTGGATCGCAACAGTAACGATCGCTGGCTATGGCAAGTTCACTCTCACCTTGAGCGGACGATTATGCTGCACAGTTTAAACGTAGAAATTCCCTTGACTGAAATCTATCGTCGCATTAATTTTTAAGGCTGCTTAACCCGGATTTCTCACGAGCGAGAAAAAAACACTTGGGTTAGCCAGATTTAGGATAACTTAATTAATACATTATCAAACTTCCACAGATTATGAGAAGTTCAAAGTAAAAACCGAGCCTATTAAAGATAGATAAAATACATTTAAAATTCAAAAATACTGAAACACGAAAGAATTAGTAAGAAAAATTGATATGCCAATTTGTTGGGCTAAATTAGGTAAATAACCCAAATAGTAGTCATTTAAAATCAGAATTAGCTATTACTTATGAATTCAACATGTCATTAACCGGGGTAAGGCAGTCGAGATAAACACTCATAAATTGTTGCAAAAATGTCCTTGTAAGGGCAAGCGCTACTTATTGCAATTAGAATTCGTCGCTGAAGAATAGTAATAACAGCCCCTAGCTTTAATAATTTTGTGCGTATAGTACCAATCGTTACATTTTGGAATTCCGTATGGACTAAACATTTCTCTCGCATGGTATTCATTAAAATGTAAGCAATAGCTGCGAACCACAAGCGTAATTGGTTACCCTCAAATGTATGAGTACTTGTTCTATCACTTTGTAAATCTAATTTTTGTTCTTTGAGACGATTTTCCATATTGCCTTGTACTAAATTATCCGTAACATCTAAATCCACGATTATCTGCCGTGGTGGCTTTTGATAGGATTCTAAAAATAGCTCAACTAATAGTGTTTCTATCGCTGATGAATCATATTCAATACGGTGATACCGACTATTTTCTTTTGAAGTTACCTCTTCTGGACAATGTTCGAGACGATTTAAGGTACTTTTTCCTGCCAAATTAAATGATTCTCGCTTTGAATTAATCACTTTTCCAACTGTCAGCGCAAATATTGGGTCGTGACGTAGAGTTTCATGGTCATTTATATCTTCATAACCCATGATTAAGCCATATATCCTTTGTGCAATTAAGCTGTGAACTGGATGTAAAACTTTATTTGGCTCTCGGTAATCTTTGAAACATGCTGCCAGCCGTGATGTTATTTCTCTTTTTCTGTCTAGTTCCGCAATTAGTATTAATCCTGCATCAGATGTTACAGGCTCACCCTTGAAATTAACTACAACTGGACGTGACTCTACTTGTCCAAATACGAACTGTTCCGGTATACAATGATTTTTATTTGGGGTCATGCTTTAAACTGCTGGAATTGTTTTGCAATATACATTTTGGCAGTTTTTGACCCCTATTTCTTCAAACTTCGTGAGAAATCCGGGTAAAGCAGCAAGTAAATCGGCATTTTCTTGAGGGTTCATTTGTTTGTACCAAAAGCATTTTCACTTTCGCATTGGCGCAGCCGTTTAATTGTGATATATGAAGCGTAGAGCCAATAAAAAGCGCTCTTGATTTCACAAAAGCGCTTTTTATTACTAATTATTTGCCCTGTACAGGTTATTGATGTGAATTAAATCTTGCCAGCAAATCTTCACGAGATAATTCAAGACATAGGGGAGTAAATTCTTCTGGTGCTAACTGCAACAAACTATCGACTACTTTTGAAAGTTCTTCATCCACAGAACCAAACCGGAATCTTAACAAGTTTTCTACAACTTGGCGTTGTCCTTGCTGTACTCCTTGCTGTACTCCCTCCTGTACCGCTTGCGCTCTAGCTTCTTCGTAAGCTTGAGTTAAGTTCATAATCAACTCCTGGTCATCTCTGGTTAATTCTGTCTGTGTCATTACACTGATACGCCACCTGTAAATTATTTCCAGTACGTTCCGGCGTACAAGATCGGATGGTGGTAGTGCAACCAGTTCTTCTACTGCCTCCCTTTGTACTTTTCCCCGACCCAAGAGCCGAAACCATAGTGTGTCTGGAGTTCGCGGTAGCTTATTAGTTGCCACTATTGCTGCCCTTAAACCCAATGGCAGAAAGTACACTCCGCTCATCCAATTGTCTAAATCTAGTTTAGCTTCAAAAGCCTTGAGCAAAGCTTTTGAAGCACTTGGAGAAATAATCCACAGTTGTGCTAACTCGTTCTCTGCTATTGTTGTGTCTTCCCTGTTGGCAAGACGTTGCGCGTCTGCAATCACAGTAAATAATTTTTGAAGACAACTACGTACTTCTGTTCTGTTTGGTTGATTGCGAAACGGTTCTAGCAAAGTAGTATTTAATACCGCAATTCTACCCAATAATCCTAAAGTTTCTGCATCAACCGCAGATGTTGGTGTTGGCGAAAATAACACATCAACAAATCTTGTTTCATCAGTTACTTCCCTGTTAGTTTTTACTTCCCCAAAGGGAGAAAGTAACTCTTCTAAAAACTGCTTGGCAAATTTATCATGAGGTTGTTGGGTCATGTCACCAGTAATAATCGTGTTGTATCATACTGCTATAACTGAATAGAGTTTGGTGCAAAAGCGATCGCCCTGCCTTGCTGCCTTGTCAGCAATCGCCTTTTCCCTTTAACTACGCCGCTATTAACTCCCGTTCTACCACTGGCTGATATTCCCGTAGCCGCTCCCATTCCTGTAGCGTGAGTTCGTCAAACGGCTTATCCAGCAGTTCCTCACGAGATGGTTGCGTCAGTTCTATCATCGACAATACCCACACCGCATCAAATGCAGAATCACACGGGACTTTCTGCTGATGTACTGAAGTTGCCCTAATAACCCACCAACGACCATTAGTACAGCCTACTTCGCCAAGCTTTTGCTCGTGGTCGTAGATACCATCGTCTAGGATTTCAAACCCGTACTTTTCGCATTCATGAGCAATCTGTACCATGATTTCGTTCCCCGTTGTAGCGACTGGGGTTTCTTCTTCTTGTATAGGCAATGTTCCATGCTGGTAATGCCATGTAATGTAGCTGTGGCATCTTTTAAAAGTGTTCGCGCGATGGATCTCCTCACCATTGACCATGACTATCCAAGGTTGCGTTAGGTCATCGTCGTGGGTAATGCTAGCTACGAGCTTTTGACCTGCATAGAATTCGTGATCTTCAAACGAAATCTCTACTGACCTCAGTTCTTCAACTGGTTTAACGCAAGAGGTTACAGTTGTTGTTGTTTGTGGCATAATTTTAAGATTCTTTATGGATAAAAAGGCGATCGCGATGGGGAGCAACGCGAAAAAGTGAGATCGGGGTTTAGTTCTCAATTACACCCCTATATTCTCAACAAAATCTGGTTTTTTAGTTGCGATCGCATCCTGAAACAAGCTATATACGTCCCAGATTTTAGCACCTCACAAAATCGCGTTGCTCCCCAAGCAGACTTAGATATGCTGGAATTAGCTGCTGCAACTGGCGAAATCGATTTAAAGTATCTAGATGAATCAGGGTTTTCTGTATGGAGTGAGCCTGGTTACACCTATTACTTTAGAGGTGAGCAAAAACGTTTGGAACAAACTCTTCGTCGTGGTCGTAGGTTAAGCATCATAGGATTTCTCCAGCCTTTTATCAGTTTTGTTTACGGTTTAGTTATCGGTGGTGTTGACCGTAAATCTTACATAAAAATGATGGAACAGGAAGCTACTGAAGCACAAGAAATAGGACGTAAGTCAGTGGGTGTATTTCCGTGCTGATGGGGCTGGGTGGGGGGAAGACGAAAAGCTGCGAACACGGAAATGTAGAGATTGTAACAATGTTCAGTTATTTACGTATGATTAGCTGTCAAGACAAACGAAACTAGCCTTGAAGCTAAAACCAGCACTCCAGTTAAAATTTGTCGCAGATTTTAAGCAGGCGCAGATCCACCAAGCGCATTTCTGCAAACATCAGCAGTTTCTATGCCAAAACCACCAGCTTGAGCATGACCGAACAATTCGCAATTCGCAGTTTGCAATTCGCAATTGCAGACAAAATTGTAAATTGATTCATTTAAGGATACAAGCCCATCAATTCATTGAGTCATTGAGGAAAAGATAAAAAGACGTTGTATCAATGCTCTTGCCCCCGCCTTTAGGCGTGGGGTAATAACTGCGAATTGCGAATTGCGAATTGCGAATTGGCATGACGGAGTAGCGATTGTACTATCGGCATCGCAATACTCATGCCAAATAAGGCATTGAAACCTGCAATAACCACTGGCGCTGACAACACAACTGTAAATTCTGGGAATAACGCCAATACAGCTACTAAGACCAGAAAAACAATCGGTGTCGCAATACCTGCTGCCTTTGCCGCTTCTAAAACTAAATTTTTGTACTCTTCAACAGTAATATCGCCCCGATAAAGATCCAAAGAGTATGAAATCGCTGTGACTATAACTTGGGTAAGAATAGCGGTTCCTGTAGCAGTGATCCCCAACTTAGCAATATTAACTATTTAGGTAATTTTTTTATTGATACAGCAATCAGCATTATATGAACCAGTTTCTAGCTTTGTTATTCTGTGCTTGAATTGAACAAAGAAAGCGATCACTGTAAAATTACTTAAAAAATAAAGTAGCAACGGGAGCAACGCGAAAAAGTGAGATCGGGGTTTAGTTCTCAATTACACCCCTATATTCTCAACAAAATCTGGTTTTTTAGTTGCGATCGCATCCTGAAACAAGCTATATACGTCCCAGATTTTAGCACCTCACAAAATCGCGTTGCTCCCAGTAGCAACACTCAACTCCTAGAATTCTGACGTTTAACGAGTTTTGGTTTAGGAATTGGCTTAGGCGTTGGGGTCGTATTTTCGGGAATCTGATAATTAGCCACAACAGAGGCGATCGCCTGTATTTGCTGCTCTGTCAAGCACTCAGGACAGCTAGCCATTGCTTGCAGTAGTGCTTTAGCATCGCTGGCTAGGTGGCGGGTTTCATAATCATTTCAGTCCCCGTGAGGGGATTTAGTTTTCATCAGGCAGCTTGTTCAAAGTTTCAGTCCCCGTGAGGGGATTTAGTTTGTGGAAACATTTTGCTGCCATCCCTTCAATAAAGATGTTGTCCTGTTTCAGTCCCCGTGAGGGGATTTAGTTTGTGGAAACTTACGATATGTAATTGTTTGCCCTTTATCTTTTTAGTTTCAGTCCCCGTGAGGGGATTTAGTTTGTGGAAACTATTATTACAATAATGATTTAAGTCAACAATTGTATGTTTCAGTCCCCGTGAGGGGATTTAGTTTGTGGAAACAAAAAAATAGGTCATACATCCTTTACGCTTCTGTAGGTTTCAGTCCCCTTGCGGGGTAATAGGCTTTGGAAACGGAAGTTTTTCACCCTCTGAAGTTGCAAGATAATCATGTTTCAGTCCCCTTGCGGGGTAATAGGCTTTGGAAACCGCTCGGTGCTGAAACTGTTACAGAGCAAGCTTCCTGGGAAGCATTTTGGCAGACCTCAAAAATAGGTCGATTTCAGCCGCTCTTATTGCGACTAATTATCAACTTCCCTTAGTACTGAAACTGTGAAACTATTTATTTGTCAAGGTTCTGGCGATTTTGGCAGATCCCCAGGGTTTTTGACCTCGCTTCGACTTGCCAAATATCAAACTGATTCCATAATCATAAGATGTGTATTTATTATTGTCTATGAGTTTGCGAAGATTTAATCTCCAACACCATATTCTCGCTCAATCAAACCCAACAATTTCTCTTCGATAGCCGTTAGATAAGGCCGATTCAGTTTCCCCAACGACTGCAACAGACTTTCGACTGTCTCCTCCAGCGAATCGGAATACACTCGACTGATGCGATCGCTGATTAACTGCATCTGCTCACATTCCTGGGGTAGGTAGTTGAAGGACTTCAGATGCTGCAACCCAACGGTGTACTCGCCATCCCAGGTTTTGACAGTGCAGCTAAATTCGCCCACATAGTTTACGATGCCCCAGCACCCACCCTTGCCTCTGAGTTATGGATTGTCCTTTGCAAGTATTTGGCATACTTCGCCTAACTGGTAGGTGTTGGGTACTTGGGTGCGTTCCATTATTTGCTGCACTACGTTTTTAACGATTCTAGCTGGTGGCACTTTACCCCCTGCCTGCTCCACCGCTTTTACCCACACTTCCTGCTGTTGTTCGGGTTCAAGCTTTGTCATTGGTCGGACTTGACGTTCGTTAGTTGGCAAAATGTGATCCAATGGATCACATTTTTCCATCAAATTATCGAAAACAACCGCCGCATCCATTAAAAGATAAGACTGACGACGACTATGAGCAAAGCGATCGCGGCAATAATCTTCAAATGTTTTATGCGTGGAGCGATAAAGCCGTCTGTCCCTCAATTCCGTCAGCGCTTTCCCCGCCTCAAAAAACGCTCTTTCCACACGCCGCTCTAGATGTAAGCGATCGCGCTGTTCTTCTTCTGTCAACTCTGGAACTTCAACAGCAGTAACGGTGATTGTTGCTAAGGCTGGGTTTTCTTCAAGGTCTTGGTCATCGGTTAGTGTGCTGTCATTAGAAGCAGCAGAGGTATCTTTTTTGCGCTTAGAAGGTGGTTTAGGCATTATTCCACTTCTTTTGGCTCAATAGTATTTGCTTTGAACCAATGGCAGATGATTCTAACCGTGATAGGGGAGCAACGCGAAAAAGTGAGATCGGGGTTTAGTTCTCAATTACACCCCTATATTCTCAACAAAATCTGGTTTTTTAGTTGCGATCGCATCCTGAAACAAGCTATATACGTCCCAGATTTTAGCACCTCACAAAATCGCGTTGCTCCCTGATGAACTGATAGCCAGCATCACCCACGATGATGATCTAACCCAGCCTTGGGTAGTCTTGGTACAGGGCAAAGAGAAATTCCGCGCTAATACTTATGCAAGATGCCACCGCTTCATTCAATGGCATCACCAAGACAGCACACTAAACGAACCCACCCAAGTAGAAACACCCCCCACTACCGAAAACCTAATCATGGCGCATATCTTCAACGAGTGCCAGAATTATGGGTTTGAAATTCTCGATGATGGGATTTACAACAACAACGGCGTGAAACTGGGGCAAGTCGGATGCACTGACGGTGACTGGTGGGTGAAGAGGCGTTATTCAGTTCAGCAGCAGTATTCTAACTCGGTCTATGATGCAGTGCGATCGCTGTCGATGGTGGATGTGTCTTGTGATAGTAAATCCATTTTTGATGAATATATTTTAGACCAACCGTTAGAACAGCTAACTGGCGATAAATTGCAACGGCTGCTGGAGAGAGCGGAGTTAGTCACAGCGTAAGTATTGGGCTTCACTTGGGAAAAGGTTTTTGGGTTTGGGGGAAAGGTAAATTTCTTCATTCCCTTCCCCTTTGCCCTTTCCCCCTTTCCCTAATTATTTATTCACCAATCCCCAATTAAATCTATGCAACCGACAATTTCAATCCCCCAACACTGGGCATACCCTCGCTTTACTTTAGAACAGCGTACAGAACAAGGTACGATTCTAGGACTTTACTACTACCCATCTGGTACAGAGTTGGCTGAACAATTTGATGATGGTTGGCGTTATGCTCTGATGCCTAATAAGAATTCTGATGAAATATCGTACTTGAAAGAGGATCAAATCCAACTGCTCACACCAGAAGAATTATTCCAGCAAATCACCGCAGAGATTGACTTTTATCAACAGCAGATAAACATTCTCAACCGACAGTTAACTGTATTAGCTAAGGGTGTAAACAATGGCTAACTCTACAGACAACTTTGAGGGTAGAGCCAAGCACTTGCTGCGTTTACTTCAGCTTTGCGGTGGTTGTGTTCCATTACATCGTCTTCAATTCCAATTCTCCGATTCAGTCATTCAAACACTGCTGGATAGAGAACTGGTGCAAGTGCAGAACACGGGACGCGGCTTTTTGTTAGAGATTGCCGAGGATTTTTAAGTTATTAATTCCAGAGGACACAATCATGAAACTTTACGCAAAAACCATTTCAAATACTCTTCCAGATTGGGCAACTACCGTTACAAAGAGTGCAGATTTATTTGAAGTTGAAATCAACGATGAGCATCCTAACTTTCAATCTCTGCTTGAACAATTAGCAACAGAAATTGAACCAGGAACAATAGGTGTAAAGGCAGAGGATTTATGTTCACGGCTCGGAATTGAAATGTCTAACCCCAGCCTCCAGCAATTACTTGAACAAGCTCAAACTCTGATATCACTTATTGCTACGCACCCCCACTATGAGCAACTACTAGAAACAGGATATCAACCAGATTTAAACATTGCCGATGCTCAAACTGCGCTCACTTATCTGCAATGGGAATTAGACCGCAATCGAGAACCTTCTGCCTAAGAAAAAAAGCGTTCACCTAAAGGAATGCATTACTTCAAGTGAACGCACGGAAGTTTTTCTCCCGCTACAGAATTCCCATTATTGCACACAGAACACTAATCAATGAAACTTAACCGAGGTGAACATGGTTACTGAAATCAAACTAGGTTTATCAAACCCTCCCGAACCCATCTATTTATATGTCAAAAATGCTGAGTTAAGTGGTGAATCCTATCTCTGGTATCACTACAATATCGATAAGGATAAAACGATTCCTGTTCTAGAAAGAGGGCTGACTGGTTACATATCAGAACTGAGATTAACAACGAAAGAGTTTAAAGGCAAGGACAATATTAAGTTAGACATCGTTGTGAGAGCAGATGAGGTTTATATTGTCAGAACTGGCATTGAAACTAACTTCGCCAAAAGCTTTCTTTTAGCTGCTTCCCTTGTTCAAGATTTTGATAAAGCCCTAATTATTGCTGTGACTGCTGGGGAAGAGAACGTAGTATTTTGTCGCCTTTATGATGCAGTAACTAAAGTCCGACTTCGTAGGGAGTGGGATAAAGATGCAGACTGGGCAACAATCATTCGTGACATTCAAATTTTATTAGCGGGGAATTCCTCAACTACTCCATCCACACCAAAACTTAGCGTAGTTCCTCAACCAGTACATCCTCAAGATTTACGAATTAAAAACATTCGTACTTTGCTTGATTATCCCCTTGATTTAGTCAGAGAGTGGTTGCAATTTCAAAATGTTAGTAATCCCAGCCAGCTAGATATCAGCAAGATAGATTCTCTAGTAAAAACAATGTGTTTGGCTTGGGCATCAGATAAGTGTGAATATCCCAATCATGCGGAATCTTCTTATCAAAAGGAAGTGATTGATGTTGTTGCTAGTGGTGCTGATGAATTAGCCGCAATCAGTGCATGGATGCAACAGTTGCAAACTGCAAAAGCAGGAGCAGTGTAAATAACCATACAGGATTTAGAAGAAGTTTTATTTCTGAATCCTGTATTAATCAGATGGGAATAAAAACTATGAAAGTCATCGTTACAGTAGTCGAAAAAATCATGAGTGAAGCGCACATCGATATCCCGGATGGGCTGAATCAATCCGCAATCAAGCAGCACATTGTAGACCGCTACAACAGTGGGGAAATGCTGACTGACATGAACATCTTTCAAGTAGATTTTGAATCTATCAGCGCTCGGATTGTACAAGGACAAGCTGACACAAATTATCTCTCTTTATCCGAGGTGAAATTATGAATACAAAATGGACTGATGAAGAAGTAGCAATCATTGAAGAAATGGCTTGTCTCTACACTGTTAAGCAAATAGCTTATCGCCTCAAAATCAAAGGATACATACGCTCAACATCAGCTATTCAAAACAAATTACGCTTTTTAGGATACTCCGCACGTCCAATTCTTGATAATTACAACTGCTGCGAAATTGCCAGGGTTTTACAACTTAATTCGGCTACTGTTTGGACTTGGGTAAAAAAAGGATGGATTCGTACAACCAAACACTCTGGAAGATATCACCAAATCAAGAGCAAAGATTTAAAAAGATTTCTTCAGAATCCACCTGAACGTATTAAAAACCGAATTGCTGCCATTGATAAAGACGCTATCGAGTACCTGGTAGGGAGGTTGGAATGATACAGCAAATCATTCGCCTGGAAACCCAAAAAGTCCTTGACCTTTGTTCTGGTATTGGCGGCTTCACCCTCGGTAATTTGATTAGTGGCGGTTTTGAAACCGTGGCTTTTTGCGAGATTAACTCTTACTGCCAACAAGTTCTAAATCTACGCTTCCCACAAATTCCAATTATCCCAGACATCCATGATATTACAGTTAAGTCTTTGGCAGGAATCGGAGTTAGAGAAGTTGACGGCATCATCGCCGGACTCCCCTGCCCTCCATTTAGCCTTGCGGGGAAACAAAAAGCATCACTTGATGAACGCAACTTGTTTGGAGAGTTCTTTAGAGTCCTTCGCTGTGTTCGACCAGACTGGGCGATTGTGGAAAACGTACCCGGATTGCTTACTGCTGAGGGAAGTGAATTTTTCCGTGCCGTACTGTGGCAGTTTGCCGAGATGGGGTTCGATGTCCAGTGGGGAGTGTTTTCAGCAGCATCGGTGGGAGCTGTCCACAAGCGAGAAAGAGTTTGGATTATTGCCCACTCCCAAAGCCCAAGACGGGGAACATCCTGGAGTCAGTACACACAAAGCGGGACAAACATTGCATCTGTCGGCGGCGGTGATGATGGCGACTCCCAGAAACACAGACTTACCAACTCAGTTTACCCTCTTGGCAGTCGAAGGGTTGAATACACAGCGTTCGCCCTTGGGCGTGCCGCAGGTATCGCTGAATCCGCATCTAATAGAGGCGATGATCGGCGTACCACAGGGCTGGACAAATGTCTCCTTACCCACCCAGGACTTGATTCTTGGCTCACCTCTGCCACAGTCCCCAGTTTCAATCGGCTCAGTCGTAATGAAATTGCAGCGCTTCCGGCAGATAGCCAAAAAGAATATTGCCAACTCTATGCAGAATACCAAAGCCTCAGAAGACAACACGCAGAGCAAATCAAAGCTTTAGGAAATGCGATTGTGCCTCAATGCGCTGCATTAATTTTTGAACGACTTAAAACAATTTTATCCCAACAAGAGAAAAACCCATGATTGAGTTAATTAATATCCTTGAAACAAGTTGGTATCTTTCTCCTCCTTGGAGACAAACAATTCCACCTGTTGAGGTCAATTTACTAGAGAGAGTATACCTGAGAACCACAAGAACATTTGGTTACTGCTGCGGTATTCAGTGGAAACATGAATGTTGGATTTATTCAATTGATTGCCGTAATGAAATCCTTCACGCCACACAAAACCAAATCATCGGGACTGGAGAATTAGAAGCCCTCAACTTGCAAAAACCTGCTTTCGTTTTGGGCGAAAGAGTAATCCTCTGTTCTCACGATAAAGGAACAAAACAACGGCTGATTTTGGGGATTGCACTGGTAAATAATTCCTGGTTCTACCTTGTTGAATTGGTGTCGCCAACGTTAACCCAATCGCCGATTGTATGGAATCGCTTCTCACTAGTTGGTGAGAAAAGTTTGGTGCGGGTAAAGGTCTAATTCTCTCTAATCACACAACAAAAATTATCACCCAATCAAAGTTATGTCACAAATTGAAATCGCCGAAATCATCGAACAGATCAAACAAGAGATTCAGATCCACCCACAGTAAAAGGCAAATAGCGAAGCCGGTTCACATAACATATCAAAAACTCAGAGGAAGTATGGATGCAATTATAAAGCGTGAAAATCAGCCCAGCCCATTTGACCAAATCAAGCAGGTTGATACAGATGGCAATGAATATTGGTTAGCTCGTGAATTGATGCCCATATTGGGATATCAGCAATGGCGACAATTTGAGGATGCCATCTCTAGAGCGATCGCAGCTTGTTCAAACATAGAGCAAGAGAGCGAAAAACACTTTTTGCGTCTGACCGCAAAAAGTACCGGAGGTAGACCTAGAGACGATTTCAAACTCAGTCGCTATGGTTGCTATTTAACTGCGATGAATGGTGATCCACGAAAACCAGAGATAGCAGCAGCGCAAAGTTATTTTGTTGTGAAAACGCGAGAGGCTGAAACCCAAACCCAGTTAAAAGCTATGACACAAATACAGTTACTTGCTGCTTTAGCACAACAACTAGCAGAGCAAGAACAGCATTTACTCCAACAACAACAGCAACAAACTGAAATTTTGCACCGACTAAAAGCGATTGAAGTTGAGCAAGACAGAGTAAACACTCCATGCGGCCATAAATATAGTGTTGTTGGTTTCGCTAATCTTCAAGGTTTAGAAATATCTGTAAAAGAAGCGGGTACTAAAGGTAGAAAGGCAAGTGCATTGTGCCGAAAACAAGGAATAGAAATAGAACGCATTCATGACCCACGTTTTGGAAAAGTTGGTTTGTATCCAGAAAGCGTGTTGATTGAGGTTTTCTCTACTGGTCAAAATTAACAGCAATTGTCTTCAGAATACTTTCTTTAATTGGAGAAAAGTACTATGCAACAACTCAATTTATTTGCTGAATCAACCCCAGTGTTACCAGTCAGTTATTACCCCGATTTCTTAAGTCAGGAACTTGCCAACTCGCTCTATCAACACTGTTTAAAACTGGAGTGGCAGCAGAATCAAATAAGTATGGCAGGTAAAACAATGCCCGTCCCTCGCCTGGAATGCCTGTACGGTGACAAAGGCTGTGACTATCTTTACTCCAATAGCGTGTTTTTGAAACCACTATGTTGGACAGAGGCTCTGCAAGGAATGCGCGACTCAATCACTGCGCTAACTGGTTATAAGTTCCGCATCGTCATCGGCAATCAGTACCGCAGTGGACAAGACTCAATCGGCTGGCATTCCGACAATGAACCATCGATGGGATATCAGCCAGCGATTGCATCAGTCAGCCTGGGGTCATGTCGCAAGTTTCAAATCAAACCGAGGAATGGCAAACCTACTGACTTCTGGCTGGAACACGGCAGTTTACTTGTGATGCACCCTGGCTGTCAGTCTACTCATCTGCATCAAGTTCCAAAGACCAACAAAGTAGTCGGCACTCGGATTAATCTGACTTTCCGGCCACATACCGGGGGTGGGAGATGATTCTGACTTGACTCAGATCATGTAAAATGACAGTTTCTTAGTTCATGTGTACTACTTCTCCCGGTTAAAAAGCAGTCAACAGGACGAAAAAACAACTACCAATACAAGTCCTGTTGATTGCTTCCCTTAAAACCACGCTTCTTTGACCTGTGTCTACGTAATCAATCTAAAAGGCGGTATGACTCAATACCCCAAGCTTTGCATTGCTTCAAAATATTGGAGGAAATATGCGTATAATCGAATCTGATTCTCAAGCTCTACACTTACAAGAATGGCGGGGCAGTGGGGTTGATGAAGAAATAATTGCCCTGAATGTACGTTCGCTCTACGGCACAACACCCTACGAATATCTCCTCTACAGTCCCAAAATCTCCCGTCGCAACGATGGACGATTACGAGACAGGGACTTGAAGAAATACCAGCACATTGAAATTGGCGGCTGGTGGTGCAATGGCGTTGACCCCCTCAACGACTATGTACTGATGATGTGGGGCTGCTTCAAACCCGACCATCCCAGACGTGACCGCCAAAAGATCCACAAATTCATCAAATACGAACACCCATTCAGAGAAGAGACACGCGCTTTCTTCCTCCTAGTCCCGAATCGCATCTGGGTGAAAGTCTCTAATCGTAGCGGCATCCCCATCACTGAAGAAGATTTGCAGCACCCTGGCGGTTTCTGGCACTGGGTTTGGCGGCATAATGTCCCAGTGACAATTGTCGAAGGTGTCAAAAAAGCGGGGGCATTATTGACAGCCGGCTATGCTGCGATCGCAATTCCTGGGGTTAACGCTGGATACCGCACACCTACTGATGAGTACGGTACTAGCATTGGTAAGCCATCCCTCATCCCCGACTTGAAACATTTCGCAACACAGGGCAGACAGGTTAACATTTGCTTTGACCAGGATAACAAACCAGAGACAGTCCAGCGAGTCAGAACCGCTATAAGTCGTATGGGACGGCTGCTGGTAAATGAGGGTTGTTCCTTGCGAGTTATTGATTTACCGTTAGGGGCTTCTAAAGGGGTTGATGATTTTATCGTTGCCAAAGGTCGAGAAGCTTTTGATGCACTTTACAACACTGCCGTTGCACTGGAGTTGTGGGAGATTAAGCTGTTTACTCTGCTGACTTATCCCCCTTCAATCGCTCTCAACCAAAGATTCTTGGATCACTTGCTTGTACCAGAGGGTGAAAAACTGATTATTCTCAAGGCTCCCAAAGGTACTGGTAAAACCCAATGGCTGTCTACTGAGGTGGCGAAGGCGCATGATCTGGGACGCAGGGTATTAATTATCACCCATCGTATCCAGCTAGGTGAGGCATTGTGTAATCGGTTTGGTGTTAACTATGTTACTGAAGTCCACACTTCGGAGACAGGCACATTACTAGGATACGGAGTGTGTGTTGATTCACTGCATCAAGAAAGTCAGGCGCGATTCAACCCCAATGACTGGGCGAATGATGTGATTATTATTGATGAATGTGACCAAGTTTTCTGGCATTTACTTAACTCTGGTACGGAGGTTGCTAAACGTCGGGTATCGGTTCTAAAAAACCTGAAACAACTGGTACAAAATGTTCTCGGTAGCGAACACGGCAAGATTTACCTATCTTCTGCCGATGTGTCAGATACTGATGTGAAGTATGTTTTATCACTCGCTGGAGAATATCGTGTTAACCCATTCGTCATCGTCAATAATTATCGGCACATAGCTGGCAATTGTTACAACTATTCTGGCAGTAACCCGAAGAATCTCATCGCTGCATTGGACAAAGCCATTGCCAAAGGTGGGCATCATTTACTATGCTGTTCTGCTCAAAAGGCTAAGTCCAAATGGGGAACCCAGGCACTTGAGGAACGTTTTCGTCGCAAATTCCCACATCTGCGAATCCTCAGAATTGACAGTGAATCTGTTGCTGACCCATCACATCCAGCTATGGGGTGTATCGCTCATCTAAATGAAATTCTCACCGAATACGATTTGGTTATCGCCTCCCCAAGTTTAGAAACTGGGGTATCCATCGACATTGAAGGACATTTTGATGGTGTTTGGGGGATTTTTCAGGGAGTGCAGCCGGTTAACTCCGTGCGGCAGATGTTGGCAAGGGTTAGGGAAACTGTTGACCGTCACATTTGGGTTAGAGAATGGGGTATGGGCGTTGTGGGCAATGGCTCCACTACCATTGGAGGATTGCTCAGAAGTCAACACGTCGCAACACAAGCGAACATTGCGCTGTTGTCGGCGGCGGATAATGCGGATTTGAGCTATATTGACCAGAATTTTCAGCCCGAATCTTTGCAAACCTGGGGGAAACGTGGCTCTGTAATCAATGTAGAGATGCGGCGCTATCGAGAATCTGTGCTTGCGGGGTTAGTTGAGGATGGGTACACCGTTATTGATGCTGACGATGCATCGGATAATGAGAGCAAAGCAGTAATCGACTCGGTTATTGCCGCAAGTGAACAATTGTATACTGCTGAGTGTGAAGCGATTGCTGATGCTCCAACCATCTCTGATGCCGAACTCAAGAAGTTGCAAGACACAAGGGCGAAAACGAAAACCGAAAGACATCAGCAGCGTAAGGCGGAATTGTCTCGCCGCTACGAAATTGAAGTTACGCCTGAGCTTGTCTCAAAAGATGATGACGGCTGGTATCCCCAACTGCGGATGCACTATTATTTGACGCTGGGACGAGAGTTTCTAACAAAGCGTGATGCAAAAAGAGCGAAATCACAATTAGAATTGGGGGAAAATTCGATTTGGAAGCCAGATTTTAACAAGGGGCAGTTACTCCCAGCAGTCTTACTGTTAGAAAATCTGAATCTGTTGCAGTTTCTTACACCAGACGTTCAGTTACGTGGCAGCGACGAGAAGATGCTCTCGTTTAAAGCACTGGCCGTAAAGCATCGGCAGGTTATCAAAAATTACCTGAATGTTTCGATTTCTGAAAAACACACACCGATAGCGATCGCACAGAAACTACTTGACAAAATTGATTTGAAGCTCGATTACGTCGGTCGCCTTGGTTCACGAGACAACCGGGAGTGTGTTTACCAGTTTGTTGCCCCTGATGACGAGCGTGATCTTATCTTCATGCAGTGGTTAAATCGAGATGAATTGTTTTCAACGGAATCGGTGTCAGTCAACAACAATATAGTTTTATCGACACCTGTCATTGACACCACCTCACAGTTAATACCCAAAAATACTGAAGTCGTGTCAGTCACCAATAATATAGAGTTCCCAACACAAGTAACTGACACATCCCAATCAAACCCCCTTTCATTAAATGAGGTTGAAAGTCATGTAAACCAAGGATGGAAGGGGCTAAAGCTGAAATTGCAGCAAGGTTTGGACAGCGCTGGTCAGTTCTACCAACAGCTAGTCTCCACAATCGGGTCGGCTGTTGGGGTGGCTGATAGTGAGCCTTACTGGAATGGCTATCTGGGGCAGTGGCTCCTTTGGGTTAAGTTTGCAGACGAGTGTAGGTCTGTGGTCTGTGATTGGTTGGTGGGGGTGTAACATTTTCAATTATACGGTTAGCTCCAACTAAGCTAAAGCTTGTCACTGTTTCGTTTAATTTCTCGTTCAATGATTTCCTTGATCAATTCAGGGATTTCTTTGTTCAAACTAATAGCTTGCTGTTTTAATCTTTCGTAAATCTCAACATTTTCTCCTTGCCAGATGAGGTCTATCCTTCTGACTTGTCGCATCGCAATATGTGTGTAGCTTTCTGGATATGCCCAATAACATGACAAGCAAATAGACTTATCCTTTATGCTGCCCCAATTTTGACAATGCTCGCATGACCAAGATTTAGCTCGATTAGCAGAGCCACAAAGTAACATGAAGTTATCAGACTTTAACCCTGGTTCTCCATCAACTTCAAAGGGAACACGATGATCAATCTGTAGTTCGCGCTCATCAACCTCTTCTAGATAAATAAAGCACTTACAACCATATCTCGTAATTAACTCGTTTTTTATCTGCTTCGATAAGCCTGTTCTACCAGATAACCTAGAAAACCTTGCCTTGTCAAAATTTCCAAATTTGTAAGCTGCTATTTTTCTCCCATCGCTACCCGTTACGCGAAAGGTTTCTAGAGGAATTCCATGTTCTCGAACATCTCGTGCTGCTCTCGGAGGATGATTATATCCGTATCTTTCCTTTAACTCTTCTGTACTTATAAAGCCATATTGCAGAATATGGTCAATTACAGCTTTTGGTCTTTTAGCAGTCACTGATTGACAAAGCTTTATAAAATCATCAGGTAGATTTTGAGGGCTATCCATATTATTCCCAAATATCTTGCTGTTTGGGTACTCTGCAAATATAGCTGCCCATATTTAAAACAGGTTCTTTAAGTAAACTGGGTGACAAGTATAAAGATTCCACAGTCACTTCTTCTCTTCCTAATAATGTTGATTGAGAGGAGCGCCCAACCTCAATCTCAATTCTCTTAAGTCCTAATTCTTCAGGTAGATTATTGCCAAATATTTTATTACCTCGTTTGCCATCATAACTAACTGCAAATGCTATTGCTCTTCGATTCAATTCTTCAAGAGCCAAAACAAAATCATTAAAATCGATCCTAGAAACATATCTTGAATCCCTGTCCCCTGATACACCTTGATAAGGTGGATCTATGTAAACAAAGTCATGACCTTGAACTTCAGCTAAAACATCTCTATAGTCCAAGTATGTAAATTTACATTTTCCCTTTAAAAGCTTGGAAACTCCCTCTATATTTTTTCTCATCTTTTCAGGTTGAGTTCCCTTTCGTCTTTTATCAGGACTTTGATTGAAGAGTCCATTAGAGTTATATCGAACAGCACCTTTTACACATCTAGCTAGTAAATACAAAAACAGTTTTGGCTCATTCGTTCTATTGAACTCTTCTCTAACTTGCAAATAGTGAGATATGGAATCCTCATGCTGGTCATTCCATATCTTTGTATATTGATCTGCTATCTCACTTGGTTTCTCTATAATTAACTCCAGTAGTTTAACTAGAGGTTTATTCAAATCATTGATCCAAAATTCTTGAGTAATACCTTTAAAAGAGGCAGCAATACTGATTGCTGCGGTTCCTGCAAATGGTTCTACCAGCCGTCCTACTCTACCAGGCACAAACCCGAGAATATTTGCAGCAAGGTTTCTCTTACTACCTTGATACTGAATTGGATGTGGAAGACTAGCCATTTTGAAGAGAGCAAATAAATATTTAAATAAGTCTACCACACCCCCAAAACATGAAAATGGAAGTAATAATTGGGGGGTTTGGACACAGATACAGAACTCAGTGATTCTTGGTGGGAGCGGGTTAAATATTATGCTCGACTGGCGATTGAACGGGTTGAATACGGTGTTGATGCGGTGAAATAATTACTCAATAGCATGACGAGTGATGAGTGGTTGGGCGCGATCCTGGAGTTTGAGGATGTTGACCCTCAAAAGTTTGCTCAATTGGTGTCAGATGCGCCCCAGTGGACTGAATGGATGGCGTGATTTTTCGGCACAGATTGCTCACGCTAAAAGTTCAGTTCCTCCCAAGCAAAAAAAACTAACTTTTATCCAGAATGACTTTCAAACTTTTTAGAATCGCTCTTATGTCCTTACAATCTGTGTAATTCGTTTTTTAATCATCATCCGAACTCCACCTTCAGGAGCAAACCTGAGTTCGATGTAAGAAAATAAGCTATAAATAGCTGCTCATAAGAGTTAGAGGATTTTTTTATGTTTGAGTGAGTGTCAATAATTTTAAGCTATTGATAAATAATTGCTAGTTAACAACTTCAATAAATAAATTTTGTAACAAAACACTAAGTAATATTACCAATAATCATCAATATCGTCCCAAAGCTCTGAGAATAAAGTAATTATTTCAGAGAGAGGAATAGATAATGGAATTAGAAAAGTTGTTTTGTGAAATAGATGATTTTTGTGTAATTTTTGAAGAGAATTTTAAGTCTAAAGTTATTGCCTCTCAAAAGCAAAAAAGAGAAAGAAAGAGTCAACTTTGTTTAAGTGAAATCATGACAATAATAATTTATTTTCATCATTCTAATTATCGAAATTTCAAGAGTTATTATCAAGAGAATCTGCTAAAACATTTTCAAAAAGAATTTCCGTGCTTGGTAAGTTATAACAGATTTGTTGAATTAATACATCAGGCTCTAATGCCTTTAATGTTATACTTAAATTCTCGCAAAGGAAATATTAGCGGCATCAGTTTTATTGACAGTACATCTATTCCAATTTGTCATCCAAAGAGGGCGAAAAGAAATAAGGTTTTTAGAGGCTTATCAGGTTGGGGAAAGAGTTCTGTCGCTTGGTATTTTGGTTTTAAGCTCCATTTAATCATTAATGATCAAGGGGAATTACTAGCTTTTCAAGTAACTCCTGGAAATACAGATGACCGAGTACCAGTTCCGACCTTAACTCAAAATTTATGGGTTAATCTTTTTGGAGACAAAGGGTATATTTCTAAAAAATTATGGTCAGAACTTTGGTCAAATAATATCAAGCTAATTACTCCCTTTAAGAAAAATATGAATAATAAGTTGCTTGAGTTATGGGAAAAACTGATGTTACGTAAAAGGTCGTTAATTGAAACTGTTAATGACCAGTTAAAAAATATCTCTCAAATTGTTCATTCTCGCCATAGAAGTGTTAAGAATTTTATGGTTAATCTCCTTGCAGGTTTAATTGCTTATACTTTTCAACAGAAAAAGCCCTCTTTAAAGCTAGATAAAAATGAAGCCGAAAATTTACCTGCTTTGTTAGTTTAATTACTCTTTTTATTGAAGTAAATTATTTAACTTAAATTTTCCCAAATAGCAGTTTTTGGATTAGCTTATTTTGACTATTAATTGTCAATAAGAATTACTAATTGAGAGAACATTGACTACGACTCATTTTTAAGCGTTTTTGTTATATCGAACTCAGGTGAGCAAGGGTAAATCCACTTTCGTGCGTTCACATAGAAGTTACGGGAGCAAGCTGGATCTCAATTGGACTACCTGTGTTGATTTGGGACGAGAAAAAACCCAGAGCAGATTCTGACCAACTAAAACTCTTATACCATGTCAAACTAAAAGACAAAGTGTTAAGGGAGGTTTTTAAAGATGGATTCTGTAGCCCAACTTGAGTCAGAATGGCACGATAGCGCACTTGAGAGCATTATAAATATAGTCAGAGCGCCCGATGGTGACTTTGAGAGTATTGGCAACCTCGCAAATACTGTTGCTGATTCGCATAGCTTACAAAAAATAATAGAACTTCTTCATAGCACCCCACAAGGAAAACAAGCATTTCAAAGACGCTCAAGATTAGGTGATATTGATCTCCAAAAACTTTATCGCTTACCTCTCAATACACTTGGATATAGCTATGCTGAACATCTGCTCAAAAACAATTTGCAACCTTTACACTCTGGGCAAGTAGAGAATGATTACCAATTTCTCGGAGTGCATATCACAGAAACACACGACATTTGGCATATTATTACTGGATGCGATACAAACATTCTTGGAGAAATTCAATTAGATAGAAGCTTTTTATGTTGCCCAACTACACTTTTCGCGTTTCTGGTTAGCATTATTGGCTAAAAATCTTGTCAAAGCCGCTATTTACGATATTGAGGTTTCGACAAAATATATGGATGCAATAACTAAGGGATGGCTAATGGGAAAACAGTCGCTGCCCCTTTTTGGTATTGAATGGAATTCCTTGTGGTCAAAGCCATTGGAGAATGTCCGTAGTGACTTAAATATCATTCTTTGTGAAACTTAATGATATAAAACTGTTGTAACTACTGTTAGTGGTTGAGTGTGAATGTGAAAATGATGTTAGCTTCTGCGGTGAAGAAAATAAAGGGAAATATTGCCTCAAGAGGAGCAAGAACGTCATGCAATACTGCTCACTCCAAGCGTCGTAGACAATTTTCGCATTGCTCCCTCCCTTAGATCAGATTCTGAGTTGATGCGGCACAATCTTTAGCGGTGAAAACTTTAACTGTTTTGATCTAAAAAGGATTGAGGTTGAATTTGCACCGCATCAGCTCATCTATCTTCAGGCAGATTTTAGAAAAATCAAAAAGCAAATATGGTGTTAGTAGAAATTTAGTTCCGGTTTACTCAGTTGTAACTAGTACCTATGGAAACTAAACCACCCCTACCAGCCAAAACATCTTCTGCTGCTCTCATCAAAGTGCAAGCAGTAGAAGATGGTTGGAATATCCGTGATTTGGAACGAGTTGCCGCAGTGGCACGCGATCGCACTCACTTGCAGTCACTTGTCAATACAAGGCTATTTAATTAATAATGAAAAGCTTTTTCACCCTCAAGACAGCGCAGATAGCGCTTAGTTTAGCACTCTGTGCGACTTCTATCATTGCTTCTACTAATCTGGCTCAAGCTACTGATTTAACATTTAACTGGAAGGGTGATGCTGGTTATTCGGCTTCTTTTGAGTTTAGTTACGATCAAACCACTACCCCAGCCATAATTTCCGAAAGTGGTGCGGGAGCCACAAAAGCCTTGCAGTCACTCAATGTTTCTTTTTTCAATCCATCACAGGAGTTGATTGCAACTAAAAACGAAGTTGTTAATGGTGTATCAAGCAATCAGTTTTTCGAGTTTAACTTTGACACGACTACAGGCAATTTATTTGGGGCAATTGATGTTGGCACAGGTAGTGGCATAGGTGATGTTTTTCTCAGCAATGTTGAGGCTCCGGGTCGTATCTTCATCTCTCCGGGAGCGACCTCTTATCTTTACCAAAATATTACAGCAGACTATAGTCAATTACTCGATTCGAGTCCGAATCAGATTAAAGCATCTGCGGTTCCTGAACCGACAACTGTTTTGGCAACCCTCCTTGAAGGCATGTTGGGTATAGCACTCAGCAGCAACAAAATTGCATTCTTCTCAAGGAAGCCAAAGAAAATTTACAGGACTTACCGCGCTTGAGTGCAAACATAGGGTTAGCGTGTCTCAAAGGCTATTGACAAGAGGACTTGCCTAATCAGCAATCAGGTTGGAAACAAAGTGGCATAATCCGAGCTAGGGTAAGATTTAAAAATTATCTTGAAGAAAATGAGGAAAAACTACGGTTTTCAACGTAGACGAGGTTTATTATCAATAGGCTGGGTGTAATTCTGATCACAAGGCATCGCCCTTATGGGACGTTACCCCCTTGACCATTAATCACATCGTTGGATTTATCAAAACCCACGATTTATTGTTTAAGTCAAAAATGGGTTTCCTAACTCCATGATATGTTTGACAATATTATTCCGGTTGGTAACAAGCCAATCTTTCTCTTGTGCAATCAACATTAATGATGGATGAGGTTCAAACACTACAGGTTTTCCAACGATCTCAAGGAGCGCCGTATCAGTTATTGAATCACCTATGGCAAGGGATTCCTCCAGATTTACACTCCAATCCTTAACCATCTGTAGAAAAATAGAATACTTCTTGCCAAGAGATCCTGACAAGAGATTTACTTTTCCAGTGTACTTACCTTGGTGAGTGGCGAAAATTGAGCCTTGGTATTTTGAAATCCCAAACTCCTCAGCTAGGCAACACACGATTTCATCCGGGCTACCTGAAATTAATACAAGGGAATATCCCTGGCTGTTGAGAATGTCGATGAGTTTCGGAACGAAAGGGAATAGTTTGGTTCGTTCTTGCTGCCATACTTGCCTAGCAATACGCTGCATTACAGTTTGTGATATCCCTGCAATCGCCTCTGCAAAGAGATTATAAGCAGTAGTTGCCATGATCTGGAAGTCAATTTCATTAAGACGATATTTTTCAACTACTTTAAAAATATCCTCGATCTTTGATTTGTCACTAATACCATTTGCTGTCAATGCTTGTAGTAACTGAAGCCCTAAAGCACCGGGGTAGAGAGTTCCGTCAATATCTAAGGCAGCAACTTTCATATCGTTCCTTTGCATATTATTCCCTGATAACGGCAGCAGTGTATTTAAGAGCGAGTAACGCGAAGATGCTAGTGAGAATAGGCACATCATAAGGTATGGGTCGGGGAGCTACTTGATCTGGTATAGAGACGAATTTCCCTTCTTCATCCTGCTGTAGCATCAGGTAATGTGTACCTCGCCTTAATGTTTCGGCATCACCAAGGCTGCTTAGGGCAATTAGGGTATATGAGGTACTGATAACATCGCTTGTGTCACCTAATTTATGACCCCAACCGCCATCGCTGTTTTGAGATTTACGCAGGTAGTCTAATGCTTTCGCTTCTGCTGTATAAATACTTTCTAAAAGCTGCGCTGACCGAACAACTTTACAGGTACGCATTGCTAACACTGAACGAAAAATCGCCTGTGCTTCGCTCAGACTCCAGCTCCTTTCAAAAGAACCGTCGAACTTTTGTTGGTCAGTGATGTAGCGCAGTCCTAACTCGAAGACGTTTGTATACTCAGTACAGCGAGGGGCCAACGCGTTAAGAGCTGCTGCTGTCATGGTAATTTCAGAGGAATTACCACGCACAAAGGTAGGAAATCCACCATCTTCATTCTGAATAGCGAGAAGGTATGCCTCACCTTTTGAAATGTATTCTTTGTATTTGTCAACCTCAACTGCCTGTAAAAACTCTACACAGAAAGAAGTATCATCTACGTCACTCTGACTTGTACCCTCTGCATATGACCATCCGCCATCTGATTGCTGTTGTCTCACTATGTACTCAGCCATTTGTAATAGAGTCTCAATGTCAGCTCCACTATCTGTTAAGGCTACTCCAGCAGTTGCTGTACAGAAAATCTCAAAACTAGCAATAAAAGGGAAACCGCCATCTGAGTTTTGACAACTTAGCAAATTGTTAATTCCCTTCAACACTACATGATGGTGTTCTGGAAACTTTTGAAGTGCCAATAAGATGATAATATTGGCTAAAACGTGTTTTTCCCAAATCGAGTTATTGTTCTGCGTTGCCAGTAGAAATTCTACGTCATCAAGGTTTATCCACTTTCGGTAGTTTAAACCAAAAGCGTATAGAACTTTGAGAGCGCATATTTCACCTGCAACCCAACTTTGATAACCTTGATAAAAGAAGTGTTCTATCTGATACTGGTTGTCATACGGCATTACCCCTAGTTCTGCTAGGATTGCACTGAACAGCACGCGCTTACGGCTTGCCGTAAAATGCTGAAAGCCTGTCATATAATCTTCACCAACTTGTGCATCTTCAGGCATACTTTTACGCAATGCTCCAATAATTAGAGCCTTGTGGAACTTGTTATTATGCTCTTTATCAAGTTGAGTAGTTAAGTAGTGAGTGAGTTGATACTGACAATTTGGATATATTTCTTGGATAGTAAGCAAGTGGAGCATCAATGAGGATTCAAGCACACGGCTCTTGCAAACATCTCTAACAGATCCGTCTGTTTTCACTTGGTCTTTTAGATAGCGTGTAAGTTTCTTCTGGCAGTCTATAACTTGACCACGTAGTTCTGGCTCACCCAGTATTAAAGGTTGCAAAACAGAAGAGCTAACTATAGGATTAGAGAATTTTTTAAAAGTTTCCATAGATTTGTCAATAGGTTAGGTGTAATTCTGATCACAAGGCATCGCTCTTACGGGGTGAAAAATTCAAGCGAATCGCGCTGTTTTTCTGTCAACTCTGGAACTTCAACACCCGTAACCGTAATCGTTGCTGAACATGGGTCTTTTTACTGAGAAATATTCTTATTTGCAGAGCTAGCTGCTGAAGTTGAATCGGTAGATGCGGCAGAGGTGGCGTCTAGAGGGTGTTTTAGGCATCATTCCACCTCTTTCTTGATCAGCGCTTGTAAATTGAGTTGTGGAACTCAAGGTACATCTTTAGCCAGAAAAACTCCTGTTCGTTCTCAACAACCACGGGAAACTGTGCAGGAAATTATGGCTGGTTACTCGCACATTGGGCTGTCAGATCATTAATTTTCCAAGCTGCAAATAGTAATTGTGTTGCACCATTACGCCTGAGTTTCACTGGTACATTACGAGCTATTCGTCGTGCGTTACCAAAATTCCAACGCTTGCAACCTCAATAACTCCCTTTTTTTTTAGTTAGCTGAATTTGGAAATTCTGGATACATTGCTTCCAGAAAGAGTTCATCGAATCAACCCCAGAGTTATAAAATAACCTGTATCTAAGAATGAAAATTCCAAGTTTTGCATCCTTGAACCAGTCTGGAACTTCATGCTTTGATAGGGATTCAGTTGTTGGTTCATAAGTTTTTTGTGCAAGGGCAATAGAAGTGAACAAGTTCAAAAATACAGTTAAAGATAATGTAGCAAACAGTAAACGTACTAAAAACTTAATCATTACAAGGTTCCTTAAGTATACTTAGCCATTTTTAGTCGCTATTTTTTTCAACAAGCACTGGATGTTAAGTTTAAATCTATCAAATAGTGAAACTAAAGCTATTTAGGGGTTGCTGAAAAAGTATGAAAAAGCAATCTTAAGGGTTGACTAGTTATTCAAGCAAAATCAAAGATAAGCTTTTCTTGTTTATAACTAATAAAATCATAATTTTCAGTTATACGGAACTGCAAAAAAGGTGCAGTTTTCAAAAATAGACATAAAAAAGCATAAAACACCCGCGACAGGTGAGTAGAAAGATTCATCACTAGAAAAGTAATAGCAATTGCAGTTTCAGAAGTGTGGGAAAGTTTCGCCATCACTCGATTGAGGCTAAACCTTCTTTTAGCTTGCCCAAATTTTCCTTCAATACAATTACGAATTCTCTCAGATTCTAAATCTTGTTTCTTTTTTTCTTTACTAACATTGGCTGGTGGTCTTCCCAAAGGAGGACCACTCATGATAATACCTCTTCCTTTGCACCAAGCTCTATTCTCTCTTGTGCGATAAATTTTATCTACATGAACCGATTCTGGATAATAGCCAGTATAGTTTTTATATGCTTCTACTTGTGATTTTAAGTCTCCTGATTCATTAAAATTATCCCAACTAATATGGTCTAAAAATACATACCCATCAAAATAACTAGCTGATAATTTTGCCCCAAATTCCACGGCTTTCCCAGCTTTTCCACGGACAATTGGGCGGATATGTGGTTGGCTTAAACTAACGATTCGGTCATCAATACTCTGTTTTTTATTTTCATACAACCATAGTTGTTGACGATAAACTTCTACAACTACAAGCAACATTTTATATTGTTTAGTACTTAGTTTTTCTAGAGTTGCTCCCGATCTGATTAGCTGGTCAATATGAGATAAGTTTCTTTTGATATATTGAAGCTGCTTTTTAATCGCTTTTTTCCTATCTTTTTGGGATACACGACGTTTTTTAGCGACTTCTAAGTAGTTTTTTCTCGCTATTTCCCGATAAGTCCTTGGTTTTTTCTCTAATGTACCTTTTATCTGTTCATAAAGAAGGTCTATTATTCGTTCTGTCTGTTTTCTTGCTTGATTTAATAGCTCGAAATCTGTTGGATAGCTGATGTCTGCTGGCGCACAAGTCGCATCTAATATTAATTTTCCCCGATTTTTCGGCGTGTTATCTTCTTTTTCTAATTCTTCTATTTTTTTTTGAGTTGATTCAGTTGATTCAGTTGATTCAGTTGCTAAAGTCGAAGATGTTGTCTCTAGCATCCTTTTAACAGTTTCTTGATTTACTTTGTTTACTAAGTCTGCACTAATTCTTTCACGAAAATGGACTAGCATAGATGGATCAAATGGAGCTTCATTAATATAAGATGATATTCCTATGAAGTACTGTAGATAAGGGTTTTCTTTAATTTGTTCTACTGTTTCTCTGTCGCTTATTCCTAGTTTTTCTTTGATTATTAATGCGCCTAATGCCACCCGAAATGATTTTGCTGGCGCTCCCATCTCTGCCGAAAAAAATGAAGAATATTCCTCTTCAAATTCCGCCCACGGTATTAAATCAGCCATAATTACCCAACGATTATCTTCTGATAATTTTCCTTCAAACGGAAGTTCAAAGTTTTCTGGTGGGATTGTAGTTTGCTCCTGCTTTCGGTACATGGTTACTAATGACACACTTTAGTCCTGCTAGTCACGGTGATGCAAGGATTTTGGGTTATTTTACCCTCAACTCTTGCACCTGAATATCTTTCTTTGGTCTGATAATCTAGAGACTGTAACCTTTTCTTTTTTTTCAGCAACCCCTATTTATTTCCTGAGTAGTCTTTACTGATATTTAACTCATGTATTGCCTTGTTCTACTTGATCGCAAAGGTATTGTTCAAGATATTGGATTTTCAACCATAGCCGCACCCAATTGATTTTAATTATGCAAAAAATTATAGGCAAGATTAAGTTTGTTGGCTGATTCTTCTAATAAGCGTTGTTCATGAGCATTTCTTGATAACAGCAGTTGGCGGTCAATACCTTTTGAGCCAATGATACATGGAAGTCCAAGAACAACTTCATTGCCAACTCCATAGTTAGCATCTGCTCTAGCCGATACTGGAAATATCTGCTTTTCATCTCGCAGGATGGTATCAACTAACTGACAAACTACTGTTGATATACCATAGCTTGTATTTCCTTTGCGTTCAAAAATGTTATGGCCTCGTTTACGAGTTAACTGTGCGTACTCTTGCTGAATTTGTTCTAGCGTTGCTCCTTGTGGTAGGGGAAATTCAGTTAATAGAATTCCCCCAATAAATGCACTAGACCAAACGACAAATTGACTGTCTCCATGCTCTCCAATCACATAAGCATGAATGTCTTGTTTTGCAACATTCAGTTGCTTTCCAAGTTGATATCTCAGTCTAGCAGTATCAAGAACGGTTCCCGAACCGAAAATTAGGTTTTCTGCTCTGGTGGAAGTAGCGATTGCAATCCGCGTCAGTACATCCACTGGATTGCTAACAATGATTACGATTGAATTCGGTGCAACTCGATCCAATTCTTTGATCGTCAAACGGATGATCTCTGCATTGTCGCTCAATGTATCTAATCGGGTCTGTCCAAGTTTCGGCTTCACCCCAACAGTCACAATAATGATATCTGAATCAGCTAAATCTTCATACTGATTTGATGGTATGATTTCCATCTCCTTAAGTAGGGGAATGCTGTCTTCAATGTCCCATACTTGTCCTTCAGCTTTTGATAAGGTTCGGTCAAAAAGGACAACCCTTACACATCTACCGAGTAAAACTAAAGCATTTGCAACGTCTGCACCTACATTACCTGCACCAATAATACCGACTTTAGATGTTTTACTAATCATGCTATATCTACTTGATCTTCAAGAGTGAAATGTAGTTTATTTGGTAAGTCCTTGGGTCTGCAATTGCTGTATGCTTACAACTTGGAAAACAATATATTTAATCCTTCGGTCATCGTGGGATGAGTCAAAATACCATCGCGCAGAATGGTGTATGGCATCTGAGCTTGCATCACCATCTGCACTGTTGAAATCACTTCACCTGCTTCATGACACAACAGGGAACACCCTAAAATACGACCTGTATCTGCATCCACGATTGCCTTCAGAAGTCCATCGGTTTGACCGAGTGTTCTTGCTCTAGGAACGGCTGATGCATCCACCTTCGCCACGCGGATAGCATATCCTTGTTGCTGTGCTTCAGTTTCAGTCAAACCCACATGAGCCAGTTCTGGATCGATGAACAAACAGGATGGAACGAGACGATCGCCTGTACTGCGATCGCCTCCATCAATTAAATTAGCTTTGATAATGCGATAATCGTCGAGCGATATATGGGTGTATTGTGGGCCGCCATTGATATCGCCTAACGCCCAAATTCCGGGTACGTTCGTCTCCAGGCGATCGTTAACTTGAATAAATCCGCGTGTATCGGTTGCCACACCAGCAGCAGGTAAATTTAAGCTCTCAGTATTGGGCGCACGGCCAACGGCGATGAGCAAATGCGACCCCTGGAGGCTGAGGGAGCGATCGCCAACTTGGATTTGCAGGATGGTTTCATTACCAGTACGATCAACTCTTAATACCTTCGCCTTTAATAAGAATTCAATACCATCTTTTTCTAACAGTGCTTGAAGTGCGATCGCAATATCTGGATCTTGCTGTGACAGGATTTGCTCACTTTGCCCAATAACAGTAACAAAAGAGCCAAAGCGCCGAAACATCTGGGCAAACTCTAAACCAATATAGCCACTACCGAGAACGATTAGGTGTTCAGGTAGGTGTTCTAGCTCCATAATCGACTCACTCGTTAAAAACTCAACTTCTGTGAGTCCGGGAATGGATGGAATTAACGGTCGTGTGCCTGTATTAATAAATAACCGTTCGGCGGTAAGTAAGCGATTGTTCCCAAGAGTCGTCGTTACTGCGATCTTTTTGGGAGCAACAAACCTTGCTTCGCCAACGATCAAGTTGTTATCGAGAGCCGTTTCTAGATTGTGCAAGTTCATTTCACGCATCCCTTGCACAACCGATCGTTTTCGTTGAATCACCTCTGCTAAATTAACGGTGGGTGTATTGGTTTTAACCCCATAAGCGGCACTGTTTCGCACTATGTTTGCTACATTGGCACTCGCCACCATAGTTTTAGTAGGAATGCAGGCAATATTAATGCACCCGCCACCAATCATGTTTAAGCTGCGTTCAACCAGAGCGGTTTTACGTCCGTCAGCAACCAGCGCTGGTGCAAGTGTTTTACCCGCTTTGCCGTTGCCGATAATAATGTCGTCATAGTGTTGAGTGTCCACTTCCATATCTTTTGAGTTTGATGGGGTGAATAAGATTCCTAGAAGGTGTTATGAATTTCAGAAAAAACTGGTTGACTAAGAGGGTTTTAGCGATAACGTATTTGCCCTAGCTGGGTTGACAAAAAGTGCTAACACCCGTGCTTAGGATTCAACTTTTTCTACAAGCTTGCCTCATCAAGATCCGATTGTTTTTATACACCTCTAAAGTTCCAGACTGCGGGTTATCCAACGTGCCATCCCACACCCAATATTCATAAATTCCACTCCGAAACTTATAGACTCGAACACCTTCTGTCGCTTTGCTAGTTCCTTTGCCCAAACTTAAATTACCGTTAGGACTGGTCGCGCGATAGAGTAGTTCACCGGAATTATAATTCTGCCAAATATTGATGTTGTACCGACCCTGGCATTTTGTACTCAGGATGAGGCCAGCAGTAGAATCAGCAGAAGCTCTTAAGGAAAAATTAGCTAAGATACTGATTGACAGAGCCAAGAGTAACGCGGATGTTTTCATAAGTTTTGTAAAATTGGTGAGTTTGACACTACTGCATTGCTGCTACAACTTCATCTGTAGAAAGAACTACATTAGCTATATACCCAAAATTGATCAGTGCTGCTTTGTAGCCGTCGCCCAATTTCGGATGCCGAGGATCTGCTGTTGCATCCTTAACGACAAGAACCTCAAATCCCTGTTCGAGCAATTCGCGTAGGTGAGCTTCAACACAAAGATTCGCCAACATTCCGATTGCTTGAAGGATGGCTGCAAAGCGATCAATGGTTACGGGCACTGAATTCTGGTTGATAATGCCGTTGTTTGCATTCATAGCAGTGGACTGATTGCAGGATAAAAACTAGGTAATATTGTCGTTGGTTCGGCTTCTCAAAAATTGAGGTCGGACAATCCGGGATGATCGTCAGGACGACGACCTAGTATCCAGTGATATTTGCGATCGCTTTGGTGAATTGGCAGGTCGTTGATGCTGGCAATACGCCATCGCATGAATCCATGTTCGTCAAACTCCCAATTCTCATTACCGTAAGAACGGAACCAGTTGCCGGAATCATCATGCCATTCGTAAGCAAATCGGACAGCAATTCGGTTGTCTTGAAAAGCCCAAAGCTCTTTGATTAGACGGTAGTCTAATTCTTTAAGCCACTTACGGGTCAAAAACTGAACAATCGCCTCACGACCAGATAAAAATTCTGAGCGGTTGCGCCAAAGGCTATCCGATGTGTAAGCAAGTGCTATTAGTTCGGGGTTACGTGTGTTCCAAGCATCCTCTCCGATTCTGACTTTTTGGATGGCGGATTCATTATCAAAAGGCGGCAGGGGTAGTCGAGGATTTTCGGCGTTGGTCATAGTATAAGAGTGTAAAATGGCGATCACTTCAGCATGATTGGATTAAAATTACAGCATATTTCAATTTGGTAAAGATACAAACTAAGTCCCAAAGCCAGGTATAAACCCTGTTTTACTTTTGGATTCTGAATTCGGCTGTAAGTGCGTGGCGGCTGAATTACCTCAAAAGCAGTTAGATGCCCCCGTCACAACTGCGATTTTTCCGTCTAGTTCTTTGATGATGATTTCTTAAGATCGGGCAGCGTGAACTCCACAGTTTCGCTAGTGATTACTTTGTGTGTGGGGTCAGCTAGTTCAATCAGCACCTTGTGTACGCCAGGTTCCAGTCCGACCAGGATGATCGTTTCCCCACTGGCATCTACAAAGTGCCACGGCAAATCGTCAACGGTGATGTGGATATGACCGATGCGCGGCGATACTTCGAGGGCACCTTTGCCGAACACTGGCAACACACGCAAATTCTCCGTCCGGTACTGGATAAAAACGCGACCCTGTGCTAGCGGTTCGGGAAGCGGTGGATCGACAATCAGCTTGGGTAGTGCTTCGTTTTCGATCGCAATCAACGGTGATGATCCGATAATGTCCCTAGCGCTCGGTGTGTGGCTGTTCATAGCAGGTAATTACCTGAGAGTAGTTTGTATTACGATCAAATGGCACTAAGATAAGCCGAAAGTCTTGTTTCACCTCGTTCCCAGCCTGTAGGCTGGGAATGTATTTCGAGAGGCTCTGCCTCTCATCAACCCTTTGGAGGCGGAGGCTCTCAGAATTAGTTCCTAGCCTGGACGCTTGTTCCAGTCACGGCAAGGGCTGTGTCTTAACAAGCGTGTGCATTATTCTGCTTTACCCTTTTCCCCTACGCTAACTCGGTAAGCAGCAAAGCGATGGAAGAGCGTCTTTTCCTTTCCCCAAAAACATTGATCGCATCCTATTGCAGATATTTCTTCAATTGGGCAGCAGCTTGAACAAATAGAGAGCGGACTTCTGGCAGTTCGGCTAAACCATTGAGCAGTCCGAAGTCATGAATCATACCGTTGTATTGCACTGTTGTCACCTCGACACCAGCTTCATCGAGCTTGCGTCCATAGGCTGTGCCCTCGTCATGCAAGATATCGCTCTCTGCAACCACAATTAACGCCGGAGGCAAGCCTTTGAGTTGCTCAAGCGTCGCCTGTAGGGGAGAAGCATGGATGTCTTTGCGCTTTTCTGGGTCAGCGATGTACATATCATACATCCACTTCATCGTTGGTACTGTCAGAAAACGCTGATCGCCAAATTGGTGATAAGAATTCGTTTCAAAATCAGCATCTACAATGGGCCACATCAGGATTTGCAGCTTGATGTGTGGCCCTCCTTTTTCTTTTGCCTTCAAAGCAGTGACAGTTGTCATGTTACCGCCGACACTGTTGCCAACGACTGCCAAATTCTTGCCATCCACCCCAATCTCTTCACCATGCTCGGCAACCCATTTGGTCGCAGCATAAATCTCATTGATTGCCTGTGGGTACTGAGCATCTGGCGTGCGAGTGTAGTTGACAAAGACACCTGCAAACCCTGAAAGCACAACCAGATCGCGAACCATGCGCTTGTGTGTTGGGTAATCACCCAGCACCCAACCACCACCATGAATAAAGATGAAAACAGGTAATGTGCCTTTGACACCTTCAGGTCGTACAATATTGAGGGTAATTGAATAACCATCAGCAGTAATCGTCTTTTGGGACTCCTCAATGCCTGAAAGGTCTACTGAAACAGAAGCTTGTGCATCCGCAAGAACTTGACGTGCTTCGATTGGAGTGAGTTTCTCCAGCGCCACACCCCCTGAATTTAGCAATTTCAAAAATTCCTTCGTTCCTTTGGAAAGACGTGGATCATCGGCAACTTCCAAAATTTTTGCTGTTTGCGAGTTTGCTTGAGCAACCATGACATTCTCCTTTAATAACTTATAAACAATCTGTTGAGATGGCACTGTTAAGTTAATTGATTTAACACTGTTGCTTGATCAGTAGTAATTGTAGTAATAACAATCACTTTTTATTGACATCGTTTAAGAGCCAAAACTATTTGTTACTGGTGGTTAGCTTGGTGTTCTCTACAACGTGAGTCGTCAGAAAACGGTGAATATGGTCAGCGATCGCGTCCCCATCTTCTTCCAGAGCAAAGTGCCCTGTATCAAACAAATGAAGCTCCAGGTTTTTTAAGTCGCGTTTGTAGGCATAAGCTCCCTCGACTAAAAATCCCTGGTCATTTTTGCCCCATACAATTAGCGTCGGTGGTTGATATTGGCGCAAGTAAGCTTGCCATTGTGGATATAACCGCACATTGGACTGGTAGTCGTATTTTAATGCCAATTGAATATCTATATTGCCAGGGCGATCGAGGAGTGCTTGATCCAGAGTCCAAGTATCGGGATTGAGGTTTTCTAGATTCCTAACTCCAGTGGTATAATACCATTTTGTGCCCTTGCTTGTCAAAGCCTGTCGCACGCGATCGCCATTTTCAGGTGTCTTATTCTGCCAAAAAGCGCGCATAGGCTCCCAGAAATCACCGAGTCCCTCCTCGTAGGCATTGCCATTTTGCACAATCAGCGTCTCAATCTGCTCAGGATGCTGCGTTGCCAGGCGATAGCCAATCGGAGCGCCATAATCCATCAGGTAAAGACTATAGCGGTTTAATCCGATCGCAGCGATAAAGCCTGCCATTACTTCGGTAAGATGATCGAAGGTGTAATCAAACTCGTCCACCGTGGGCATGGAACTATAGCCAAAACCTGGATAATCAGGGGCAACAAGATGGAAGCGATCGGCTAAGGCAGATATCAAGTTGCGAAACATGTGAGAGGAGGTTGGAAAGCCGTGCAACAGCAGAATTGTCGGATTACTGCGGGAACCAGCTTCTCGGTAAAAGATATCTAAACCATTGATCGAAACTGTGCCAAATGTGGTCATGCCATTACTCCTTAGACATTTTGAGCGATCGCCCAGCAACTTTTACACTTAATTAGACAGAGACGGGTTGCAGTCGTGAGGCGAGAAATTGAGCAATATGGTCTGCGATCGCATCCCCATCCTCTTCCAGGGCAAAATGTCCAGTATCGAGTAGATGGAACTCAACGTCTTTCAAGTCACGCTGGTAGGGATAAGCACCGTCAGCAGGAAAGATGTAGTCGTTCTTGCCCCAAACAATTAGCGTCGGTGGTTGATGCTGGCGGAAATACTCCTGCCATTGGGGATAAAGTGGTGGATTCGTACCATAGCTATACAGCAGTGCCAGTTGAATCTCACCGTTTCCGGGGCGATCAAGGAAATGTTGATCGATAGTCCAGGTATCGGGGCTGATCGCTTCTAAATTGCGAACACCATTGGTATATTGCCACTTCGTCGCTTCTAAGCTGACAAGATATTTGAGCTTTTCAGCATTTTCAGGCGATCGCTCTTGCCAGTATGCCTTAATCGGCTCCCAGAATTCGCGTAGACCTTCCTCGTAAGCATTGCCATTTTGAACAATCAGAGATTGCACGCGCTCTGGATATTTAGCGGCAATCCGATAGCCAATCGGCGCACCATAATCCATCACATAAAGGCTATACTTTTTGAGAGCGATCGCAGAAATGAATTTTTCCACAATCTGTGCCAAGCGATCAAACGTGTAATCAAACTCATTTATAGTTGGCATCGAACTGTTGCCGTAGCCAGGATAATCAGGTGCAACGAGATGGAATTTATCAGCAAGTGCTGGTATGAGATTACGGAACATGTGAGATGACGTTGGGAATCCGTGCAATAGCAAAATCGTTGGATTATCACGGGAACCCGCTTCACGGTAGAAGATATCTAAACCATCGATGGAAACTGTGCGATATGTCGTCATAGGATTACTCCTTATAAGTGATAAAAGTGACATGATGGCGTTTTACGACAGGTCGATCTATCTCACATCCTGACGACGAATTTGCTCCTGAAAGTAGTCCCGCCAGCTTTCGGGTAAGGCTTCAAGTTGAGCAGCACGATGCAGTAACTCTGGATTGTTTTGGTCACGCACATAAAGCTGAGTGATATCAGCAACAGTAATATTGTTGGTATCTCGACTCATCAACTCTAAAGTGTCTCCAGCGACCACTTCGCCCTCTTGCAAAACCCGAAAGTAAAATCCGGTGCGACGACTGGCGAGAAATCGTTTTACCATATCCGATCGCCCAAAGCGAATCCCTAGTTTGTAGCAGGGTAAGCGCGGTTGAGTCACCATTAGTTCCACACTGCCGATTTTAAAGCGATGCTCCAAAGGAGCCGCTTCGCTAACGCCAATATTTAATTCTTCTTCTCTCAATCCTGTAACTGTGAAATTTTCACCAAAGATTCCTGGCGTTAACTCTGTGTCAGGCAATTCATCTCGCCAGTAGTCGTAATGCTCAAAGGGATAGACATAAACTGCTTTGTCAACTCCGCCATGAACGGTGAGATCCGCTTGGCGATCGCCATCTAAATTGAGTTCACGCACCATCACTCTCGAATTAACTGGCTCTTTGAAAATTCCAGTGCGGACGACTTTTCCTTTCCAGGTCACTTCACGCGGCAGGCCAACATTAACAGAGATAAGCTTCATCTTTAACTCCTTTTGGACTTCAAATCTGTGCCATACCGCCATCAACAAACAACTCAATGCCGTTCACAAAGCTACTGTCATCTGAAGCCAGAAAAACAACCGCTTTGGCAATCTCATCGGGTGTGCCGACTCGCCCTAATGGAATAGTGACAGCTTGGCTGTCCACGAATTCTTGCAACTGCTGGTCATTCAGTCCTAAATGATCGTAACCAGGAGTCGGAACCACACCAGGGCTAATGGCATTCACCCGAATCTTGCGTTCTCTGAGGTCGAGTATCCAATTCCGAGCAAATGATCTCACGGCGGCTTTGGTGGCGCTGTAAACACTGAAAGCTGGCGTACCTTTTATAGAAGTAATCGAAGCATTCAGGATAATAGAAGCGCCCTCTGGCAACAGTGGCAGTGCCTTTTGTACGGTGAACAGCAAACCTTTGACGTTTACGTTGAATGTTTTGTCAAAGTGTTCCTCAGTGATTGCTCCAAGTGGGGCAATTTGTCCACCGCCAGCATTAGCGAAGATGATATCAAGGTGTTCTTGTTCTTGCTTAATGGTGGCAAACAGACGATCCAGGTCTGCCAGGTTAGAAACATCGCTCTGCACAGCCGTAACATTTTTACCAATGGCTTCGACAGCAGCATCCAGTTCGACTTGGCGACGACCCGTGATGTAGACATAGGCACCTTCAGCAACAAACTGTTTGGCTGTGGCAAGACCTATACCACTGTTGCCACCCGTGACAAGGGCGATTTTTCCTTCTAGTTTTCTCATTATGCTAATCCTTGGATTGTTGGGTTTAAAGCGGTAAGTTGTTAATAGAGAGTGGAGTCAGCAGGAAGAATAGTCAGCCGATATTGGGGAGTAAGGGCGATCGCCTTTTGTATCTTAACAAGCGTGCCATTCCTTACATCACCTTTGATTGATCTGCTTAATGAGGCTGCTTGAGACTTGAAACAAGGTCGGTCACTTGACGTTGAGCCTCTACGCTCAGTAAGTCAAAGTCGTCTAAAAAGAATTGACGTTCTAGCGTTAACTTCCGGGTATTGAGCAACCCTTCGATCTGCCAACCTTCGTCGCCTTTGGTTACGACGTATAGTGGCAGCGAATCTCGTGACGGTGAAGTTTCAGTTTGTCCGGGCAGTATTACCCTGATAACTACGAGCATGAGCGCGAGTTGCGAGTTCACGAAGCGGACAAAATCCACCTCACCCTCCAAACGTGTTCCTTTAACAACTGTGTCGAACGCTTGCTGATGAAATGCAGCGATTTCTTTTCGACCCTTGAGATGCGTACCCTCGAACGTGATGAAATCGGCAGTTTCGCTGAATGGGGCAGCGAAGCCTTCGCCGCTACCTCGATTCCAAGCATCAATCATCTGGCGATGGAAAGCACGGATTGCCGACTCGTCAGTAGTAGTGGTGGTTTGAGCTGTTTGTGAATTCATAGTTTTGAGTTTTCCTTTTAAGTGATGGACGAAAGGCTGGCAGGCTTACGACCGGCAATTCGTTTATCAACAGCGTGAAGCTCACTGTTACTGCCAGGTCAAGCGAGCAGGCGCAACGATTCATCCCAGAGCCGATCGGCATTGTCTGGATTCAGGGCGTAGGGGGCAACTCCGCTCAGATAGCCGTTCCCATTGGTGACGAGAGTGGCTTCATTGCAGTCCTCGAAATAGCGTCCGCCAACGCCCTTTAGTAACGGAGATGTTGCCAACAGAACGGAAGTTGCCGCACCCTGCGTTATTGTCTTCTGCCGCTCAGGTGGGGTTCTAAGACCGCCCGTATGACGCTGGAGGTTGGTTGCGATCGCCCCAGGCATCAGGGCATTAGCGGTAATACCATCCTTGAACCAGCGCGCAGTAGCACCCACAGCAAATAGGATACTTGCGGTTTTGGACTGTCCATACGCCAACCACGGTTCGTAAGGACGGAACATGAAGTGAATATCATCGAACACAATGGGCGACATCAGGTGTCCGCTAGAGCTAACCAATACGATACGGGCGGCACCCTCGGCAGCGAGAGCGTCGTATAGTCCGAGCGCTAGGGCAAAGTGTCCGAGATAGTTAGTGGCAAATTGCATCTCCCAGCCTTCGGGTGTGCGCTGTTCGGGCAGTGCCATTACCCCTGCATTATTAACGAGGATGTGCAGCGGCTCACGCCAGGCAGCAATGAACTTGGCAATTGAGTTGCGATCGCTTAAATCAAGCAAAGCAACATGAATATTCCGGTTCCCAGTAGTAGCCATAATGTCAGCCGCGACTTGCGCTCCAGCATCGGTATTACGCACAGCTAGTGTAACGATCGCTCCAGTTTGAGCCAGTGCCCGCGCCGTTTCTAAGCCGATGCCCGATGCGGCTCCCGTAACGATCGCCCACTTGCCGGAAAGATCAATTGCTTCTACGACCTCGGCGGCGGTGGAATGTCGTCCAAATGGTGTTGTAATCAGTGCCATTGTGTATTCCTTTACAAAGGTCGAGTGTTCTGTTTGCCTAACATCCACCGATAAACGCTCAACAGGTATGATAATCTGAGATTAATCAAAGACAATCGCTCGTTTCTAAATAGATGAATACGCCGGATTTTGGACGTTAGATTTGCTGAGAACCGTTCGTGCTGTGCGACCTGCTTTAATTAAATCTGCTGCCTTCTCACCAATCATGATGGTGGGTGCGTTGGTATTTCCGGTCGTGATGGTGGGCATGATGGAGGCATCTACAACTCGTAACCCTTCAATTCCATGTACTCGTAGTTCAGGATCGACCACTGCCATGTGGTCATTGCCCATTTTGCAAGTGCCAACCGGATGCCACACTGTGCTGCAATTGTTGCGAATATAAGCAACGAGTGCTTCATCACTCTGAACCTCAGCACCCGGAGCAATTTCTGCACCACGAAACTCATCAAAATGATTCATCTGAAACAATTGGCGTGCTAGTTTAGTTGCAGCGACTAACTTTTGCACATCGGCTTCACTTTGCAGATAGTTCATCTGAATCATGGGGGTGTCTTGCGGATCAGATGAGCGCAAACTCACACTGCCACGATTTTGCAGACGGGTCAAAGAGACAACATCCGTGAACCCAAAAGCAGCAGCAGGATAGCCAAGCGGCAAGAACTGGACAGGAGCGAAGAAAAACTGTAAATCAGGTGCAATCTCTGAGTTGCCTTCGCTATGTAAGTACAGTCCAGCTTCTCCGATACTACTCGTGCTAGCAAAGTGTAGATCCTGAATTGACTGATAGACCACAGGAACCAGAATGTGATCTTGCAGGTTTTGACCCACTCCCTGCAAATCTAATACGACAGAAATCCCCAATGCCTGTAACTGTGAGGCATTGCCAATCCCGGAAAGCATTAAAAGTTTAGGCGAATCGAATGCACCCGCACTTAAAATCACTTCTTTATTGACTCTAATTTGGTGCAGCATTCCCTCATGCAGATATTCTACGCCAACCGCGCGAGTACCCTCAAACAACAATCGAGTCACCAACACCCCAGTTGTAAGGGTCAAATTAGAACGCCCGACAATGGGCAAAAGGAAAGCAGCCGCAGCACTGTGCCGTTTACCGTCCTTGATAGTGTGTTGATAAAATCCTGCTCCTGACTGCTGCTTGGCGTTGAAATCAGGATTATAGTCATAGCCTGCTGCAACACACGCCTCTACAAATCGGTGAGAAATTGGAGCAGGCGCAATCAGATCGCTCACGCTTAACGCTCCATCTACACTGTGATAGGCATCAGCACCGCGCTGCTGGTGCTCGGATTTTTTAAAATAGGGTAAGACATCCTCGTAACTCCAACCGGGATTTCCTAATTCCTGCCAGCGATCGTAATCGTGAGGATTGCCTCGAACATAGAGCATGAAATTAATCGAACTGCTGCCCCCTACGACTTTGCCACGGGAACAAAGGATCTTGCGGTTGTTCAGATACGGTTCTGGTTCGGAGAGATAGCCCCAGTCCACTTCAGTGCCAATTAGATTGACGCATTCTGCTGGGATTTGGATTTCCGGTTTCGTCGCTGGATTGCCCGCTTCGAGCAACAGTACAGTGATTTCTGGGTCTTCTGTGAGACGATTGGCGACTACGCAGCCTGCTGACCCTGCACCAATTACAATGTAGTCATATTGCATCACGAAACTCTCCTTTGCTGTCTGCAACGAATTGATGGAACTAGGGATGGACAGAAGTAGCCCTACTTTCCTGCGTAGAAATAGTCCGGCTTGATCTTGCTCTTCAGACGGTCACGTATCTCGATAGAGAAACAGAGTACGGCACTGAGGGGGCGATGATGAATTGCAATATGGACAATCAGACCGTTCGGGTTCTTGGTGAGGATTGTTACGCCAGATAAGAGCTGACCGCCGAAGGCTTGCACCTCTCCGCTTTAATTAAATCTGCTGCTTTCTCACCAATCATGATGGTCGGTGCGTTCGTATTTCCCGTGGTGATTGTTGGCATGATGGAGGCATCAACAACTCGCAATCCCTCAACCCCATGTACTCGCAACTCAGGATCGACCACTGCCATTGGGTCAATGCCCATTTTGCAAGTGCCAACCGGATGCCACACAGTGCTGCAAGTGTCCCGAATGTAAGCTTCGAGTGCTGCATCACTCTGCTTGTCAGCACCCGGAGCGATTTCCTTACCGCGAAACTCATCCAAAGCACTTGCACCGAACAAGTTACGGAGTAATTTAATCCCGACAACTAACTTTTGTACATCAGTTTCACTTTGGAGAAAGTTCATTTGAATCATCGGTGTGTCTTTGGGGTCGGGGGAACGCAAACTGACACTACCAATGTTTTGAGGATGAGTTAAACAGACGAAACTTGTAAATCCTAAACCAGAGTGGGCATAACCAGGCGGTGCCAACACAACCGGGCCGAAGAGAAACTGTAAATCTGGCGCGGCATCCAGATTACCCGGAGTATGCAAAAACAAGCCAGCTTCAGCGACACTACTGCTGCTTGCCGTGTGTAAATCCTGAGTTGCCTCGTGTGCCACGGACACGACAGGATGGTCTTGGAGGTTTTGACCGACACCCGGCAAATCAGCCACTACCGGAATTCCCAAAGTTTGCAGGTGTTCTGCATCACCAATACCGGAAAGCATCAGCAGCTTGGGCGAATCGAACGCGCCAGCACTTAAAATCACTTCGGAGTTTACCCTAACCTGGTGCAGCATGTCCTCGTGCAGGTATTCTACCCCAATAGTGCGAGTACCCTCAAACAACAAGCGAGTTACCAACGCTTTTGTGGTTACAGTCAAATTGGGACGCTGGAAAATGGGTAACAGGAAGGCAGCGGCCGCGCTGTGGCGCTTACCATCCTTGATCGTCAACTGATAGAGTCCTGCTCCTAACTGCTGCATTCCATTGGGATCGGAATTGTGGTCATATCCTAGTTCCACTGCTGCGTCTACAAAACGTTGGGATACCACAGCAGGCGCAATCAGATCGGTGACGCTCAACTCTCCATCGACCCCGTGAAATTTAGACGCGCCTCGTGAGAAGTTTTCTGATTTCTTGAAGTAGGGCAAGACATCAAGGTACGACCAACCGGGATTGCCCAATGACTGCCAGTGGTCATAATCGTGAGAATTACCCCGCAGATAAATCATGATATTAATCGAACTGCTGCCGCCCAGGACTTTGCCACGAGGACAAAAGATTTTGCGGTTATTCAAGTAGGGTTCTGGTTCAGAGAAATAGCTCCAGTCCACCTCAGAACCTAGTAGACTGAGACATTGCGCTGGGATGTGAATTTCTGGTTTCGTATCGGGATTACCCGCTTCAAGTAGTAACACAGTTGTGTCGCTGTCTTCTGTCAGACGATTGGCAACAACGCATCCTGCTGAACCTGCACCAATTACAATGTAGTCATAATTAGTCATAAAGTTCTTTTCCTCTGTTATCTACAATGGATAAATGGAGTCAAGAATGAACTGATTTAAAGAGCGATCGCTGAAATACTGTTAGTTATTCATTTACAACGCCCGATCTGCTGAATTTAACTGCGTACCAATGGTGTATCCACCAAATGTTCTGCCAGAAACCAAACTTGCGTCTCATTGGTTCGCAGGACTTGGCTCACTAACAAATCGTTAGTACCACTATCTTGATTCGCTGCTGTTTTATCGATCGCCACTCTCAATTCCCCAATGATTAACTCGTGGGCTTCCAGTAACCGCGACAACATCACAGGTACTTCCTCAACACCATTGGGCGGACGCTTAATCCCGCATTTCTCACAAGCTTGAGGGGAAGGATGGGCAGAGGGGCAGAGGGGCAGAGGGGCAGAGGGGAAAGAACAAGGCACATTGAACTCTCCTCTGCTCCCCTGCTCCCCTGCTCCTCTGCTCAAGCGCAGGCTTAATCGAGATGTGGTGAGAAATCCGGGAGAGGGGAAAGAACAAGGCACATTGAACTCTCCTCTGCTCCCCTGCTCCCCTGCTCCTCTGCTCAAGCGCAGGCTTAATCGAGATGTGGTGAGAAATCCGGGTTAATCTTAGTGACTTCTGCCACATGACGTGGGTCAGCGATGTCTGACGACAAGCCGCAAAGCGTCTACGCCACACCTCCCAGTGTTTGTACCCGTTCACCCAGTGCATCAATTAACTCAATTTGTTCGCTGGCGTGTTTGTCGAGCAACAGATGTAGTTGATAAAACGTATGTCCGCGCATCAACCAGTGATGTTTCTTGTAAAGGTGATAGAGAATAATCGTATCTGCCAAAATTTGATTGACTAAAACACAGCTTTGGCTGCGGGCACTGGGGGCTGAGAACAATTGGCAAATCACGAAGAGTCCCATACTGCTGAATTTCATATCCATGTTGATGCAGTAAGGGTTGACTGCCATCAACTTCAGTGATACTTGTATTTTGAGTCGGCACGATCGCATCTCCTAGAGTCTTAAACAATTCGCAATTCGCAATACTTCGACTACGCGGTAGTTGAGCGTAGTCGAAACTCAGTACAAGTTCGCAATTCGCAATTACGTTTGGGAGCAACGCGAAAAAGTGAGATCGGGGTTTAGTTCTCAATTACACCCCTATATTCTCAACAAAATCTGGTTTTTTAGTTGCGATCGCATCCTGAAACAAGCTATATACGTCCCAGATTTTAGCACCTCACAAAATCGCGTTGCTCCCATTACGTTTTGTGATGGGGATTTAGACCCCAACACTCTCACAAGCTGTATGTCTTGGGGATGGGGTTTTAAACCCCTTTTAGTAGGATAATTAGGTCTGTTCTATTTGTATGTACCGAAAAACTTCTTCTCTTAAAATTGGGATTACTTCACAGCAGTGCTAGCTGCTTCAATCACTTTGGTAACTTCTTTTGGATGAGAGATAAAAGGAACATGACTGGAGTTAACTTCGGTTGTCTTAGCATTAATCCGTTTAGCCATAAATCGTTGAAGTTCAGGGTTGATGGCGCGATCACTTTGAGTCACCAGAAACCAGGAAGGGATCGTTTTCCAGGCAATTTCAGTCACTGATTGCTCAAAGGCTGCGCTGGCGATCGGCTTTTGGGTTGCTGCCATCACTCGTGCTTCAGCTTTTGATACGTCTTGGGCAAAAAATTCGTGAAACTTCCCGCGATCAATATAGAGAAAGTTTGCAGCATCAGATACAATTGCCGTACTAATCGGAGGTGGTGCGTACCTTTTATTCAAATCACTCGTCTTTTCACCGACATCTGGTGCGAAAGCATTAACATAAACCAGAGCTTTCACCTGTGGATTGCCAGCCGCCGCACCCGTAATCACATTTCCACCATAGGAATGTCCAACTAATACAACAGAACCTTTTTGATTATTAATCACCCGCTTGGTCGTTGCCACATCATCAGCAAGTGAGGTGAGCGGAATCTGCACAGCAGTCACTCTGTAGCCATCCTGCTCTAACAATGGAATGACGTGTTGCCATGATGTACCGTCAGCATAAGCCCCATGAACGAGAACGATCGCAGGTTTAGAGTTGGACGCTTGAGGTAATTCCTTGGAGGTGGCTGGTGTTGGATGCATTGATATTCTAACGACAACACTTAATGCAAATAACCACAGCAACAATTTTTGAACTTTTTTCCATGTAAAAACTATCATTGCGATCGCCTCTGTATTCTTGCTAAATTGCTGAAATCTCTGATTCTTGTTGTCCGTATAGAAATTATGAAATACTCCCCGATGAAATACTTGTTGGGATAAGAATCAAAAACCTTAATCATTTGCAGCAACAATAGCTGCCATTATCTGCTCAACAGTCCAGCGTTCAAGATACCGAATTCCATTAATAAACAGTGCTGGGGCAGCCGTTACTCCACTGTATAATCCACTTTCAATATCTTCATTGATGCGATCGACGTAGACTTTTTTAGATATATCTTGCAGAAATTTGGAAATATCAAGTCCTAGATTATTGGCATACTCCACGAGATAGCCATTTCCCAACTCTTGTTGATAGCTGAACAGCATTTCATGCATTGTCCAAAATTGACCTTGGACAGCAGCCGCTTCAGCTGCTTCAGCCGCACGTTGAGCATGAGAATGAATCTCTATCTGTGGAAAATGACGGAAAATGAAGCACAAATAATTCTCCCCCAAAGAAACACTAAGCTGTCGCCCAATGACTCTAATCAGCCTGTAAACGTCCGCATTCTGAGAACATTCATAGTCCCCATACATCACAAGCACTACTGTGGCATTCAGCACACCTTTTATGTGATCTTGTGTTGAAGGTGGGACGAATAACAAACTGCGATCACTCTCAAAACTCACTGAGACCTCCGAAGAAGAAAATGCTCATCGCCAGTGATCTCTTCTGAAATCCTTGTACTACCTGAGCTAAAATCTAGTTTTTGGAAAGGTCTAAGTCATTCAGAAGAAAATTAGATGGTGCGTTAACGAAATGTAACACATCTATACACATCTATATTTATATATTTATGCCCACCTACTTATTAACTTTTTGGGATCTGTGTGAAATAAAAAACGCTAAGAGGATGTTTGAAAAATTGTAAAGTATACCAGAAACCCCGCTTCCATTCCTCTCCCCGTTGGCGTTAGCCTGTCGTTAGACAAGGGTCGAGAGGCTTTGAAACTCTCATTCCCTTGTAGGTAAGGGGGTTAGGTTTCCAAGCCTCAGAAGTTACCAAAAATACTTTTCAAACATCCTCTAAGGCTTAAAAACACGAACGGTAACAGCCTGCTAGCAAAGTTTTTTTCTTATCTAGAGCAGCATTTCTATTTTGAGATTGAGTTTGTTTGATGCTGTAATTAATTTTCAGGGCATCGTCTCCTAATGTATTGTGCTTTTTAATCGCTGTGTTTAAGGTAGGTGCATTCAGATTATTATTTAGAGTCACACCCTGATTGATTTTGGCAATAGCAGAGTTTCCAGAGAAAGCTATTGCGCTAACGATTACGACTCCTAAACCTTTAGCCAAATTCCAAACATCCATAATTGTATTCCGCCTTTTTTACTAATTCTAAATCGCCGCCAGTGAGCAACTAAATGTTTACATACTTTTGTTGAAGCTTTGGAGGCTTTGTCTATAAATATATGCAACTAACTCGGTTCTTGTCGTCCCCTAAAAGTTGAAACTTTTACTCAATAGAGTGATTGATAAATCAGTCCATATATAAATGGAATGTTGGCTCCAACTAAAGTTGGAATCTAAATTTGAACTTTAGTACAACTTCCTTACAAATTGACAATCCCTCGTTTAACAGCAATAATCACGGCTTGAGTGCGATCGTTCACTCCCAATTTACTTAAAATTCGATTAACGTGAGATTTGACGGTGCTTTCACCGATACTCAAAGTACTGCTAATTTCTAAATTACTCATTCCTTGCGCCATTAAACGGAGTACATCTAGTTCTCGCTCACTCAGTTCAGGATTGCTCATCCTCTGCACCAGTTTTGCCCCTACTTCGGGTGGAATATACTGCTGACCGCGATGAATTGTGCGAATGGCACTCAGAAGTTCGTTGGGTTTAGCATCTTTGAGCAAATATCCTTTAGCGCCTGCGTGCAATCCGCGATAAATATCTTCATCACCATCGTAGGTTGTCAGCACAACAATTCGAGCAGCTTTAAATTCAGCACAAATAGCAGTAATGGCTTCAACTCCTGCCATCTGGGGCATTCGTAAATCCATCAGCGTTACATCTGGTTGGTATTCACGAAAGAAAGCGATCGCTTGTTGTCCATCTTCTGCTTGAGCAATCACTGTCATCTCTGGATCACGGTTAATGATGGTTGCCAATCCTTGCCTGACAATGGAATGATCATCAACAATCAGAATCCGAATATTCGTTGATTGGCTCATAATTATGAAGAAATTGAAAGTACAAACTGAGAAATTAAGCTAATACTACACGTTGCGTTTCTGATCTTGCCTATTTAATAATTCTTAATCTCGATTGACAATGACAACAATTTCTGTTCCTTGCCCAGGTTGGCTCTGAATACTCAGTTGCGCTCCAAGATGTTCTGCCCTCTCGCTCATTCCCAGCAATCCAAATCCGCCAACAACTGGGATCGTAGCAACCCCAAAGCCCCGTCCATCGTCTTTAACGCGCAGAATACATTGGGCATTGTCATATACCAACTCAACACGAATTTCCGCAGCATCAGCGTATTTTATAGCGTTGGTTAATGCTTCCTGCCCAATCCGTAGTAAGTTATTTTCAACCTCAGCTGGCAACGAATAGGCTGTGCCTTTGATTTCGTAGATCAGAGCGGTATCGGCAGTGGCTCTCATTTGAGTCACAAGGCGATGAAGGGCACTATGTAAATTGCCATCCTCCAATAGCTGAGGACGGAGTGCTGACACCGATCGACGCGCCTCAGCAAGTCCGGTTCGTGCCAGTTCATCAATTATTTCCAGGTGTGCCTGTGTCGCTTCTATATCATCCGCTAGCACTTGTGTTGCAGCTCCTACTTGAACAAGAATGCCTGTGAAGGACTGTGCCAGGGTATCGTGAATTTCTCGCGCCATGCGGTTGCGTTCTTCCAGAATGGAGGCGTGTTCGGCTCGTTTGCGTTCACGTAGTGCAGCGTTTCGCTGTTCGCTAACATCCGTGATGAGACTGTAGAAGCCTTTCACTTGAGCATTGCGATCGCCTTTGGCACTGCCCCTTGGGCAATTGCAATCGGGGATCAAGGTAGCACTGATGCACCTTTTACCCAGTGAAAAGGGAATTTCTGCTTCCAGGGTTACAGTTTGCCCTTCAAACACTTGATTAATAAACGGCTCAACCCGTTGATAAACCGTCTCACCCAGGAGTTCATGAACAGATTTGCCCAAAATCTCATCTTGACTAAGGTTAAACCAAACCTCATAAGTGTGGTTAACAAACCGATAGCGCTGATTTGCATCCACGTAGCTGATAAGAACTGGTAGAGCGTCGGTGATTAGTCGTAATTCTTGTTCGCGTAAGCGAAGCTCGTCGTAGACATCGCGCAGTGCGGCTTCGCTTTTTTGTAAAGCCGCAGTCCTTTGAGCTACCTGTTGCTCTAGAGTGCGGTTGTAATTGGCTAAGAGGTGTTCTGCTTGTTTGCGCTCCGTAATGTCTTGAACGGCTGTAATCGAATAAGCCACGTTGCCTTGCTCATCAAATACTGGAGTTCCCCATGCCTCAACTGGAATGGTTACGTTATTTCGGCGAATTTCTGAATCGTCGATCCTAGTATGTTCGCCGCTCAACGCCCGCATCCCTGGCAATTTCTCAGTTGGATACTTTTGATCCGTTCCTGCTAAATAAATTTGATAAACCTCTGAGATTTGATCCAGTGTTATGGAAGGATCTATCCCTTTGCCCAGTAGCTGAATTGCCTTTTGATTGAAGTAGTAAGGACTACCTACCGCATCCATTATTCCAATTCCTATTGGAATCGCTTCTAGAAACTGAGCCATCTTACTTTCACTCGCACGGAGCTTTGCATAGAGTTTGGCATTTTCGATCGCAATGGCTGCCTGGGTGGATAGCAGATTTAAGACTTGCGATCGCGTAGCGTCTCCTAATGCCTCCGGCACGCTTGCGCGAACGGAGAATCGCTCTGGTGTAAAAGCCCCAGCCGCTAGTTTATTTTCTAGATACAACACGCCCACGAGCTTACCTTGATTGAGCATAGGTAAACATAAGATTGATTGAGTTTGATTGTGTTGAATATATTGATCGTTAATAAAATTACCTTCACGAGTAGCATCATTTAAAATGACACATTCATGAGTACGAATCACATAATTAATAATTGATTCAGGTAAATGATTTGCAGTTGGGATAGATTGCAGCACTTGTGTAGCATAGACATTCTCACCCTCATTGAATTCACTAGACGCTTCAATCACCCATTTCCCTGAATTTTCCAAAATCAAAAATCCTGTTTGTGCGCCAGCATTTTCGATTAATATCTTCATCAATGAACTGAGTAACTTATCCAGTTCAATTTCACTAGAAATCGCAAGGGAAGCTTTCATCACCGCCGCTAAATCGAAAGCGATGGGTGAGTGATTAGAGGTGGTGACAGAAGTTTTGTGGATTGGCACGTCAGCCATGCCCGACGATTGAGAAAATAGCTGGGGATAGCGAGTTTCTAAATCTTTGACTTTCGCAGATGCTCCCCATCGTTCATAGCAGTAATGTGCTTCCTTCATGTAAGTTTGGGCGATTTTTTCTCTACCTCTTGCTAGATAATGTTTAGCAGCTAATTCATAAGCTAATGCTTCTTCTTGCAAATACTCATTGTCTCTAGCTCCTTGAATTGCTTGTTCGTAGAACTCTTCTGCCTCAAGTAACTGACCCAAAACTCGTGCAATCTCTGCTTCCACTAAATGATATTTATGCAAATAATTCATTGGCGCATAAACTGCCCATTGCTTCATTTGCTCCTGGATAACAGCAACGTTTTTGAGAATTTCCTCTTGCGCTTGAGCGCTGCTTCCAGGAAATATTGCGAGTCTTGCTAGAGAGCTATAGAAGTAGTGTACAGGAACGAGGGGTGTTGCACTGACGCGGATTACATGACTTTCCGCTATGGCTGCGTTCTCAGACGCCTGAAAATACTCAGAAAATACATAACATAGAATAAGTTTGTTGAGATGTACCAAAAAGAGTATAACTGCATCTTCTATTTCATGGTGTGGCAGTCTATTTTCCTCGTTGTAGGATTCGCCAACGAGACGGGATGGATTGACCGAGCATCCCATCAAATTTAAAACAGACTGCTGAAATATTTGAGTCCAAGTGAGTGATGTTGTCTGTTTAATTTGATAGATTGCTTCACAGTATGTTGCCATCTCGTGTTCAACCTCTACAAGTTCTTTTCCAACGATAAAGAGTTGGAGGCAGTAAGTGAAAGCGCAATAGGCAGCAAACTCTAAATCTCCAGTTTCCAGACCACTTTGATAAGCTTCCAAAAATGGTTTCGATGTTTCTCTAATATGCTCTTTCCAGTGGGTGATGAAGTTAGTCACCATGAACAATGTTCTAGCTTTAAGTGAATGGATTTTCAGATGAGCTAACAGCCTTAATGTAAGCTGCCCAAACTCGTAGCCAGTCTCAATGTTGCCGACCATTCCACAAAGAATTAACCCAAAGTTGGCGTATGCAAAAGGAGACACAAACGTATTGCCATACTGGATTGATAAGTTGACCTGTTTAAACACAAGTAGAAGCACCAGATCGGGAGCTGCATGATAGGCAGCAAGGGTTATCCTTGAGAGAATTCGCATTGCTGCTAGCTTCTCTGGTTGAGCCATTTCTGGCAATTGGATCAAGTTCTGAATCGGCTCGTTGTCAAAGCGGGATATGATTATGTTTAGTTCAAGCTGAATATCTGACTGGCTCAGTTTTTCGGGAAAACTGATCCCCAATTTCTGCAACACTTGCAATCCAGTATTTATTGCTTTTAATAGCTGGTTCTGCGCGATGTCAGTTTGAATTTTGACTTCGTAAACTTTTACAATATCGACAATAGTCTTGCCTGATTGTAGAACGATCGCCACCCAGTGTTCTACCTGCTCAAAATCGCCACATAAATACGCGACTTCTGTTGTCTCTATACATAGCTCTAAGGTTAAGTCATAATTGGTTTGCCAGCTAGATGCTGCTAGCCATACTTTTCCTGCGGCTAAATAGTTTCGAGCCATATTGTAGGCGATCGCAGCTTTTGCTTTCTGTCCTGTAATTAAATTTAATCTAGCAATTTCATTGCGTTCTAGTTGATCTGTGACTTGCTCAATTCCATGATTAAGATGATCGACAATTTCAAACAATCGGTCTGATAGTCTCTCTGGCAAAGTTTTTCCGAGGAGATTGCGACCAATTTGGAGATGAACAATTTTTTTTTGCGACTCATCGATTAAGGTATATGCTGCTTGCTGCACGCGATCGTGCAAGAACTTATACTCTTGAATTAACAAGTTTTCATCTAATTCAGATAGTGGTTGAATTAATCCAATTTGTATGGCTGTTTGTAAATCTTGAAAAACAGTTTCAGGTGGTTGATCACAAACAATCGATAGAGTATCTAAATTAAATTCAGCGCCGACGCAAGCAGCTAACCGGAGAATTTGCTGTGTGTTTTCTGGCAGTTTCTTCAACTTGTGAAGCATCAACTCCACAACATTATCAGTGATATCTTGGGCTTGGATCTGAGCTATATTCCACTGCCAGCTTAAGTCTTCAGCATCAAAGGTCAATAAATTTTCGCTATGCAGCATTCTCAAAAATTCACTGACAAAGAAGGGATTGCCCTCAGTTTTACGCAACACTAATTCAGTCAAGGGACGAACAATGTCTGCATTCCGATGTAGCGTCTTGGCGATTAACTGACTCAACGGCAAGAGAGTTAATGGTGTTAGAATAATTTCCTGAAGCACTGCCCCTTGTTTTCGCAGTCTTTCTAGCATTAATGCTAATGGATGCGTTGGATTTACTTCATTATCTCGATAGGCTCCAATCAAAAATAGTGATTTGGTTTGCTCATCAAGCAACATCAACTCGATTAACTTCAGTGTTGCTGAGTCTATCCACTGCAAATCATCTAAGAAAATCGCCAGGGGATGTGATTCTGAACAAAACACCCGCACAAACTGCCCAAAGATTCGATGAAAGCGATTTTGAGCTTCAGTTGCTCCAACGGATGGTACAGGCGATTGCTTACCGATAATTAATTCAACTTCGGGGATGATATCAATGATGATTTGTGCGTTGTTTCCTAAAGCTGTAAGTAAGAGTGAACGCCACTGTTGCACTTGTTCGTCTGGTTCACCCAGCAATTGCTGCACCAATTTTTGCAGAGCATCTGTGATCGCGCTGTAGGGAATATTGCGGCCAAATTGATCGAATTTACCAGAGATAAAATAGCCGCGTTTTTGGGTAATTGGTTTATAGATTTCTTGCACTAACGCAGATTTACCAATGCCAGCATAGCCAGATACCAACATCATTTCGACTTGGAATTTTGGTTTGCCTCTTTGTTCGCTTTGTGAAGTTGTTTCTGAATTGTTTGGTAAAGAAACAACGCGATTTGACTCTGGACACGCTACACGATCAAACGCTGCCAGTAACATTGCAACTTCCTTGTCCCGTCCATACAGTTTTTGAGGAATTTGAAATTGCTCAGAAACGTCTTGAAGCCCAAGTTGAATGCTAGAGATTTGACCGATTTCTTCTAATTGTTGAACACAGATTTCTAAATCCGCTTTGATGCCCCAGGCACTTTGATAGCGATTTTCAGCATTTTTCGCCATCAGTTTGAGAATGATATCTGAAACTGGCTTGGGAATCGTTGTATTTATTTCATTCGGCGGAATAGGATGTTTGGCAATATGACAATGGACTAGCTCCAGCACGTCTGTGATGGGAAATGGTAGTTGTCCAGTGAACAGTTCGTAAAATGTCACGCCAAGGGAGTAAAAATCGGTGCGGTAATCGAGTAAACGGTTCATCCGCCCGGTTTGCTCTGGAGATAAGTAGGCGAGTGTCCCTTCTAAAACATGAGGACTTTTGAAAGACGGATTCGTGCGGTTAAATTGGGTGGCAATTCCAAAGTCAATAATTTTGACAACGCCAGTATCCAGATTAAAGACTATGTTTCCAGGGTTGATATCTTTATGAATAACACTAGCTGCATGGATTTTGCCTAGAATATCGCAAATATCGATCGCTATACTTAAAAATTGGGATAAAGGCATGGGGCAGAAAATATCTGGACGCTTGTGCATCCATTGCTCTAGGGACTCTCCGCCAAAATCTTCTAAGATAATCACCAGAGTGCGTTGATAGTCCTGCTGGCTGTATGCCTTGACAACTCCTTCCAGATTCAGGGAACGGGTAATTTTATATTCCTGTCTGTAGCGGGTTAGTTCTTGAGATGAAGGATAATCAAGCTTTAGCATTTTTACGATGAGCGCTACTCCATCGTCTCTGATGCCCCGGTACACTAGAGAATTGGAACTTTCGTATATTTTGTTTTGGACAGCAATACCAGGCAGAGTGATCATAGAGCAACTCTTGAGAGTATAATCTGGCATAACTCAAACTATACAGCAATCTAGCTATCTACATTTTTCATCTTCTGAAACTCTATTTGGTTTTGTTCATTTCTAGCCAGTTGTAGAGCCTTAACTGAACTCTGTTGAGCGCTGTATCAATTTTGTAGAGCGTTCTACAGCACTCCTTTGACAACTGGCATAGCACGGTACACTAGAAGCGGAAAGTTTTGCCCTATCCCTCATACAACTTCTTGACTGTCCCGTTATGGTGATATATCCATTGAAACTGCAACCCAAAGACATTAGATGCCAAATTGCCAAAATTGTTTAGGGTATCCTCCCATACTCCAACTCCAGAAGCTTCAACAGCTTTTCTTCCACAGCAGTAAGATAAGGCCGATTTACCCTCCCCAATAACTGCAACAGACTTTTGACTGTCTCCTCAAGTGAATCGGAATACACTCGACTGATGCGATCGCAAATCACCTGCATCTGCTGACACTCGGCAGGCAGGTAATTGTAAGATTTGAGGTGCTGCAATCCAACCGTATATTCCCCATCCCAGGTTTTGACAGTGCAACTGAATTCGCCCACATGGTTAACGATACCCCAGCAGCCACCCTTGCCCCTGAGTTCGGGGTTGTCTTTGGTAATGATTTGGCACACTTCACCGATTTGGTAGGTATTGGGTACTTGGGTTCGCTCCATAATCCTTTGCACCACATCTTTAACGATTCTACCAGTCGGCACTTTCCCGCCAGCAACTTCTACTGCTCTTAGCCATGCTTCCTGCTGTTCCTGGGGTTGAAGCTTTGTCATGGGTCGAACTTGCCCCTCTGCTGTCGGCAAGATTTGTCGCTGCCCGGAGTGGACTGTATCAGGATCATCTTCATTTTGCGTCCAATTTGGACACATTTTTATCAGGTTATCAAACACAGCCGAAGCTTCGATTAATCTGTAAGGATGACGGCGCTCAAATCCAAACCTGTCTTTGCAATACTCCTCAAAAGTGCTGTGGGTGGAACGATACAGCCTTCTATCCCTCAATTCCATAAGCGCCTTTCCCGCCTCAAAAACCGCTTTCTCCACTTTTCTTTCCAAGTGCAGGCGATCGCTTTGTTCCTCCTCTGTCAACTCTGGAATTTCGACAGCAGTAACGGTGATTGTTGCTAAGGCTGGGTTTTCTTGCTGGGAAATATCCTTGTTTGCAGAGTTAGCTGGTGAAGTTGAATCGGTAGATGCGGCAGAGGTGGATTTTTTGCTCTTACGGGTTGATTTGTCCATAAACCCACCTCTAGGTTGATATTTAAGCTACTTGTTGCCGATGCTCTACTAAATCAAGTAAAGGAGGGAATATTCGGGATTTATCGGTAGAAACCAACACAAAAACTGCATTTGTCGAGAAAGGTTCTTGAATATAGTTATAAAGAATCACAAATGCTCTGGTAGTCAAATAATGAGCATTTCTCAGTAAAATTACAACTTTGCTATCTTTTGACTCTGCCACCAAAGTTTTTACTTGCTCTATGAGCCTTTCAATATCTTGGGCTTCATAAGCATTCTTCGCTTCAAAATCTATAATTTGGTCACATATAAACGATGTCATAGATGCAGCCTCTGTATTTTCAACTTTCTCAAAAGTTCCATCAGCACGTCGCCGCCAACCATCCACAATTACATCATCTTCAGAATTACGAGGTTTTGAGGGATCGCGCCAGTCGTAATCAATAGTTTTATCGGACGATTCTGGCTTTTTGTTAGGTATTTTATCCTGATTAGAAACGCTAGCTTCAGTCATACCGTTTTTCTTTTCAATAGCAACAAAGCCGTCTCATAATCATTCTGGCGTTGGCTATTGTACAATTTTTGTTTCATGCCGCACCTCTGTTGGCATCAATGACAATCATGTGTGGTTGACGTTTTGTTGATTTTGGCGACTCACTTTTTCCTTCTACTTCCTCTGAAGCAGTTTTTAACACCTCATCATTTGATGAGTGCCCAGTTTTGTCATCAATATTGTTTGGCCGCCATTCCAAAATATCTCCAGGCTGACATTCAAGTACTTCGCAAAATCTCCCCAAGGCATCAAATGTAATTGAGGCAGCTCTTCCTTGTTCAATTTTTTGAATATTTTGCAGACTGTAACCAGTTTTCCTCGCTAGCTCATTTTGAGACAAGCCTTTAGCTTCTCTTGTCTTTTTCAGTTTTACAAGCACAGGCATTTCCTAATTCTTACTCCCTAAAGTAGCACTACTTTCAGTTGGTTATCTACAGTGTGTGTATCCATAAGTAATCTAAATAATTACTAAGAGTAGCATTACCAATCGTAATACAAAAGTTGGCTTTAGACTATTGCTAACTACTTACAGTAGCGCTACCATAAGTAGTATAAAAGAAAAAAAACAAAAACAAAAGACGACCGACTGAGCCTGAGAAACTTCCGCGATCGCCTTTTGTTCCAATTAATTATGGAGATTTCAATCATGACACATCCCAAATACACACAGCAAGCCCTCTCCCGCTATACCCTCCCCCGCCTCAAAAGAATCGCTGCCGAATTAAGCGTTACACCCACTCTTGACAAAAGAGCGACTGAAACCTGGGTAAACGCAATCATCACCCACCAATCCACCCAGCTTCAGAAAGTTGACAACCAAGCCCTTGCCCAAGCTGAACTCGACAACTACATCGCAACCCAAGCCCAAGTTGTAGCTCCCGAACTCCTCACAATAGTCGAAATCTCGTTTGACCATCACGAATATTACGCTGGTAATCAACTGATAGCAAGCATTACCCATGACGACGATCACTTAACGCAACGCTGGGTAGTCATGGTTAACGAGAAAGAAGTATTTCGTACCAATACCGTAATGCGCTGTCATCGCTACATCTCCATCCACTACAAAGATGGCACACTGTCAGTGCAGGAAGAAGCTCTTAGGCAGGGGGGCAGAGGTGCAGAGGGGAAGGAATTTGTACAAGAAATCTCTTCTGCTCAAGAGCTTAAAAGCACCACTGGTAACGAAGTCATGGCGCAGATTTTCAACGAATGCGAGAAGTACGGGTTTGAAATCCTTGACGACGGTATTTACCAAAATGACCAGAAATTAGGCGAAGTAGGATGCACTGACCTCGGCTGGTGGTTCACACGCGCAGCAGACGAAACCCAGCAGCGCATACCCTGTGATTCGGCAATGGATGCGGTGTGGTGGCTGTCGATGGTGGAAAGCGTACCCCATGCAGAAGCGGCTGGCTGTGAAGAATTGCTAGACCGACCGTTTGAAATGCTCACGAATGAAGAATGGGGGCAGTTGAGGGAGTATGAGCCAGCTTTGGAACTAGTAGCGGCGTAATTCTCACACACATGAAGGCGATCGCTCGATAGACACGACCAACAGCGATCGCCTCCCACCACATTCTCAACAATCGCCATTAAACCCATGCAACCCACAATCTCAATCCCCCAACACTGGGAATATCCCCGCTTTGCTATGGAACAGCGAACTAAACACGGCATCATCTTGGGACTTTATTACTACCCAAATGGTACAGAACTAGCTGAACAATTCGGTGGTGGTTGGCGTTATGCGCTGATGCCTCATAGAAACTCTGATGAATTGTTCCACTTTCAGGAAAATCAAATCCAACCGCTTACACCAGAAGAATTGTTCAACAAAATCACTGCTGAAATTGACTTTTATCAACAGCAAATAAGCATTCTCAACCGACAGTTAACCGTATTAACTGAGGGTGCAACCAATGGCTAAGGAAGCAAACAACGATTTTGACCGTAGAGCCAACCATTTGCTGCGTTTGATTCAGCTTTGTGGCGGTTGTGTTCCTCTGCATCGTCTGCAATTCCAATTTTCCGATTCAGTAATTCAAACATTGCTGGATAAAGAACTGGTGCAAGTGCAGAACACGGGACGCGGTTTTTTGTTGGAGATTGCCGAGGATTTTTAGGTTATTAATCCCAGAGGATAAAATCATGAAACTTTACGCGAAGACCATTGCACAAACTTTACCCGATTGGGCAACTGTCGTTACAAAGAGTGCAGATTTGGTTGAGATTGAAATCAACGATGAACATCCTATTTTCCAATCTCTGCTTGAAGAGTTAGAAACCGAGATTGAACCAGGAACAATAGGTGTAAAGGCAGAGGATTTATGTTCACGGCTAGGCATTGAGATGTCTAACCCCAACCTCCATCAATTAGTTGAACAAGCTCAAACTCTGATATCCCTTATTGCTACGCATCCAGACTACAAACAACTGTTAGACGAGGGATATCAACCTGATTTAAACATTGCTGATGCTCAAACTGCGCTCACTTATCTGCAATGGGAGTTAGACCGGAATCGAGAGCTTTCTAATTAGTACAAAAGCGTTTACCTAAAGGAATGCCATTACTTCAGATGAACGCACGGAAGTTTTTCTCACGCTACAGAATTCCCATTATTGCACATAGGACAACAATCAATGAAACTTAGCCGAGGTGAAACATGACTGCTGAAATCAAACTAGGTTTATGCAACCCTCCCGAACCGATTTATCTCTACGTGAAAAACGCTGAGTTAAGTGGTGAATCCTATCTCTGGTATCACTACAACATCGATAAGGATAAAACGATTCCTGTTCTAGAAAAAGGATTGACTGGTTACATATCAGAACTGAGATTAACAACGAAAGAGTTTAAAGGCAAGGACAACATTAAGTTAGACATCGTTGTGAGATCAGATGAGGTTTATATTGTCAGAACTGGTATTGAAACTAACTTCTCTAAAACATTCCTCTTAGCTGCATCAATTGTTCAAGATTTTGAGAAACCCCTAATTCTTGCTGTGACTGCTGGGGAAGAGAACGTAGTATTTTGTCGGCTTTATGATGCAGTAACGCGTGTACGTATTCGTAGAGAGTGGGATAAAGATGCAGACTGGGCAACCATCATTCATGATATTCAAACCCGTTTAGGTGGTGTTTCATCAACTACTCCATCCACACCAAAACTTAGCGTAGTCCCTCAATCAGTACACACACTTGATTTACGAGTAAAACAGATTCGGACTTTGCTTGATTATCCCCTTGATTTAGTCAAAGAGTGGTTGCAATTTCAAAATGCTATTAATCCCAGTCAGCTAGATATCAGCAAGATAGATTCTCTGATAAAAACAATGTGTTTAGCTTGGGCATCAGATAAGTGTGAATATCCCAATCATGCGGAATCTTCTTATCAAAAGGAAGTGATTGATGCTGTTGCTAGCGGTGCGGACGAGTTAGCGGCAATCAGTGCATGGATGCAAGAGTTGCAAACAGCAAAGACTGGAGCAGTGTAAATCAGAAGTCAGGATTCAGAATAATTTTACTTCTGAATCCTCAATTAATCAAATAGGAATTAAACCATGAGAATCATTGTCACAGTAGTCGAAAAAATCATCAGTGAAGCGCACATTGATATCCCTGATGGGCTGAATCAATCCGCAATTAAACAGCACATAGTAGACCGCTACAACACTGGGGGAATGCAGACTGAGATGAACATTTTTCAAGTGGATTTTGAATCTATTAGCGCTCGGATTGTTCAAGAAAATTCTTCTCCTAAATCTGCCTAAACATTGGAGGTAATAAATGAATCCCAAATGGACTGACGAAGAAATAGCAATCGTTGAGGAAATGGCTTGTCTTTACACTGTCAAACAAATAGCGTATCGGCTAAAAAGAAGAGGATACACACGCTCAACATCAGCTATTCAAAACAAACTGCGCTTTTTAGGATACTCCGCACGTCCAATTCTTGATAACTACAACTGCTGCGAAATTGCCAGAGTTTTACACCTTAATTCCGCTACTGTTTGGACTTGGGTAAAAAAAGGATGGATACGCACAACTCGACGCTCTGGCAGATATCACCAAATTAAAAGCAAAGATTTAAAACGATTTCTTCAAAACCCACCGGAACGTATTAAGAACCGCATTGCTGCCATTGATAAAGACGCTATCGAGTATTTAGTGGGGAAACTTGCATGATTGACAACATTAACGCACTTCAAACAAGTTGGTATCTTTCTCCACCTTGGCGTGGAACAATTCCACCTGTTGAGGTCAATTTACTGGAGAGAGTATACCTCAGAACCACGAGAACATTTGGCTATTGCTGTGGAATGCAATGGAAACACGAATGTTGGATTTATTCAATTGATTGTGGAAAAGAAATCCTCCACGCTACACAGAACCAAATGGGAGCAACGCGATTTTGTGAGGTGCTAAAATCTGGGACGTATATAGCTTGTTTCAGGATGCGATCGCAACTAAAAAACCAGATTTTGTTGAGAATATAGGGGTGTAATTGAGAACTAAACCCCGATCTCACTTTTTCGCGTTGCTCCCTTGAAGTATTTAGGCGATCGCACCAGAGATAACCGCGCCTTAACAAAAACAGATTACGAAAAGTTGGGAAGAGTGGTTGGTTCTATAACCAAGCGTGCTAACCAGGAATACGATCAGTTAGTTAAAGAAAACCCCGCCTATGAAAACACAGTGCGACAGGTAATGTTGCGGATGATTTCATTGCAGGGTGGGGAGTTAGCACGGCGACAGGTTTTAAAGTCTGAATTGGTTTACTCTTCTCAGGACGAAAATAATCGCGTAAAAACAGTCATCGAACGCTTTTCTCAAGCCCGTTTAATCGTTGAAGGTTCTAATTCTGAAGGGGAACCTTATGTGGAACCAGCCCATGATGCTTTGGTACTGGGATGGGTTCAATTAAGAGAGTGGAAAGGAAAGGACAAGGAAAACTTAGACTTACAAGGACGTTTAACACCTGCTGCTAATGATTGGAACAAAGATCAAGGAAATCTTTGGACAGAAGAAGAGAGTCGCCTTTCGCGGTTAAGATCAGTTATTAACTTTGAGCAGAACTGGTTAAACAAAGTAGAAACAGATTTTATCAACAAGAGTATTGAGGAGAAGCGGAAGAGACTGGCAGAAAACGAACAGCAACGAGACGAAGCACTGGAAGGTCAAATTAGTGCCTTAACTGCCTTATCTGAAGCTCGTTTTCAAGACGATCAACTTGGGGCATTGATACATATTTTGAAAGCAGCCAGAATACTCCAACAACTGAGAAATTCAGAATCGCAGTGGATACAAGAAGACATCCGTCTTCGCACTGAGGTAGTCTTGCGGCAAATCCTTTCCAAAGTCAAAGAATTTAATCGTTTGGAGGACAAGGACATACCATTAAGCATGGTTTCAGAATTGAGTTTTACTTCCAATAGAGCGATTCTTTTGCTGGATAGCCAGGGACGATTTGTAAAATTAGAATTTACTACCGACCAACAACTCATTCTGATGCGGGATAGCCAAAGGATAATTAGATTTTGGCAGTCAGATGGTACTTTGGTAGAGAGAATACCACCAGGTTTCTCTCCAGTAAAATCGAGTTCTGATGGTCAGATGATTGCTCACTTTGTATATAGAACATCGCAATCTCAACAAGAACCAAAAGCAAACGCTATCAGACTTATGAACCTAGAAGGGAAACAGGTAATTCTCCAAAAGGACGAACGTGATAACTTAATGACATTTGCTTTTAGCCCCAATGGACAGTTTATTGCCTCTGGAGGTTGGTTTGGCGAGTTATACCTCTGGAAAACAGACGGAACGACAATACAACAGAAACAAACAGGGGCAGGTTCACTGAACGCCATAGATTTTAGTCCGAATGGCGACAAGTTTGCTACAGGAAGTCGTAATGGAGAAATTAGACTCTGGGATCAAAATGGTGATTTACTCAGAACCATAGAAGCCCATAGAGATGCGATTTGGGGGGTCAGTTTCAGCCCTGATGGGGAGACACTAGCCTCAGTGAGTACGGATACAACAGTCAAAATTTGGAAGACAAACGATGGCATCTTACTGACAACCCTTAATGGGCATAGGGATAAAGTGGGTGCAGTTTGTTTCAATTCCGATGGTCAGATACTTGCTTCAGCCAGTGACGAGGGAACTGTGAGGCTTTGGAGACCAAATGGCAGTAAGCTCAAAGGCTTAGACGACCATCATACTGGCTCAGTTTATGCCGTAAGGTTTAACCCTAAGCAACCAATGATTGCCACGACAAGTGGGCAGGGGCAATTAATACTTTGGAGTCAAGACGGGAGGTTATTAAGAAATTGGGAAAAAGGACATAATGGAACTATTACCGCATTAGATTTTAGCCCCAATGGCAGAATGTTTGTAACGGCTGCTGGAGATAGAGAAGTTAAAGTTTGGAAATTAGATGATGATAAAGATAAGCAAGATTTTCACGCGCATAATTTAGGCAACCATACAGGCGAAAGTCATCTGCCAACAGTTTTTGGAGTGAGTTTTAGTTCTGACAACCAAACCATTTTACTTGGGAGCGGCAGTCCAGAGGGGAAAGGATATCTAGAACTTTGTGATTCTGAAAGTATGTCGTGCAGAATTATTCGAGAATATGATTATCAAGTATTGGCTGTTTGTTTTAGCCCAGATGGTCAGATGTTTGCTTTGGGTAAAGGAGATGGAAGTGTTGAACTCTGGAGAAAGGAAGAAGACAACTTCAAATTGCTAAGAAACTTTAATCAGCATGATAATCTAGTTCTTGTAGTTTGTTTCAGTCCAGATGGTAAGTTATTAGCAACAGGGAGTGCTGATAAAACCGTCAAGCTATGGCAAATAGATAACATTTTGAACAATACGAACAGCATAACTGTTACTCCGACCAAGATTTTTGCACATACAGACCAAGTAACTGCCGTTCGTTTTAGCCCAAATGATGATATGATTGCCACAGCCAGTAATGATAAGACGGTCAAACTCTGGAATCTAGACGGCAATTTGAAAAAAACTTTACACGGACATAATGATCAGATTAATGCACTAGATTTTAGTACTGACGGTCAAACCCTTGCCTCAGGAAGCAATGACAAGACAGTCATTCTGTGGGATTTGAAGCTAGAGTTAGGGCTAGATCAACTAATTGATTATGGATGCGAATGGATTTCAGATTACTTGACGAATAATCCTAATGTTAGTGAGAGCGATCGCCAACTTCTCTGTCTAGAAAATTTCCCCAATCTGAAATACGATTCCCAGAAGTGGATTTAGTGCTTGGTGTGGTTGGTCTTGTGGTTATGTTGCCAAAATATCAATTAAGGTATAAGGCTTCTCGTAAAAGGAAATTTTTCAACAACAATTACTCTAGGGGATACCAAACCAGCCTCCTGTATCCCCTCCTGCCCAACAATCCCCCTGACAAGACTCGAATGTTTCGTCTGCCACTTGCTTAAACTCCTCTGCTGCACTTATCTCTTGTCCTTCGTAGCCCGCAGGGTGGAAAATTCTGCCAATGTATTTTCCTTTTAAACGAATTTGTCCGATGACGTAAATGCCTCCTCCAACGCTGTAAACCCCACTAACAGAATTATGGGAGTAAATTGCAATGTAACCTCCATCCTTACCTTGATAACGATTTACTGTAGGTAAAATCTTCTCTTGGTAGCCAGGAACGGAATGATTGATAACACCTGTCTCACCTACATACACTCGAAAATCTTCAGGAAGTATCCTGTTTTCCCAATCGATATTGTTTTTCATGTTATTTTTTTGAACTTAAGTAAAAGTCTTTAAAAGTTGAGGACAGGGTGCTGAGTTATACCATGACAATTATAGTTAACCAAATGGCAATAGGTTTCCGCAGTAATACTTAATTTCTTGAGTATTTTTATGCCGCATCAGATAGTATTCTAGATTTTTACTTTGGTTAATAGAATAATTTATCTTTAAGAAGAAAACTATATGCTTAAGGATTGAAAATGCAGTACGAATCGTCTGATGAAAATTTAATATGCATGGAAATACCAAATCCTCAAGGTGCTTCAGGAAAATATTTTGAACAAATTTCTCATACTTGCGTGATAACTGGAATGCAAATCCGCAAGGGTGACATTATTGATGGAGTAACGCCAATTTTTCAAGCTCTTGAGGCAGATCGCTCTATTAGATCCGAACTTTATATTGGCAAACAGCAGGGAGGCGATGGAGGCGGTGGAGATATTTTCATCCAATTCGGGTATGTGCTAGTTGGTCTACGCTTTCAAACTGTGAATTACTACGGACACGGAGCTATCAATTCCCTCAGCCTGATTTGGCGCAGGTGGTTGAATGGGCAGGTTACTAATGAAGAACTTATCAGCGAACCATTGATACCTCAACTGCCATCTTACGTTAAGACATTTGGCTCTGCTGAAAAGGTAGAAGTGTATGTACCTGATGAATACGTGGCAATAGGTATTTGTGGAAAAGCTTCCAGTTATCTGAACACTCTGTCTCTCATAGCTGGTAAACCTGCTTTTAATATATCTGCAATTGTACGAATGCAAGATATTAACGCTCTTGTACGAGTAAACCTCCAACAGATGGAGCAAAAACTAATTGACGAGCAAAGAGATGCAGATGAAGCAGCCGAACGCGATCGCCAACGCATTCAGCAAGAGTACCAACAAAAGCTGGCCGACCAAGATGCAACTAATTATCAGTTAAGTTGTGAGTTTTCAGGGGGAATGAGAAACGCTACAGATGGGTTGTCAGTGGTAACAATTAATAATGATGATTCCGAAGCCTTCGATGGTAAGCTCCGTTTGCTGTATTCAAATCGCAGTTGTATCCGAGCTAATTTTGAATTAAAAGAGCCAGCTAATTTTGCAATACTTTACCTTAGCCATCTCTCTTCTGGAATGGGAGGTAGAAAAGGGTATTCACCAGTGAATATTGAGGTTAATAACAAGTGTATAGCTGCTAACCATGACCCCCGAAGTGATAATTATACTGTTGATCGCTTTGAAATTACTTCCTATCTTCATGTCGGCAGTAACGAAATAACCATCACCCTTGGCGATTCCACGACACACTACTGGATAGAATGGCTGAAATTATTAATAAATTTAACTCCTAGTTTCTAAAGCCCGATTGGGGTAAGACTACTGTCAGTAGACTGAAAAGTTTTGCGATTGCTCTGTGATGGATAACAGTGAACTACTTTAACCTACACCGCCGCCAACCAATCGCACACCACCGACTTACACCCGCTTCCAAAGTTTACCCAAACTTGCCACTGCCCCAGATATCCGTTCCAGTAAGGCTCCCCATCAGCAACGCCAATAGCCGAGCCGATTGTGGAGACTAGCTGTTGGTAGAACTGACCAGCGCTGTCCAAACCTTGCTGCAATTTCAGCTTTAGCCCCTTCCATCTAAGAATCGCAATATTTTCTGGGGTATGTGGTGCTGTGTCACTGAGTGGTGTTGCAAAGACTATATTATTAGTGCCTGACACCAATTCAGTATTGTGGGATATGGAAAGTGATGTTGTGTCAGTTACTGGTGTGGTAGTACTTATATTATTACTGACTGACACCAACTCACTAAGAAACACTTCATCCCGATTGAGCCACTGCCCGAAAATCGAATCACGCTCATCATCAGGGGCAACGAATTGGTAAACGCACTCCCGATTTTCACGCTTGCCCAATCGACCAACATAATTCAACTTCAAATCAATTTTGGCAAGTAACTTCTGTGCGATCGTTATGGGAGTAAATTTTTCCGAAATGGTGACGTTTAAACAAGTTTTGATGAGATACCGATTCTTCATCGCCGCCTTCTTCAACTCCTGCATCGCCTCGTCAGAAGAGCGTAACCGTTCCCCAGAGGTAAGCAACTGCAACAAGTTCAGTCTCTCCAATAATAAGACGGCAGTCAATAGCTGCCCCTTGTTAAAATCCGGCTTCCAGATAGCATTATTCCCAGCTTCGGCTTGTGCCTTAGCCCGTTTCGCATCACGGGTGGTCAGAAACTCTCGCCCCAGCGTCAAATAGTAGTGCATCCGCAGTTGAGGATACCAGCCGTCGTCATCTTTCTCGACTAAATCAGGGGTTACGTCAATTTCGTAGCGGCGGGACAATTCCGCCTTGCGCTGCTGGTATCGTTCGGTTTTAGTTTTCGCCCTTGTGTCAAGGAGCTTCTTGAGTTCGGCATCAGAAATGGTTGCAGAATTAGCGATGCCTGCGGCGGGCTACGCCTACGCTTCACACTCCGCAGCATACAATTCAACAGATGCCGCCTTAACCGACTCGATTACTGCGCCAGTCTCATCATCCGATGCATCCGAGGCATCGATAATGGTGTAACCATCTTCGACCAAACCCGCAAGCACCGATTCCCGATAGCGCCGCATCTCGACGTTAATAACAGAACCACGCTTACCCCAAGTCTGTAGGGATTCGGGCTGAAAATTCTGATCAATATAGCTCAAATCCGCATTATCCGCCGCCGACAACAGCGCAATGTTCGCTTGTGTTGCGACGTGTTGACTTCTGAGCAATCCTCCTATCGTTGTGGAACCATTGCCCACAACCGACATCCCCCACTCTCTAACCCAAATGTGACGGTCAACAGTTTCCCTAACCCTTGCCAACATCTGCCGCACGGAGTTAACCGGCTGCACACCCTGAAAAATCCCCCATACACCATCAAAGTGTCCTTCAATGTCGATGGATACCCCAGTTTCAAGACTGGGTGAGGCGATAACTAAATCATACTCGGTCAGAATTTCGTTCAGGTGAGAAATACACCCCATAGCAGCATGAGAGGGGTCTGCAACAGATTCGCTGTCAATTCTGAGGATTCGCAGATGTGGGAATTTGCGACGAAAACGTTCCTCAAGTGCCTGGGTTCCCCATTTGGACTTTGCCTTTTGAGCAGAGCAACACAATAGATGATGCCCTCCTTTGGCTATCGCTTTGTCCAGTGCGGCGATGAGATTCTTCGGGTTACTGCCAGAATAGTTGTAACAGTTTCCGGCAACGTGGCGATAGTTGTTGACGATAACGAATGGATTAACCCGATATTCTCCAGCAAGAGAAAGAACGTATTTGACATCAGTATCGGAAACATCAGCACTTGATAGGTAAATCTTGCCGTGTTCGCTACCGAGAACATTTTGTACTAGTTGTTTCAGGTTTTTTAGAACCGATACCCGACGTTTAGCAACCTCCGTACCAGAGTTAAGTAAATGCCAGAAAACTTGGTCACATTCATCAATAATAATGACATCATTTGACCAGTCATTGGGATTGAATCGCGCCTGGCTCTCTTGATGCAGGGAGTCTACACACACCCCGTATCCTAATAATGTACCTGTTCCCGAAGTGCGGACTTCAGTCACATAGTTAACACCGAAGCGATCGCATAATGCCTCACCAAGTTGAATCCGATGGGTGATGATTAACACCCTGCGTCCAAGGTCATGGGCTTTGGCCACCTCAGTAGACAGCCATTGGGTTTTACCACTACCTTTGGGAGCCTTGAGGATAATCAGTTTTTCACCCTCTGGTACAAGCAAGTGATCCAAGAATCTTTGGTTGAGAGCGATCGCAGGCGGATAAGTCAGCAGAGTAAACAGCTTGATTTCCCATAACTCCAGTGCAACGGCGGTGTTGTAGAGTGCGTCAAATGCCGACTGACCATGAGCAACGATAAAATCATCAACCCCTTTAGAAGCCCCTAACGGTAAATCAATCACTCGCAGCGAACAACCTTCATTTACCAGCAGCCGTCCCATGCGACTGATAGCGGTTCTGACTCGCTGTACAGTTTCGGGTTTATTGTCCTGGTCAAAGCAAATGTTAACCTGTCTCCCCTGTGTTGCAAAATGTTTCAAGTCGGGGATGAGGGATGGCTTACCAATGTTTCGACTACGCTCAACACAAGTGGCAGTACCGTACTCATCTTGGGGGGTGCGGTATCCAGCGTTGACACCGGGGATAGCGATCGCTGCATAACCCGCAGTCAATAACGCCCCCGCTTTTTTGACACCTTCCACGATTGTCACTGGTACGTTGTGCCGCCAAACCCAGTGCCAGAAACCACCAGGATGCTGTAAATCTTCTTCGGTGATGGGGATGCCGCTACGATTAGAGACTTTCACCCAAATGCGATTTGGCACTAAGAGGAAGAAAGCGCGTGTCTCTTCTCTATATGGGTGTTCATACTTGATGAATTTGTGAATTTTCTGGCGATCTCTTCGGGGATGGTCGGGTTTAAAGCAGCCCCACATCATCAGTACATAGTCGTTGAGGGGGTCAACACCACTGCACCACCAGCCGCCTAGTTCGATGTGTTGGTATTTTTTCAAATCGCGATCGCGTAATCGTCCATCGTTGCGACGGGAGATTTTGGGACTGTAGAGGAGATATTCGTGGGGTGTTGTGCCGTAGAGCGAACGTACATTCAGGGCAGTGATTTCTTCGTCAACTCCACTGTTGAGCCATTCTTGTAAATGTTTTACTTGAGAATCAGACTCGATTATACGCATATTTCCTCTATTTTTTGACGCATGGTTCAGGAAGCGGCACTTGGGTCTGTGCCGCCAGTTCAAACTTTTTGCGATGCTGGCTATGAAATCCTCAATAGCCAGCTACAGCGTTATCTGTTCCCGCCTGTGTGCGGTCTGAATGTGAGATTGATTCGTGTGCTAACAACTTTGTTGGTTTTTGGAACCTGATGCAGATGAGTTGATTGACAGCCTGGGTGCATCACAAGTAAGCTGCCGTGTTCCAGCCAGAAATCCGTTGGTCTGCCATTTCTCGGTTTGATTTGAAACTTGCGACATGACCCCAGGCTTACTGATGCGATCGCTGGCTGATATCCCATCGATTCCTCGTTGTCAGAGTGCCAGCCGATGCTGTCCTGTCCACTGCGATACTGATTACCGATGACGATACGGAACTTGTAGCCAGTTAACGTAGTGATTCTGTCCCGCAAGTTAGCCAGATTATCTGTCCAAGTCAGGGGTTTCAAAAATACGCTGTTCGAGTAAAGATAGTCACAGCCTTTGTCACCGTACAGGCATTCCAGGCGAGGGACGGGCATTGTTTTACCCGCGATCCTGATTTGATTCTGCTGCCACTCCAGTTTTAAGCAGTGTTGGTAGAGTTCATTGGCAAGTTCCTGGCTTAAGAAATCGGGATAATAAGTGATGGGTAAAACTGGGGTTGATTCAGCAAATAAATTGAGTTGTTGCATGGTAGTTTTCTGCAATGAAAAATGTGTACTGAAGCAGTTGTTCTTAGTTTTAGTTGCTGGAGAATACTTCACGTTTCTTGAGATACTTGCTCCCAATACTCAATGACAAAATCATGGGCTTGCTGTAAAACTTGGGGGAGTAAAAATAAAGGGACTTCCCAAGCCGCAATCACACTACCAGCGAAACATTCTGAAAGTTCAACCCGAATACACTCTGGTAAATTGCTCTCTAAAAACTTGAGTGAATGATCTTCGTTTTCTGGTAGTTGAACAAAAAAATAATCGTCGTGCATAATATCAGCAACTAGACCGTATTTTTCTGCCAAGGTTTTTCGTAGAGTGTTCATAATTGTTGTTGAGTTAGGTAGGGAATTATTGAGAGATGACTTTTACTATTTCGGGCAACCACCGCAGTTGAAAAACAGTTTGATTTGAAGATTTGGCGACTGCGGGAACCATGCGACCCCATTGCTTGCCTGATTCAGTAGGACGATAGGGAATTTTCTTATCATCAGTTCTGTATTGCAGTCCCGAATTTAGTAAGCAGTGGTTAACAGCCCGTGCAGACATTCCCACTACCTCACCGATTTGTGTTGGGTTGAGAAATGCATCTTCAGAAACATTTGTAACTGCGATCGCAGTTTTTAGTTCATCTGCTGCTGGCTTAAGTGCGGGGTTAACTTTGGTGGCGGCATTAACTGCTAACTGGGCAGTGAGGGATTTGTCTAGTCCAGCAAATTCCCCCAACATCATTGCTAACTGTGCGGCTTCGTGCGATGGAGCTAATGTATGTGGTGGTTCCTGCTGTAATACTTGCTCTACTTGGGTTGAGAGCATCACTTTCATTAAAGTTCTGTTGGCCCAGATGCGGAATTCAACAGAAACCCACCGAGCTAAATCAATGGCGATTTCTGGATGAATCCAAGTGCTTTGCTCACTTCCGTATCCCTGGATATCTATCACCAATAACGATATGAGGATCTTCATATCGTTAGAAAGTGCTTGCAAATACTGCTTTGTAGACTTGAGCTTCGTGTAATCAGCTAAGAATTTCCCGTTAGCTTTGCACATTTGACTTGCATTCACGTAGCCCTTGGGTACAACATATTTACCTATTTCCCCATCTTGGGGCATTTGGTTAATTTCTGATTCGTGCCAAAAATGGGGAGCAACGCGATTTTGTGAGGTCAGACAAAAAAGGTGCGATGCCTGCGGCGGGCGTAGCCATCGCTAAAACTTACATTTGTGTATGGAGTAATTTTATTTGCAATTAATATACGTAATTACACGTTAAATCATCTTGATGAGATATCTCAAAAAGATTGGTAGCAAGTTATTTGACAATTATTTCCAAATATATCTGCAATAAGTCTTTAGGGCTTAGTATCAATTAGGGGTAAAAGTAGCGAAGAGAGAATTTGCCGCCACGCAATGGCTGAAAAGCATATCTCGAAGGCATTTCAGAAAAAAAGCTAATTTAACGTGAGTTCGACGATTAGAAAAAGCCAAAAAGCTTGTGATATATGAATTTGCTCAACTGGGAAAGACCAAGCGATGGCGCGAAGCACCCACCGAAGGCGATCGCTACGATTGATTGAGAATCAGCAAAAAAGGCACAAAAAAATGCCGAGACTAAGAATATCTAACAAAAATGAGAGTCAGGGCTTAGTCTACGATTGTATCTCGCCTCGACCAGAGCGCAAATTTTCTGCGACGTAGATGATTTCTGTAAGCAATGGGAAAATCTATGGCAGCAAGTACCACAACTGCCATCGACAACAGGAGAACGTCGCAGTAAATCCAGGATGCATCTATCGGAAGTGATGACAATAGTCATCGCATTTCATGGCAGTGGATATAAGACTTTCAAGGAATTTTGCACGCTGCATGTGCTTACAAGTTGGCATGAAGCATTTCCCAATTTAGTCAGCTACACTCGGTTTGTGGAACTGATGCCCTGGTGCAAAATGGCTGTTATGTTGCTTTTTACATACACGTTATTGAGAAATTACTGGGATTAGCTTTATTGATTCCATACCAATTAATGTTTGTCATAACTGTAGGGCACATTCTCACTCTTGTGTTTAAAGGATTAGTGAAATGGGGCAAAAATTCTGTGGGCTGGCACTTTGGGTTTAAGCTTCATTTGATTATTAATGAGCGGTAGTCAAAGAATATAAATCTAACAGTCCTACATATGAGGAAAAAGTTTACACAGTGATGCGTTCATCATATCTGCATCACTATCGGCGCATGGTTCCTCAACTGCTATCCACACTAGAGTTTCGCTCTAATAATGATATGCACCGCCCAGTAATTTCTGCTTTGTCATTGCTTAAAAGATACCAACACAGCAATCAGCGATACTATGCAATCGGTGAGGAATTGTTCATCAATGGTGTTCTCTCCAAGGAGCAACGCCGCCTGATTTTAGAAGAGGACAAGGATGGGCAGGAACGGGTAAATCGAGCCAATTATGAAATATGCGTGCTACAGGCACTGCGAGATAAGCTGCGCTCGAAGGAAATTTGGGTAGTTGGGGCTAAACGCTACTGTAACCCAGAAGAAGACTTGCCCCAAGACTTTGAAGTACATCGAGAAACCTACTACTTGGCTTTAGGGCAACCATTAGATGCTCTCACTTTTATCAGCCAACTCCAGCAGGAAATGACCCAGGGTTTAACAATGCTGGATAGAGCAATGCCAAGCAATACTAAAGTCAAGATTCAAAAGAAGAAAAATGGTTGGATTAGCGTCTCTCCTCTGGAAGCACAGCCAGAACCACTCAATATCTTGCAACTTAAACGTGAGATAGAAAGGCGCTGGCCCCTGACCAGTTTGCTGGATATGTTGAAAGAAGCTGACCTGCGGATTGGTTTTACTAATCATTTCAAGAATACGGGTGTGCGTTCTAACCTAGACCGAGAAACCCTACAACGACGATTGTTGTTGTGTTTGTATGGATTGGGTAGTAATACTGGACTTAAGCGTATGTGCGGAGGAATTAACAGTGACTTAGAGTATGATCTGCGTTATGTCAAAAAGCACTACATTCACCGAGAACACTTGCGTAATGCTATCGCAGAAGTTGTAAATGCTACTTTCAATGTTCGTAAGGTAGCAATTTGGGGAGAAGGTACGACAGCGTGTGCTAGTGATTCCAAAAAGTTTGGCTCGTGGGATCAAAATTTGATGACAGAATGGCACATCCGTTATGGAGGTCGGGGAGTGATGATCTATTGGCACGTTGAGAAAAAATCTGCCTGCATCTACTCTCAACTTAAGACCTGTTCTTCTTCGGAGGTGGCAGCAATGATTGAGGGTCTCTTACGTCATTGCACTGATATGAAGGTAAAGAAAAACTATGTAGACACCCACGGTCAAAATGAAATTGCCTTTGGCTTCTGCCGTTTACTGGGCTTTGAGTTGATGCCTCGGATCAAGCGCATCGGCTCCCAAAAGTTATATCTACCCAGTGCTGGACAAAAACAAGATTTTCCTAATTTACAACTTGTACTGACTAAAGCGATTGATTGGGAACTGATTCGCCAACAGTATGACCAGATGATTAAATATACTACTGCTTTACGTTTAGGAACGGCGGAAGCAGACACGATTTTGAAACGTTTTAGCCGTTCTTCTCCTCAACATCCGACACAAAAAGCACTTTCTGAGCTAGGTAGAGCGGTTAAAACTATCTTTCTCTGTCACTACCTCAACTCTGAAGCATTACGGCGTGAGATTAATGAAGGGCTGAATGTGGTGGAAAACTGGAATAGTGCTAATGGTTTTATTTTTTACGGCAAAAACAGTGAAATTGCTACTAACCGCCTGGATGAACAAGAATTATCGGTTTTGTGCCTGCACCTGCTGCAAATCAGCCTTGTTTACATCAATACCCTAATGATTCAAAGGGTTTTGGCAGAAGCCACTTGGATGAAGCAGATGAGAAAAGAAGATTTCCGCGCATTATCACCGTTGATTTGGTTACATGTTAACCCTTACGGCACTTTTCGACTGGATATGAACGAGCGATTACAAATTGATGCTGCTAATGCTTGATTTTTTGTCTGAAACCTAGTCTGGGTAAGATTTTCAGCCGTCACGTGGCGGCAAATTAGCTCTTCGCTACTTTTACCCCTTGATGTACTGAGAGGACTTCTATTTCTTCCCCGTACATCTCAATAACTTTTTTGGTCATGTAAATTCTCCACCGTCTTAATAAATTATTGACCGCGATCGCCCTGATTAAACAAGCGATCGCACTTTAATTATTCAACTATCGTGTACTTGCTAAACACAAAAGATGCACTGTTGATTTCTTCATCGGTGTAGTGGCGATTATCCTCTAAACGTGGAAGATTCCTCACACCCATCACAATAATAGAATCGCCTACACCAAGAGAAATACTCGGAGGCTTAGCAGGGATTTGGATGTTCAACCCAAATCTAGAATTAGCTGCTTCAACAGTTGCTTTATGCGTTCCGTTGCAACAAGATGCTGCTGACTCAATTTCTTTCTTATTTGCAGTTGCATCAAAAGGCTGTTTTTTAATCGTAGCCTCAGCCGGAAACATACTATCAGCAACAGCAAAGCCGAAATATACTTTATTAGACATGATTTTCTGCTATGAATTCAATAATCAAAGTGCGAAATATCTTGAGTGCGTAAGCACATCACGCCTTAGTGATGATTACCTGATGCACCAAACCAGGGTTATCTTGGTTTAGTTGTTTGGCGTGCATCGATCGCTTCATTAATATCACTTTCGCTGTTGCCCACTTCTTGGCGTTGTTCGGGAACGCCTAAATTGTTATTCTCTTGTCTCACTATTTCTACTTTCATGCCGCAATCTCCCTAAATAATCAACATTTAACCATATCCCTGGAATTTACATTTTCCAGATACTCTTGTGCAATTTGTCTACGCAGCGAGTTCTTCAACTGTTGCAGTGGTCATAATTAATCCCTTTGTCAGTTTTCACAAAACAATGGCGCAGCTTATCAATAGCCACGCCTTTGCATTGTTACGCCGCTGCTACCTTTACTCCCAGCAAAGTAATCGCATCATCAATAGTAAGAACTTGTTGACTTGGCCCATACTGCCTACGTCGGCAGTACCAGCCTCGCTCGTTGTACCCGACGACCCCCATCAATTCCTTGTCTTGAAAGAGTTTGCAGCCAAATGACAACCAGTCAATTTGACCGTGCCAGAGCTTGAATTTCTTACAAGCTGTTTCCAATTCTTGAGATAAGCGATCGTTGCGCTCCCGTGGAGTTTCGAGGACTTGCTTGAAGTGGGCAACTGCCGCTTTGAACTGAATTTTGTTGAACCGCGCGTAACCGTGGGTCATCTTCACCCACACCACATCATCATTTATCCAGATGGTAATCACATGCTCGCTCTGGCATTTGTGCGGATAATCCGACTGATTGATGATGTGTGCAATGATAGTGCGATCGCGGCTCGTGAGGGGGTCTTGGGTTTTTGTGATGCTATGTGTCATAATTTTAAGGAATCGATTGATTTTAGATGAAAGGCGATCGCTAACTTTTCCAGGGGAAGCGATCGCCTTTTGATTTACATGGGAATTACGCCGCTGTTGCAGTGCGTTTGCGGGGTTTGTACTTGCGTAACTGCTCCCACTCCTGGGCAGTTAACTCGTCAAAAGGCTTGGACAACAATTGTTCAATTGAGGCAGTCAAAGTTGTATTTTTCATAATTGAAATCCTTTCGTGTGCCGTTGTGCTGCTGCACAACGTTTTCACAAATACTTGGCAAAGCCTTACCTTAAACAGCGCTCGGCTGTAGAGAAGATTCAATCCTCTGTGCAACCGGTTGCTGGGTAGAGCGATCGCGCTTTGTACTATCACGAATCAGCGTTACTAAATTAGTAACCTGTGTCTTTATTCGGATTTTGTAAGAAGGAGTCAGAAGTCAGAATTCAGAATTCAGAATATTTCCATGAAGAAGAGCAGGGGTTTCAATAAAGAAGCTAAAGCTTTTTTATTTATCCACGAATAAATTCACTTGCTCTAGACCATTATTCATCCATACCTACACATGATTGTGTTCATTCTGACTCCTGGCTCCTGACTCCTGAATTCTTCTTTAGTAATCAATGCTGATTGCCAGAAATCACTGTGTAAAGTAATGTGTATTTAGTTCAGTAGTTGAAGTCGTGTTTATGACATTCAAAGAGCTTCAAGCAGGCGATTATTTCCGTATTACTGGTATGAGTATTGGTTACGTCTACAGAAAAACTAGCGATGACTGTTGCAGCTTAAATGCTACTTCTCAGCCAATTCGTTCTCACACGCAGGTAAAAAAGCTAACTGGGGCTGAACTTATTGAATATCTCGCACAACAGCCGACCGCTGCTGAACAAAACCCCAAACCAGTAGTTAGGTTAAAATCCCGATACCAAAGCTGAATGCAGAAAAGCGATCGCGTCTATGTACTTGTTTTGAGAGCGATCGCTGTTTCTGTACGCACACAATAGGCAACCTCGCTTGTAATGCTCCTCCCAGTGGCTAGGAGCTTACCAGACAGGAGATTTCTAATCAGGCGACGGATACCGCTCCAACTCACAGCCCGTCGTCCCGCTTGGTAATTTTTTATTAATGCCAAATCCATTTCCCGGCTGTGTACCTCTCGCCTTCTCTGGTGATGCCAGTGCCTCGGTTACTTCTCAAGCGGTCACTCTGGATTTAACTGTCAAGGTTCTGTGGTGAGCGCTTCTTTATTTTGCAAAAGAGGCTAGCGCTCGTTTCCTCTCTTGTAATTACAAGTCTAACTTTGAATTTATCGCTTGTCAATATGTAACTTGGAAAATTCATAATTTTTTTGTGGAATTTCCAAGTCTATCTTATAATGTTTGTAGTAAGTTAAATAGAGGAGTACATTTAAGGTGGTGATTTTTGTGATGCAGACTTTGATTAGGTGGAAACTAAAAGAGGTAATGGCGCGATACGACATTAAAGCAGGTGATCTTGCCAATGAATTAAATATCAGTGCGAACTCGGTAACAAATTTGCGAAAAGCAAAGACTATGCCACGTTTGGATGGTAATTCCTTAAATAATCTTTGCAATGCTCTGAATCGCTTGGCACATAATTTAGACAAGCAGATTACCCCATTTGATTTAATTAGTTACACTCCAGACTCAGGCACTTTCGACCCTTCTGGGAACCCTGGCAGCGGCAGTAATGAGGATACCTCATTAAGCAAGCATAAGCCTCAATCAATCGATCCTGATACTCAAGCGTGTTTTTCAGCTGCTTAAACAGAGCGATCGCTGTCCGGTCAAAGCAATGCGATCGCTCGCCCAAATCGTTTATCACGAAATGAGCTAATTATGATGTTGACATATAAATGACAAGTTGAAAAATACACAGAAAATACCTACTACCTTTACTGCACTAGAGATTGCGGTGGACAAGGCAGTAATGAGAGAAATTTACACTGAATCTTTCCGGTGGCAGTAAGTAGACAATAACTCCTAGCGGGGTATACCCACTGACAAACAAGACCCCAACAAGATTAATCTAATTCTTCACCTTGACTGGGAAGAAGAATTTTTGTTCTTCGATGCTCATCACCCAGACCCCAAGCGATGGCCTTGGTTGATTGGCGATTAAAAGCGATCGCCCTACAGGGGATGGTGCGATCGCGCTTATGTCATCGTTAAACCAAGTACCAACATAATACCAGCTTTTAGTTACAAGACTTAAAAATCCACAGGCGATCGCTGACCAGCAAGCCCAAATTCAATTCGCCTACATATTGGGTGAAGAAGGTGATTCCTTGTGTCTGTAAAACATTATCGCGTCTTGCAAGAAACAAATTCTATTAGTCAGATTGAAAAACAAAATTTTAAGTGTATTACATTCAAAAATACCAATAGGAGAATTTTATGAGACTAACAGATTTTTTGACAGACATTGGTAATTCTGTTGCTTATTATCCCAAACTAGTTGAAATCAGTGGTGGCGTTTTACCAAATTTATTTTTATGCCAAATGTATTACTGGTTAGGCAAACAAAAAAATCCTGAAGGTTGGATTTATAAAACTCAAGCCGAAATTGAAAACGAAACTGGACTAAGTAGGAAAGAACAAGAATCAGCCCGAAAATCCCTTAAAGCTAGGGGTTTGCTCTTTGAAAAGTTTACAGGTTGCCCTAGACGCTTAGAGTTTTGGCTGGATAAAGATGCTTTAAATCAACGCTGGTCAGCTTTTATGAATAATCTTGAGCTACCAATAGTAGAAATCACAAAAGCCTGGACTCGCAAATCCGACAAGGCTCTCGATGATGTTGATGAACAGTCACTCATAATGCCCAATTCGTCCAATATAGACAGTCTCGATAGTGCAATATGTAATGCCCCAACAGAGCAATATATAATGCCCTATTCATCCAATACAGAATGCCCATTCGTTACAGGCAGTAATGCCTCACATGGACATGCTGTAATGCCGCAGTTGGGCAATATATCTATCCTGGCATCATGGCATCAGATCCGTTACCTGCCGTTTACCGAAGTGAAATCAAGTCGCGTGGCTGGCGCTTCCCTTGGCGTACACCCACCATAGATAAAATTTACCAAACCTGCGATCGCACCCTTGTAGAATTAATCGCCAGAGAAAGGGCTTCTTGGACTGGTTGTTCTTGGCTTGAAAAAATTCCCACAGTCATCAAATCCATTGGCAATTTGGAAGCGAGCAAGGGGGGCTTAGAAGAACTATTGGGCTATTGGTCAAAAGTTTTGGAGTTAACTGCACCACAGACATCTGAATCTGTGTCAAAACTTGAACCCGTTGGCTACTACTCAAATCGCTCAGTTGATTGGCACAAAGCTACATTCTGTGAATTGCTAGACCTTGGCGATAGAGTCGGCACTGATAAGGCGATCGCTCAATTCAGTACCCGCTATGACCAAAATCATACAGGTGCTACTGATAGCTGGTTGAACTGGTTAAAAGTAGAACATCCCTCTATGTATGCGTACCTACATCCACAAGTAGCATGACGAAAGAACTAGACTTTTCATCCCAACAAGACCGCTTGCCCCCGCAAAGCATCGAAGCTGAAGAAGCAATACTCGGCGGTATCATGCTTGACCCAAATGCCATGAGCCGAATCAGCGATCGCCTGGTAGCCGATGCGTTTTACATCAACGCTCACAAAGATATTTACCAGGCAGCGCAACGACTATACAGCCAAGGACTACCAACGGATTTGCTTTATGTCACCAGCTGGTTGTCTGATAATGGTTTGTTGTTTCGCATCGGTGGACGTAATAAATTGGCTACATTGTTTGACCGTACTGTGTCAGCCGTTAACATCGATGCGTTAGCCGATTTGGTGATGGAGAAATATCAAAGGCGGCAGTTAATTCAAGCTGGAACTGAGATTGTCAAGCTGGGCTATGTAACCGAAACCGAGTTCAGTACAGTCCTTGACCAAGCTGAACAAAAAGTTTACGGCATTGCATCAGAGCATTCTGCTGCTGACTTGGTTCATATCAGTCATTCCTTAGCCAACACTTTCACCGAGATTGAAGCACGTCACGCCGGAACTGCAAGCCCGGCTGTGTCCACTGGTTTTTATGATTTTGACAGTTTACTTGGTGGTGGTTTTTGCAAAGGGCGCTTGTACGTGCTAGCTGCTCGTCCATCTGTTGGAAAATCTGCTTTGGCTGGTAATCTCGCTCTCAATGTTGCTTTTAGTGGTCAATTACCTGTCTGTATTTTCAGTTTGGAGATGTCTACTGATGAATATGCACAGCGATTCCTCAGCAGCGAATCTAGCATTGAAAACAACTTATTAGAAACTGGGCGCGTTTCTAATAACCAGTGGCAACCTCTAAGCCAAGCGATCGCTTCTTTGAGTGAACTGCCGATTTTCATCAATGACAATTCTTGCCCCAGCTTAACCGAAATCCGTAGCCAAGTCCGGCGGGTTTCATCGCATTACGGTGGTGTTGGGCTTGTGGTTGTTGATTACCTGCAACTAATGGCAGAAGGTACTGACTCCAGGGCTAACATGACCGAGCGTGTTGGAGAAATCAGCCGGGGGCTAAAGAAACTCGCCAAAGATTTGGATGTGCCAGTGCTTGCTTTATCGCAGTTAAGCCGTGAAGTTGAACACCGTAATGATAAACGTCCCATACTGAGCGATTTACGGTCAAGTGGTGCAGTTGAGCAAGACAGTGATGTTGTCATCATGCTTTACCGTGAGGAGATGCATAACCCCGATACACCTGACCGTGGTATTGCTGAGTTAATTGTTCGTAAACAGCGCAATGGCCCTACTGGTACGGTTAAACTTTTATTTGACCATCAGTTTACCAAATTCAAGAATCTCTCTCGTGGTCGAAGTTTTTAGCGAGAGCTTGAGCAGGGGAGCGCTTATGAGGCTTATACAAGTTCTATTCAAACTCAGACTCAAGACTACTGGCAACAAATAGCACAGGGAGTCGGGCAACTAGCAGAAATGCCTTGGAAGATTTTTGAGCATTCCACCCCTACTACCACTATGATCGCCTCTGCTGTTCGCTGTGCGATCGCCGAATTTGGTGGTTCTATCGGCGCTGTATTTATTGACTATTTACAGCAAATCCCCCTGGAGTCCGGCGGCAACATGGCTCATGAAGTTGGCAAGATTACTCGTCAAATTCGTGCGATCGCTAAAGACCACAAAATCCCTGTTTTCTTGGGTTGTCAGATTAACCGGGGGAATCAAAACTCCGCTGAGAAACGCCCCAACCGTCATTTACTCCGCAACTCTGGTGAAATCTTCGAGGTTTGCGATCAGTTGATTATGCTTTATCGAGATGCTGTTTACACCAAAGATTCGAGCGATCGCACTATTGAGCTGATTGTTGAAAAAAACAGACTTTACGGTAAATTAGGCACGGCTACCATGCTGTGTGATTTATCCACCTCCCGATTTTTGAATTTGGCAAGGTGAACGTGAACTTAAAATAATTGCGATCGCTTTGGTTGAGCTTATTGTACAGGTTGTAGTTTTGCTACGAGTGCGATCGCTTACCACCGATGAGTCCGGCTTTGTTGCATTGCATTTGCAAATACATTAATAGTACGATGCCATAGGCAACCCCAAACTATGCTCAGGTTCTCGCCCAAAAATTACCAATTGGTAGTAGAGCAATTGAGAGTTTAATTCGGCTTTGTTGCATGAAACAAATCCGCTTTTATACTACTCTTAGGCGGCTTTTCTCTTGAACCGGATTCCTCACAAACATTGCTCACGCGCTGCTTACGCTATTAACAAAATCTTCATCTTGTATACAGGTATAGGGTTTGAGCAATTTAGTTTTACTTTATGCTACTTATTGGACGTTTTTGTCAGGTAAAGTTGGACATCCATTTTTGTCAGGTAAAGTTGGACAACCTGTCCAAAATCTTCTTCAAGTCACACGTAGCGATGCGCTTAATTTCTCCTTCAGTCAGTGGTGAGAGGTTTTCAATTGACAAAAACGGATGAAACCATGCAACATTTTTCACCAGTGCAGATGGTATTTCGCGTTCAGTCACTATTCCCCAATCAATACCTCTAGAGAGCCAGTAAAGACGTTCAATCTCTAGTTTTTCCAAAGTTCGTTTTGACTGTAAGTCTTTAGCGTATTTTAGGGTGCGAGCAATTTCTGTTGTGCCAATACTTTGACGCATCGTCACTACAAAGTCTGTTGTCATTACAACCAACTCAGAGGTACGCCCAACTGCTGGGTGACGAAAACCACACTCCGAAGCTATTGCCTGGGTTTGTGTCAACGGTAGTAGAGGATATTGCTCTCGGATGTCACAAACGACTTGCGACCATTCCAGTACGTAAAAGTAGTCCAGTTCCAGTTCGCTGAAAAAATGGTCTACCCTACCTGTTTTCCATCCTTTAATACGGTTGACCTGCCCTCTTGAAGGCACATCTTGAACTTTTAGCCACGGTTTATAGTCAGCACCTCGACCTTGACCACAACCAGAGGCGATGTATTTGTCTATATTCTTTTGGTTTATTGAGCGCCTACGCAAGCCTATTCCCTCTCCTTCCATGCCAAATAAAGGATTTTGGGAAAGCTAACTGCAAACAGCTTTTGCTCAACCTTTGATCCGTTATCTTGGCTCAAGCCGCGCCAACACTTACACTCACTGTCAACAAACACAGACAATGAAGCTTGGTTTTAGCTTTAGTATCCAACTTTATTGTCTAGTGTACAACTTTATTGTCTTGTGTAGAACTTTTTTGTTCTCATACACATGTATGACACGGGAGGGGATATCTATCTTTCCATGTATTACATGGATAATCCGCCATTTTTATGTTAAGTAATATTTCGCCAACGGTATCGTTATCTCGGCGGATACCCTATTACACGGGAGAGCGAGTTTCATCAAACATCTGATACGGCGATCGCAAAAAACGCTCCGCAGCCCATCGCAAAACAGTCTGTTGAATTGCCTGTTGCATCCCTGGAAATTTTACGTGACCGTGTTTTGTCTGATCTGAAGCTGGGTAAGCAAGCACCTGGGTATAAAACTGCTCAGAAAGCTCTCAATCGGTTTATTTCTGAACTAATCGGTTCAGTTTAGCTGTTTAGAGAATTCGCCAACAGTGTCTTCGCTATATTTAGCCCTAATTAACTTACTCTTGGTTTTTGCCAGTCCATTATTTTCGCGCCCATACTTGTGTAACACGAGGGATGCCAAACGCTGTTGTTTCGTCAGCGGCTAACGCCTTGATTTGGGCAATCGTCTGGTTAATCTCTTCAAGTGTCGTCAATCCAGCTTCAATCAAAACGTCATTTGCCTCGAACAGTGACAAATCCACTACGCGCTTGGTCTCCCCACGCACTACGACAGCTTGCGCCAAAGAAATTTCTGGAGCTACAAATCCACTATCCTGAAAAAAACGGTGAAGTATAATCCCCATATTTAAGTGCTGACCCCTTGCATGTGAGAGAGCTAGAAAAAGTTCAAAACAGCGGTTATAAGCTGGGTTAGAAGGTTCACAAAAAGCAGTACTAAAGTCTGCTTCTTCACACACAAGCAGTCCACCAGGCTTAAGAAGTAATCGCATTTGCACAAGTGCATCAATAGGACGAGTCAAATGCATTAGCAAGAAGCGACAGTAAACTAAATCAAAGAAGTTTTGAGGCAATCCAGTATCGTAGGCGCTACCAAGACTAAATGTTACATTACTTAAACCAAGAGCTTTTGCATTGCGTCGCGCTTGTTCTACCTGTTCCACGCTCAAGTCCACACCAACAACTGAGCCACTAGAACCAACTTGTTGAGCCAACCAGTTAGAAACAGTTCCAGTACCGCAGCCAATATCAGCTATCACCATCCCTTGCTCAAGTCTAACTCGTCGAAATAGGGACTCGGTATAAGGTCTGTGGATTATATTAAGGATTGAAAGTCGATATGCGCCCAACTCTCCAGTAGCAAGTGTATAACGATCATTTTGTGTGATTGCCGTTGTCTGAGCAGCTTTAACAGATTGTAATTCTGAAAACATGATATTGTATCCGCTATGAAACTCACTACTCTACGCTCAGCATCAGCACATAATCTACATTTCCATTTTCATCTGAAATTGGAGGAGACTGTATGGAGATAAACTCTATACTTTCAGATTCGGTCGAGAAGGAATGCACAACTTGAGGCTCTATGCAAATGATGTCTCCTTTTTTTATACTAATATGTTGGTCTCCAATAATGCCATACCCTCTTCCTGATGTGACGAGCAAGTAAGTTTTAGAACGTTGATGTAGGTGAGGCGGTAAGGAAGTATTAGCGGGCATAAAGACGTGATCGCAGCCTACATGGGGAATTTCACCAGGTGGCAAAAATGACCTGATAAAAGAACCGTTAACCTCATAAGGATGAATATCATCCAGTTTCCCTTCCTTGAGTGCTTGATTTGTATTGGTCACAGCTTTTTGTAGGTTCGTTTTGTATGCCATATAAGTTCTCCTGCCTTTGCAGTATTATCTGGTTCAATTGCCGCATCGTTGTAGCGTTTATTTGCGGTAGAAGGCATTGCAATAGTGATAAGATGTCGGGCATGGGCGGCTAGTAGTTTCTGAGTTGTCGTTGTGAGAGACAATAACTCTACTACGAAACGCCCTACCTCTTCATGCTCTTATTTTGGCAACGGTATTGTTAATAGGGGCTTTTTTCAGGATATAAGAGGTTAATGCGTTTTTGGCGTAATGCTGATTCTTCTTTTTGTAGTTGCTCTAATTGCTCTACTGTTTCCTCTGAAACCCCTATAATAGAAGCCATTTGCCGAATTTTTGCCTTTTCCTGTTCATGAAGTTCGCCATCAGCAGCACAAGCCCTAATTGCCGTGAGAAGTAAATCTCTCTGTGCTATGGATACTTGAGGAGAGCGAGCAATGACTTCTTCTAAATCTTCATAAATGCCAGTTTAACAAACTGCGTAATCTGAAATTGTTAAAGTTACGAAAGCCATATCCAAGCCTTTTAATTAACTTGAGTTTATTATTAATTCCTTCTACAGCTCCACTTGTAGTTCTTCCGTCAAAATAACCGACTATTTCACCAAACCATCTAACTATTGTACCTAGACTTTTCGGAAAATATAAAAGTGCATCATACATCCAATCCAATAGTTTTATTATACTATCCCCCCAAGATTTAGTTGTTTCAAATATATCTCGGAATTCTTCTTTAAGTGCGTGCATTTTGGCTAGTTTTGGCGACACCTCTTGCACAGATTTTAATTTTTTTCTTTGCTTTTCATTAAGAGAATCTTGATTTTTTATCAGCGCATACTTACTTTTATTCAATGCCTCTAATATTCGCTCTCTCTCTGATTTATTATCTAGCGACATGGCTGCTTTCTTTTCAGCTTTACGCATAGTATCTAATTCGTCATTTACTTGCTTCATTACATGAAATCTATCAGCAGTTATATTAGCATTTGGCATTAACTCTTCTACTAAGTTTTTATAAGGCGACCAGAGATCAATGCTCACTTCTTCAATTTGATTAAGTACCTCAACGCCCCAATTTACAAGTACTTCACGAATATCTTCTATCCGTCTTGATTGCACTATCTCAATTGGTTTATGAGTATCTAAATCCACTAATACTGCTAAGTAGTTTCCTTGTCCTTTAACTAAAGCTATTTCATCTATCCCTAACTTTTTTATCTGACTTAAGTTGATGTTTAATATTTGTGCTACTTGCTTTTTTAACATTGATTCTACTTCTTCATCACTTAAGCTATTTCTTTTGGCAACACTATGGATATTACTATTTAATACTTGTTGAACTATGTCTGTTGCTAATCTTTTAGTATATCTTTTGCTTTGATCTACACAATCTAGTTGTTCACTAAATACTTTTTTACACTTATGACATTTAAATTGCCGACGATTTATTTTTAACAACACTGTTTTTTTGTTCCACGGTAAATCATGAATTATCCGCCAGTGATTTTGATGTATACTGTGAGTGATTTGTCCGCACCAAGGACAAGTCGAATAGTTCACACTTTTTTCTATCGTTATAATTATTTCTTCCCCTTCAAGTTCCTGAAAATCTAATACTTTCATATCGGGAAGATTTAGGATTTGTTCTACAGGAAATTTCATAACGACTGTCTAAAAATTTACCATGTTATAATATAAACTGGTTTTTCTGGTTTATTTAAGTATGCTTTATTTTTCTTAAATACTTACACTGTCTGTATTTCAAGTATCAATAACACTAAATTACAGTCTTTAAAATTTAGTAACTTTTAATTATCACCATAAAAATGCCGGAAGAACCGAAATTACTTTAGCCAAAACATCATATACATCAGTTAAGGTAGTCAGAATTCAAGAATCAGAATGCTTAGATAATCAGAAGAAGATTTAATAATCACATCTCGCATTTATCCTAAATTAATTTTCAAGTATGGCTATCATTTAAATCAGTTAAAAGGTAAATTACTTTAGCCAAAACATCATATATATCAGTTAAGGTAGTCAGAATTCAAAAGTCAGAATGCTTAAATAAGCATAAGAAGATTTAATGATAACATCTGACATTTATCCTAAATTACTTCACAATTTTGACACCGCTGAGTCCTGCGTGCTGAATTCTTACAAATCTTTGACTAACCTAATCCTATTCATGAGTCTCGGAACCATCTTTTGGTTTGGGGCGTTACTGTTTATCCGATTTGTGGGTGACCACTTGTTTATCAATGACAATCCCTGGCTAGTATTCTTGTTTATTTGGTTCAAAGCCGCGTATCTCGGCTTTGAACCGTATTGATTATTTATTTGTTTGTTTTGGAAGAATAAAAATTGGGATGCACCCGTTTACAAGTGATTAATAAGCTGTTAAGATTAAGCGTTAAATTTAAAAAAAATTACACAACATTCTTATGCAAGAAGCATTTGATATTTACACCAATAATGTTTCTATTGCTCGATCTCGATTTGATCGCGGATCAACCTTAAAGGCTTTGCTTGACCCTAATATCGACCCGATTCTTTTAGAGATGTTTTTGCTATACTACTGTTCTCAAGGAATTGAAATGACTGAGCCAGTTGAAAGTTGGATTCGCAGAGCAGGTGAGCGCTGTATTGAAATTGGTCTTACTGAAGTGGGTCAATTATTAATCGCACACGCCAAAGGAGAAGCAGGGCATCAGTTAATGATGATTGCAGATACTAAAGCTTTAGTATCCCGTTGGAATAGTCAACGAAAACCGCATTTGGATGCAGAGTGGTTTTTCTCTCAGCCTAAAACTGACAGTGTATCTGAGTATTATAAACTACATGAAGATACAATCACGGGAGACACTCCGTTTGGTCAAGTGGCGATAGAGTATGAAATTGAAATGTTATCTTTGCGATGCCTATCTCACCTAGTTGAGCAGTGCAAAAAAGTACTTGGTAACGATATTACCAAATGTATCAGCTTTTTAGAAGAACATATTATTGTAGATGTTGCTCACACTCAACTCAATGAGAGAATGATCAAAAACTTACTCAATAGTAATCCCGATTATTTAACAGTGTTATCTAGTATTGCTAGTAAGGCTCTCGACACTTATGGTTCTTGCTTAAGTGACTGTCTCAATTTAGCACAAGCCCATCGTGAGCTATATAATTTTGAAGCAAGGATTCAGGTCTAATATTTAGTCAGCAATGATGGGCGAGACAAATAATTATTATAGTCAGTCAGAATAATCCTCTGTTCAATTGCTTGTTGTATTCGTCCATCGGGTGGGACTAAAATTCTTAATACAATATCAACTTGCCCCAGTTACCATACCATTTATTGCTGTTTTTAATAGGGCATGTGTGCATACATAATTATTAGACTTCTTGCATAAATATTTTTTTGTTTCACGCAAAGGCGCAAAGACGCAAAGAAAAAAACGCTAAGAAGGACTTTTGCAAGAGGTCTATTCATCCATCGTAAAAATGCTTGCAATCCGCTTGAAAAGCAAATGAATCGGAGTTTTCGCTTAATTTTTAAGGTTGCAGAAACTGAGGCTGAAGTACTTCAATGCCAATCTTTAATCGCCCAAGTTTACTACAAAGAGTTAGGTATTACCTTCTCCAGTACTTATAATCCAGAAAATAAAATTGAACTCTGGCCTCATCACTACTTAATGGGTTTAGTTAATGATGAACTTGTGTCCACTATAAGCTTGTATATACATAGTACAAACTTAGAAAGATATGGAGGGGTTACTTCAGAAGATATTGATAGTTTACTAGCAGAAACCGAAGTTCCTTGTAAGTATTCAGGCAATTATATACGAGAATTGACTAAATTTGTAGTCAAAGAGAACTGGCGAAAAAAAGGAATTGGTAAATTATTGATGGCTGTAGCGCATTCAAAAAACTTTATTCAAATAAATGAGGAGAAACCTCATTTGATATCCATAACTTCAAAACTTTCAACTTTCAACTATTTTTTAGATCCAATCGGTATAAAAACTCGGTTAATTAAGTTGATTCCTGCCTTTAAGATTCACGAATTGTACTCTAATGAGAGAGATCCAATGCAGAGTCGATTGATAATTCCGGATATTGATATTCCAAAACAATGGTACAATTTGAAGCTACCTGCCGAATATCAAATCACAAGTAACAAGTAACAAGTAAACAGGGCTATTTCATTCTAAAAAGTTACTTGAATGCGTCTAATCCAAAAGAACAGAAACATTGAGCTTGTGCCATATTTTCAAATATATTGCTGGGTTTTGGGTATGACGAAAGAAACTATTCAATCATCGAAAGTTGGTAAAAGCTAAAATGAAGAACGCATTTATGCCCACAACAGCCGCGAACGCACTTATGCTAACAGTCCTTAAACACCAGATATTTCAAGCGTTACAGCAATTATGTACCCTTGATGCCAAATATTCCCCAACCTTTTGAAGCTGCACAGTAACAATAACCGCTCTAGCTTTCTATGACTTGAAGAAGATTTTGGACAAGTTGCAAGCTGAAACACCTATAACTTCGTGAAGGCATTAATAAGCGCGATCGCTTTTGCTGAAAAAAGAAAGTAGACACAAATCTGCTAAGATGCGGATTTCTCACGCATGGATTGCGATCGCTTACCGCCCACAACTACCAAACCGAGCATTGCTGCAAATAGATTACTAGGGCGATTCGCACTCACGCCTGAGCAAGTGTTAAACAGCCTGTCGGTTTGCCAGCGATTTCAGAACTTGAAATTTTACGCGATCGCCCAGCAGTCTCAACTGAAGTTAGGGAATCTTGCTACTGGGTATAAAACTGTTCAGAAGGCTCTCAATCGTTGAAATACACTTAATTTCTTTCTCTTCCCCTGCCTCCCCTGCTCGCCCACGTCACTTGCATCGCATTGCTCCCGTCAAGGGTCAACAGTCACAAGTCTTGGCTGAACTTGGACTTTTGACTGTTGATTCTGGACAACCCTCATGAGTAACTACGCAACTTAAATGCGTAACAGCTTATCTTTCACGACTTTCCAAACATCCTCAGAGGTTTATTAACTACTGCTATCTTTGCAGGGCATTAATAATTTGATTGATTTTCCCTTCTAGCCCCTGAATCTTCTCCTCTAATTTCTGGTTCTTTTTCTGCCATTCAGTAATTTTATCGAGCAATATCTGGTTGTCAGAAATTACTGTTATAGACTTTAATGTGCGAGCATCCTGACCAAATCCCATCAAAGCTGGACGTTCCACGTAAGTAACACGATGCAGCACCCGCCAAGCTTTGTTAGGTTTGCCGGCTCGTGTTTGCCGCAACGCTCGTGCTTCTTCATCATTGCTAGCTAACCATTCCGGGTCAACCACATAGCTAAAAAAGTCTTGGAAGTTTTGGGTAGTACCTTCCAGATAGAAACTCATAAACCGATAGCGGTCTACTTTCTCTCCTGGTAAAATTGGTAGATCGTTGTAGTTAGTGATTCCCCGGAACTCGATTCCGCTCAAGTCTACATTTAACTGTATACCTTTGCTGCGAGATTCAGTTTTGCTCATAGTTTGGGTCATGTTAATAGTAGCTTGAGCAGTTAGTTCTACAGCAGCACCGCCACCACCAAACTTTCCTTCAAATCCTAAACCTGCATTCAGCCCAAAGGAGCCACCAATGGTATGCTCAACTGTATTGGCAAAACTCTGAGCTTCAGTTCGCAGTCCGCCATCAGCATCCCAGACATAGGTATTGACAATGTTCCGCTTGCCTGCCTTGATTTGAATATCTTCCATTCGTTTCTGCCAGCCGGCAAAACTTGTTTGAGCATGGACTCGTTGATCTTGGTCGTCAATCTTACCTTGGATTTCTGCCTTTTTAGCTTCGGTAGCCGCGCTTTGCTGCTTGACAAGAGCTGCTGATTCGGTTTTTAGCTGTGCTGTCTTTTGCTCATCAGTCATCGTGGTACTGGATTTGTCTTCTTCCCTCTGTACACCAACAGTAGAGGGAGCATCACCACTATCTATATTCCGTCCCAAAGAGGTTTCATCAACTGTCCGCACATCAAAGTTATCAAAATAAGATTCTCGGCGCTTATCTTCTTTCTCCATCGCTTGTTTGAGGTTATAAGCTTCTTGCAGACGATAGTAACTGGCGGGATAAAGAGAACCATACTGAGCGCGCATTTGGGGAACGTGCTTAAAGAAGCGATCGCTAGTAGCACTACTCCCCGTTAACCCATCCAAACTACCATTCATGGTATAAGCCGGATTCATCAAAAAGGTAATTGTATTCACATCCGGGGGAATACCATCAACAGGTTGGACTTGATACCCAACCATTTTGCCACTCCGGGCTAGTCGAGTAATAAACACATCAGCTAAGGCAGAAACCACCAAAGCATAACCAACGTTTTTGGGAATAAATCGGTTGTTCAGATGAGGGAACTTAGGAGTTGTTTCTGGTGTACCCCGCAGTTCCAATTTATCCGTCATGCTCAGAGATGAGCTAGAGGTAATGTTACTCTCATTCTGGAATTGGTAGCTAAAGGCAAGGTTGCCTGTGAAGCCAGCACGAACCCTAGCTATTTTTGCGGAAACTGCAAAACCTGCACTCATTTCTGCATCGGCACCTGCAAATATTTCGGTACTCGCACCCAATCCGCTATCTTGAGAACGATTCCAGCTAAATGCCACATCTTCAGAGATAGTTAATTCTACTGAACTTGCGCCATTATAGTCATCCGGCAAGGTCAGGTTTTCACTAGGTACAGGTGGCGCACCTTCAATGTAGCCCAGGAGGGTGGGGGCAAACTGGGCATTACCAATCCATTTGAGTTCTAGTTCTTCGATGCGTTTGTCTGGTAGTAATTCCACACCATTGAGGGCGGGACTGGCTATAAAACGCCGCATGAGCGCAGATTTACGCTTGGTGACAGGTTCAACAGTAATTGTGCTGTATTCGGCACTCACTAAAGCATTGCCGCCAATGGGCAAGGTGTTGTCATCTTGGCTAATTGCTCCATTGACAGTACCATGATTATTGTTACTGGTGAGATCTAAAACTTTGAGCGTCGAGCCTTCTGGTTTGATTTCATTGAGTGGCAAATAAGCAACCAAACCTGACTCTTGCCCTGTTAGGCTTTGGTACATATTCGCTTGGATTTGTGCCTCTGTGCAGGCTGTATTCCAGATGCAGACTTCGGCTATTTGACCGTTGAAACAAACAAATGCTTGTCCATTCATTTGGCGTGCACCAATTAATACAGATGGTGAAGCATTAGCGATAATGCTACCAAAGGTTTGAGAGGCTTCTAACTTACCATTGATATAAAGTTTTAGAGTTGTTCCATCGTAGGTAGTAGCAACATGGCTCCATACACCAAAAGAAATCGTGGCAGTAGAATCTAAAAACCAAGGTTTCTTGATATGTTGCCCGTTGACTAACTGCAATTAGCTCAGAATTGCTATATTTCACCGCATCAGTTGTATTGTCTCCCAGTTTGCGGTTGAGTGTCATCGCCCCTACATAAGGATCGCTATAGACTGTACCATCACTGCCGTTATCTGCAAAGTCAATCACCTTGCCTTCGGAGATGCCACCTAAGCGCCAATAACCGACTAAGCCAACTTCTTTGCCGGTTAGTTGCAGATACATATTATTTTTGATATCTGTTTCGGTGCGCGCTAAGTTCCAAATCAGAACATCGGCAATTTGACCAGAGAAAAATTGTTGTGCTGTTCCCTCTGTTCCTCCTGTACCAATTCGCAGAGGACGGGCTGTGTTAGCTGTATAATTTGCTGCTACTTCTGCGGCAAATATTCCATTGATATACAGTTTAGCTTTACTACCATCAAAGGTAGCGGCAATGTGTGTCCATTGATTGAGGACAATATCGGAACCAGTAAGTTTAAGCCAATTTTGGGTATTATTACCAAGCCAAAATTGCCATTTATTGTTGTCTCCAGCATAGATCATATATCCAGAAGTATTGCTGGTCTTGATGTCGCGGGAGGTGACTACAGACCGATAAGTTCCTTGTCCTCCTGTAACTTTTGCCCAACAGGTAACGGTAAATTGTTTGGGGTTAAGTTCTGTGGAGTAGGGAATTGCTACATAATCATCCACGCCATCAAAGACTATACCGCGTCGCTTCAGGGCTACTAGTCTGACGTTGATGGCTTCTCCCGTTGCCCATTTGCGCTCAATGATAAAGTGAGTATCGTCAATCTTCTTGACTGGGTAAGTATCGTTGTAGGCTTGTGTGCCAGTAAGCTGGACTTGATCGCCATTCTCTAAACCATGATTGGGACAAGTAACTTGCAATTTGCCATCGGCTGTTTTCTGGTAGGCGGTAATCATACCGTCAAAAATCAAGCCACCTTCTTCTTGTTGTTTTTCCCAGTAACCTAGTTCCGTACCTGTAGCAATGTTAATTTCAAAGGTATTAGCATCGATTTTTCGGGTGCTATAAAGACCTTGATAATCTTTAGTGCCAGTGATTTTTACTAGGTCGCCATCGGTTAATCCTGCGGCTTGGGCATTAGTGGATATTTTCACCAAATCTTCGGCATCTTCTGCTTCAGTACCTTCTGAGAACCCGGAAATGATGCCTTGGGGAGGTGGTGTTCTGTCACCAAAGGCTTTGATTTCATCTAAGGTGTTGAGGGGTAAGAGAACTTCGCGCTGGTTACTGCGAATGATAGTAGTGTCTGGTGTTTCATCGATTTGTGCGAGTGTCCCATCTTTGGCGATCGCAAAACTGAGGGCGGCTGTTCCTGTGCTGGTGGGAACTGTTAACATCAATCTGGTGGCGGTTTTCAACAGTAGCTCTTGCCCTGATTGCGTCATCTGAGACTGTTGTAAATCGTATTTGGTGGCGGCTAAACCATTGTTAATGGTGACACTGGCAATATCTAAGGTGCGCTTAATCACACCAGGAATGCTTCGGGGTAGTAAGCCGTTGTCAGATTCTTCCAAAATGGTGTAGTCTTTGACTTCAAATAGTCCTTCATCGGAGGCACGTAGGGTGGTCAATTCCACTTTTTGGGTTTGACTGTTATGGGCGAAAATATGCCAACGATAGATATCATTTTCGATGGTGGGAACTAAAACGACGGCAAACCAACCTTTTTGCAAGTTGCCAATGGTACAGAGTTCGGTGGTGGGTTCGTAGAAGGGCAGTCCGTTAGCATCTCGAAAGTCTAGGGTGTCGATATTTTGCAGTCCATTTGCTCCCTTAGTCAGGGCTTGCTGAAAAAGAAAGAAAAGGTGGCAGTCTCTAGATTATTAGAGCCTAAAAATATATTCAGGTGCAAGAGTTGAGGAAAAAAAGAAGCAAGCTAAAGAGGACGAAGGAATTCGTAATTCTATTGAGGGTAAGTTTGGACAAGCTAAAAGAAGATTTGGCTTGGATAGAGTGATGGCGAAACTAAATCATACTTCTGTTACTGCAATTGCTATTACTTTTTTAGTCCTGAATCTTTCTACTCAAATGTCACAGCTTTTGTGTACTTTTTTGTGTCCATTTTTCAATATTAGACCTAGTATACGGTCTAATATTATTGATACTTATAATTTGATAGCAAGCAGATAGGACACAGTTATGATTAACCCTTATTGAGTAACTAATCAATCCTTCTCCTGCCGGTTTCTGACTTTTTCAGCAAGCCCTAATTAAAATTGGGTGCTAAAGGTAACAAGCAATGCTGGACTGGTGGGAAAAAAAATTGCAACCATATCTTTAGGCGATCGCCGATTGAATGAACGTGCAATGTCAATCGGTTATGCTCTAAGTTTGGGATTTGGCAAAGCACTGTTGGAAGTTTTCAGTAGTGGAAGCGTACTCAAGAGGGCTTATGAGTTTTTGCTAATCCAAAAGTGCAATTTCCCAGCGTGATAGAACCGCACTGTCAAATGACGGCGGAGACTGTTGCAGAACAAGACGCTGCTAGCTAACGTTGTGTCTGGTTTATCCACTGGGCTGGAGGAATTGTTTTTTCCACCTGACAAAGAGATTGACCATCGCTCAAATCTGGATGCGTTTGTAAATAATCTCGTATCCACATACAACCAGAGTGCAATATCTGGTTATTATCCAAGACGCGATCGAGTTGCCAGAGAATCACCACATCATCTAACCCGGCAGATGCCAAAATTGCTCCTTGGTTGTGGGTAGCAGGGTAAAAGGCAACATTCAATGCGCGTTGTTCATGTCCTTCCAAAGTAGCGTGGAGGATGCCATCTAGCGACCACAGTTTCACTGTATTATCCCAACCAGCGGAAGCTAGGACGGTACCCCAATTGTCGGGGAGTCCAGAATGGGGGGGAATGAAGGTGATGCCGTTTACCCGATCTGTGTGGGCGGGAATGGTGCGAATTAATTTACCGTCTAACGACCACAGTTTAATTGTCTTGTCCTCGCTGGCTGTGGCAACGAACTTTCCATCAGGGCTAAAGGCAACATCCCAAATAGTCTCGTTATGACTTTTCAGGGTGAATTGCGGCTGAGATGGAAACTTCCCGTTTGCATTCCTGTGCCAGAGGCGAAGCAACGTATCTCGACCCCCGATCGCTAACCACTGGTTATCAGGGCTAAATGCTCCAGCATTGAGGCGATCGCGGTTTTTAGGTAGGGACTCACTCAGGGTTTGGATGAAAGTGCCATCCCGCTTCCAGAGTTTGGCTGTGCCGTCCCAACTGATGGAAGCTATCTCTAGCCCATCGGGACTAAACACCACATCCCGCACTGTTGCGTTATGGGCTGAAATCGTTTTTAAGGGTTTTCCCTGCATCGTCCATAAGGTCAAAGAACCATCATCGCTACCTGCGGCGATGTCCTTTCCATCTGGGCTGATATCCACCGACCAAACCTGTCCTGGTGGCGGGGTTAAGGTGTTGAGCAGTTGTCCGGCTCGATTCCACAGCTTAATGGTACCGTCAGCACTAGAGGAAACGATTGTTTGCCCATCAGGGCTAATGGGCGTGTGCCAAACAGAGGCACGATGACCCCGCAATACCGTGAGAATCTCGCTTTGCAGCTGCCACAGCCGCACCAAGTCATCTTCGCCACCGGAAATCAAACGACGACCATCGGCACTGAAAGCTACTTCCCATGTACCGTTAATGTGGGCATACAGGGTTTGATTGACAGTTCGATCGCTGTTCCAAAACTTAATTGTATTATCCCAACCAGCTGAAGCGAGGGTTTGACCATCGGGGCTAAAGGCGAGAGTCACCACACTGCTGTCATGTTCTGTGGCAGTTTGCAATAGAATGCCAGTGACAGTCCACCAGATAACATTACCAATCCAGTCTCCAGCTACCAGAGTTTGTCCGTCAGGGCTGAAGGTGACGCTCATCAGACGGTTTTTACCTTTTTTGGATGCGATGGGATTATTCAGTGTCCGAATTTTCTTACCCTCCAGATTCCAGAGGATGAGAGTATTATCATCACTGACCGAGGCTAGGATGTTAGCACCAACAGGACTAAACGCCACCTTTGAAACTGCATCGCTGTGTCCCTTGAAAGTGCGAATCAAGCTGCCGTCGATACGCCAAAGTTTTACTGTCCTGTCGTTACTAGCCGAGGCAATCCATTGTCCGTTAGCACTGACGGCGAGCGATCGCACCGAATCTGGATGTCCCTTGAGTGTTTTAACCAGTGTCCCGTCCAGCTTCCACAGTCGCACCGTGCCATCTTGCCCAGCCGAAATTAGTTTATCGCCTTTGGGATTAAAGGTGACATCAAAGACTTCTCCTTTGTGTCCGCTGAGTACTTTTAGCAATGTGCCATCACTTTTCCACAGAGTAATCTTACCCTGTTGGTGAGCAGCAGCGATTGTCTGCCCGTTGGTACTGATGGCAACACCCCGCACTTTACCTTGATAACCGTTCAGGCGGTTGCGTTCAATCACTTGAAAGGTGGCACGGCGCAATTCTCGATCTACCTTGGAAACTAACTCAGTAGGCACATCCGCTAATTTGCTCAATCGGGTCTGGGCTTTGATGGCACTGACTAAAGCATCTAATCGATTTCCAGAGGCAAACTGAGCTTCAGAAACGTTAGCGATCGCTTCAATTTCTCGGAGAGTGGCTTGATATCTTTGAGCAAAGGCATACATTCCCAAGAAACTGGCGACGAGGAAAGCAATACTAACAGTCCCTAGTAGCCACTTTTGCAAGCGACTGGCACGTTTTTCTTGTTGCAGTCGCTTTTCAACTTCTTGCAATCGCCGGAATTCTTCTTGTCGTTTCAAATCATTTAAGTCAATGCTGGTGCCAAACCACTTCACCACCTGTCCGCTTCCATCTTTAATGGGAATCGCTCGATTGAGAAACCAGCGATAGTTTCCTGCAACATCTTGTATTCTCAGTTGCACTTCATAGGGTGAGTTGGTTTCTAGGGAATGTGTCCAGGCGGTAAGGCTAATGAGGCGATCATCGGGATGAACCAGATCCAGACTTTTCCAGTCCGTCACCTCCGAAAGCGATCGCCCCAAAAAAGTACTTAAGTGCTGGTTGGTATAAGATAGTCTACCATCTGGCTCTACAATCCATACCATCTGGGGCATAGCTTCTGCTAGTTGCCGAAAGAACCGTTCGCTTTCCTGCTGCGCCTCAAATTGCCGCCGGATTTCTTGCTGTTCTGCATCCTGACTAGCGGCAAGAAATTGGTAATCTAAGTCGCTGAGGCTTTTGTTTTGCGCCCACTTTTGGGCATCAATTAGAGCTTGTCCCCGTAAAAGTCGGGATGTATCCTGTTTTTGAGAAGCAATCCAAGCTGATAGTGTTTCCGAGTAGGGACGTAATTGATTTAATTGTTCCTCTACCCATTCCGAATTGAAAATTTCTTGATATATGC
>NZ_BDUD01000001.1:6886558-7147507 GCF_003113895.1 Nostoc commune NIES-4072 | reverse complement strand
AGTCTGTAATAGCTTTATTGCATCAGTTCTGGGGCGATCGCGCTTGTCTCATCGCCCAGCCATACGATATAGAGAAGGGCGCTGGTACTAAGAATCCACACACATTTTTGAGAGCATTGGGGCCGGAACCGTGGGCTGTTGCTTACGTTGAACCTTGTCGTCGCCCTACAGATGGACGCTATGGTGAAAACCCCAATCGCTTCCAACACTATTATCAGTACCAAGTTCTGATTAAGCCGTCGCCAGATAATATTCAAGAGATTTATCTTGATTCGTTAAGGGCTTTAGGTATTCGTCCTGAAGACCACGATATTCGGTTTGTGGAGGATAACTGGGAAGATGCGACGGTGGGAGCTTGGGGCACTGGCTGGGAAGTATGGTTAGATGGAATGGAAGTTACTCAATTTACTTATTTTCAACAGTGTGGGGGAATTGATTGTCGTCCGGTGTCGATTGAGATTACATACGGATTAGAGCGTCTAACAATGTATCTCCAGCAAGTAGAAGCATTTACTAAGATTCAGTGGACAGACAACATTACTTATGGTGATGTTTTCCTGCAAAGTGAGATTGAGCAGTGTACATATAACTTTGAAGCGTCGAATCCTGAGTTGCTACTGACACTATTTAATTTGTATGAGCAGGAAGCTACCCAGTTGACGGAGCGAGGATTGGTCTTGCCTAGCTTAGATTATGTAATGAAGTGTTCGCACACGTTCAATCTGCTGGATGCTAGAGGTGTGATTTCGGTGACGGAGAGAACCCGCTATATTGCTAGGATTCGGCATTTGGCTAGGAAGGTAGCTCATTTATATGTTGAGCAAAGGGAGAAGTTGGGTTTTCCGTTACTCAAAGATGCTGTAAGTTCAACAGGAAGCCCAATATGATCAAGGGTGTGGCTACTCAAACCAAGTACAGTTTTGTATAAAAACGTAAGGTTTTAACAGTGAACAGTGAACAGTAAACAGTTATCAGTGATCTATTTATCCCTGGGTTTAAGTCCCCCACCTCCAGGTGGAATGCGTTGGTGGCGGGTCTAAATCCCCCACCATACGCCTGATAACTGATAACTGATAACTGATAACTGATTTAAAAGCAGAGGAACGCAAAGTAAAGCATACGCGCTTCGCTTTCCCGCAGGGTAGGTACATAGAGTTTTGCCAATTATCCATGCTCTGCTAAGGCTTAAGCTAGCTATATCTTTATGATGCGGCTTTTGCTAAAGGACAAAAATACAGTCTAGAACACTAAAGCTACAAGATAAAGCCCGCCTGTGCGGGTTTTTTTGTGTAAACTTGATGGACTGTATTTCACCGCAAAGATAAAATTTTTTCGCTGTTGCTGACTAAAGAGATGAAAAACTCACGCATAGGCGCTCCAAGCGCAGATAATAAGAGTTTGGAATATTTTATTTTTGAATTTCATAGCCAAATTCAGCAATGCCGATTTTTCTATATTGTTGCCCTAGCTATTTTTAAGTCAGCCGCAAATTTGGGTTGTCAGGTGCTTTTACAAAAATTTTATGATTCAAACCAGTGGTGTAATTATTTGTCTTGGCTACATTTTTGGGTTGTTGTTTACAGCAGTTCCTTGGGGTGGTGTGTGGATTTTAGTTCTGGGGATAGTGGGAGCAATTCTTTTTAGAAGACGCACCAGTTCACGGGAAATTGCTCAGAAACCAGAAAAGGTTGGAAGCAAAAATAAGGCAGTGCCTAATATGTGGCAAACTAACCCCCATCCTCGAATATGGATAGCTGCTGGTTTAGTGGGATTGTTGGCAACTCTATATTTTCAATGGCGAGTACCGCAACCAGGTGCAAAAGATATTAGTCAGTTTGTTCCGCCTGGAAATAGCAGTAATCAAGAACAACTTGTAATTGTTCGTGGCGAAGTGGCGAGTAATCCCCGCTTAACTCGCAGTCAACGTGGACAATTTTGGCTGGAAGCGACTCAGCTAGATGAAGTCAAAAATGACAAAGGTTCAGCAGGTGTGCCAAAAGGGGTTACAGGTAAATTGTATGTGACAGTGCCTATACTTCAGGCTACTGGGTTATACCCTAGTCAACAAATTGCTGTGACTGGGATTTTGTACAAACCAAAGGCGGCTTCAAATCCTGGTGGTTTCGATTTTCAGAAGTTTCTCAAGCAGGAAGGAACCTTTGCTGGTTTGATTGGGCGACAAATAAATGTTTTAGAACAAGAACGTAAATGGGGATGGTGGCAAATTCAGGAGCGAATTGTGCGATCGCAAGTTCGTTGGTTGGGTATCCCAGAAGGGCCTCTTGTCAGTGCTATGGTGTTGGGAAGCAAAGCTGTTGATTTACCCTACGATATCCGCGACTTATTTGTACAAGCAGGATTAGCTCACGCTTTAGCAGCTTCTGGGTTCCAAACTTCTTTGATTTTAAGTGTGATTTTACAGCTAACGAGGCGGGCAAGTAAAGGAACGCAATTTACCCTTGGCTTTTTAGCTTTAATCATTTTTCTGAGTTTAACAGGTTTTCAACCTGCGGTTCTTAGAGCCGTAATTATGGGTTTCGCGGCATTAGTTGGTTTGCTATTAAAAAGAAAAGTAAAACAGTTCGGCTCATTACTATTAGCAGCGACTTTATTATTAGTGTTTAATCCTTTATGGATTTGGGATTTAGGCTTTCAATTGAGTTTTTTAGCAACACTGGGATTAATCGTAACAGTACCCGCATTAGTCAATCGCCTAGCATGGTTACCACCTGCGATCGCTGCTTTGATTGCTGTTCCTTTAGCTGCTACTATTTGGACTTTACCTGTGCAACTTTTTGTCTTTGGAGTTGTACCATCTTATAGTTTGTTGCTGAATGTGGTTAGTACTCCATTAATTTCGATAATTAGTATAGGTGGAATCATCAGTGCCTTAGTGGGTTTAATTTGGACTCAGGCTGGAAGCTTTTTAGCTGCGGTGTTGCATTACCCGACTGATTGGCTAATTAAATTAGTGGAGTTTTTTAGCGAACTGCCAGGAAATTCTGTTGCTGTGGGCAGTATATCTACTTGGCAACTTCTGGCGATTTATACACTGATTCTATTAGTTTGGCTAGTTCCTTGGTGGCAGAAGCGGTGGTGGTTTGCTAATGTGATTGCCATTGGTTTAATATTCATCCCTCTTTGGCATTCTACAAATACATTGTTTAGGATAACAGTATTAGAGTCTGGTACGGAACCAATTGTAGTTGTTCAAGATAGAGGTACTGTAACTGTAATTAATAGTGGCGATGAAGGGACAGGACGTTTTACAATTTTACCGTTTTTGCAACAGCAGGGTGTAAATCAAATTAATTGGGCGATCGCAACTGATTTCCAAGGTAATGAAAGTAATGCTTGGTTGGAATTACTGCAACGTTTACCTATTAAGAATTTTTATGACTATTCCCCCAAACCAGAAAATTCTATTGCGACTCTAGCAATTCAACAAGAACTACAAAAATATCAAGGATCTTACCAACCGTTAGCAGTTGGTCAAGCGGTGAAAACGGGTTCAATAGTGGCGCAATTAATTAATGATCAACTACCTATTTTACAATTGCAAATTCTAGATCAAAATTGGTTATTAGTAGGCAATATCAAGTCTAAAGAAGTACAGCAACTAGTTAAGAGTGGTAGTTTACCTCGTCCACAAGTATTATGGTGTACCCCTCAGTCATTAAAAGATTTAGTAATTGCTCTGCAACCACAAGTAGCGATCGCTTCTTCTGCCAACTTTGATACAAAAGCTTTATCTGAATTGAATCAAAGCCAAACCAAACTATTTTTTACAGGACGAGATGGGGCTATTCAATGGACACCTAACGGTGATTTTGAGGCATTTATTGAAGCTACAGAAAATAAGTCTTCTGTCTTATAACAACTCCGAAATAAGCAAATTCAAAAGCACAATATTTGTTTTTAAGCAAAACTTACTAAAGATAGATGTATAGCCAGTCTGAAGTAAGTAACCTCTCAAAAGGTCGAAAAAGGTTAATTTACCGAGTCGGTGCTAACCGTATGTTTGGGAAAGTAAGTGGTTATGAATAATTTAAGATTTGTAGTAAACACTGAAGATATTGCTACAAGAGAATCTAGTCAGTTTAACATAGTTTAATTTATTCTTACCCACTTACTTCATGTTTGTATTATCATACTTAATGATACAGACTACTACAGAAAGATATAGGAAATGGGAAGTTTAATTGATTTTACATTATTTGCTCCTCGTAATGAAAGAGCAGCTTTAATTGGGTCTTTTTCTGAGTGGAAAGAAATCCCAATGGTAAAAAGTGAAGATGGTTATTTCCGCACTCAAGTAAAATTGGAAGATGGAATTTATCAATATAAATTTCGCATTCAAAGTAAAAGTCCTAATTTTGCATTTAATGAATGGGTAAATGTTATTGACCCTAAAGCAACAGATGTTAATGAAACAGAAAAGTACAGCATAGTGCGAATTAGAAATGGGCAACGCATTATTGACACTTATGTTTGGCAACACAACGAAAAACCATTGCCTGAAAATCGTGAATTAGTCATATATGAAATGCACGTTGCAGATTTTTCTGGTGATGAAGTTGGGTTTGATAAACGAGGTAAGTATTTAGGAATAATTGCCAAGTTAGATTATCTGGTTGAATTGGGAGTTAATGCAATTGAATTAATGCCAGTTAATGAGTACCCTGGTAACTATAACTGGGGCTATAAAGTGCGCCACTTCTTTGCTACAGAATCTAGTTATGGTTCAACAGAAGATTTAAAGCGATTAATAGATGAGTGTCATGCTAGAGGCATTCGCGTTTTTATGGATGGAATTTATAACCACACAGATGAAGAATGCCCGTTAATGCTGATTGACCGGAATTACTGGTATTACGAACACATGCATTATCCTGAAGATCCAGATAATTACTGGGGGCCAGAGTTTAACTATGATAATTATGATGAGAAATTAGATGTTAAACCTGCATGGAAATACGTCGGGGATGTAGTGCAATTTTGGATTCAGGAGTATCACATTGATGGAATCCGCTTTGATGCGGTGCGCCAATTGGCTAACTTTGAATTTTTAGACTGGCTGGCGAAGCAAGGAAAAAACCATGCTGCACCCAAGCAGTTTTACAATATTGCTGAACATATTCCTGATACAAAAGCTGTAGTCCAGCCAGATGGTCCATTAGACGCTTGTTGGCATGAGAGTTTTCGGTACTTTATAGTTCCATATATTTGTGGAGAAGCATTTGAGTTAAAACAACTAAAGCAAATTTTAGATCCTAGACAGCAGGGTTATGCAACTGCTACCAATGTGATAAATTATTTGGCAACCCACGATCGCGAACGTTTATTGCGAGAATTAGGCGATCGCGGTATCTTTGACGCGGAGGCATTTAAGCGAGCGAAGTTAGCAGCCGTTCTCTTAATGACAGCTTTGGGTATACCAATGCTGTGGATGGGAGAAGAGTTTGGCGAATATCAGCAAAAAAGCGAAGATGTAACCAAGCCACAAAAAATTAATTGGTCTTTGTTATCAGGCGACCAGAATCATAATTTATTTAAGTATTATCAAAAACTCATTGCTCTACGCAAGCAGAATCTAGCCTTGCAAAGTGATAATATCGAATTTTTCCACGAAAATCTCGATGATAAAGTGCTGGCTTATACCCGATGGAATGAGCAGAATTCTCGTGTGGTTGTTGTAGTAAATTTCTCCGACCAGAATCTAACTAGATATCAAATTCAAAACTTCCCAACTGCTGAGTGTTGGCAAGATTACTTCGATAATCATGAAGTTGAAGTTAAAGAAGATGGTTTAGTTACTGATTTGCCAAGCTATACAGCCAAGATATTTATTGATGCGTTGTAGTCTCAATACGGTTCGGATAAGCATTTTTCACTTTCCTTGTGGTCTGGGAAAAGGGTAAGGGGTAAAGGGTAAAGGATGTATTCAAAACATGAGTCCCTTTTCCCTTTCCCCTTTAACCGAACCGTATTGGTTGTAGTCTGTGAAGAAATGATTGATAGTTAGGGATTGTTCATTGTTTGCGCTTTAGTCCAAACTACAAACCTATAACTATTTTTCTTTTCTCAAGCCAATTTTGAGTATCTTTTAGAACCTGTCCTTGCAAAAGACGTGATTCATCTTTAAAGGAATGCAAATACGATTTGGTAGGGCGTCTACTAGCAGAGGATACTGGAGTCTGGCTTTTGACTTACTTAGTCTCCTAGAGTGCAAAGCGTAGGAGCAAAGATGATTCTACATCCACCTTGATGGCTGTGATATTATAGGAGACTGCTACATACATTTAGAAAAACTAGAAATTAAATCGATCATGGCTCTGACGCAACTGCGGAAACAAGAAATAATTTCCAACTACCAAGTTCACGAAACCGACACTGGGTCGGCCGATGTCCAAGTTGCCATGCTAACTGAGCGCATTAACCGCCTCAGCGAACATCTCCAGGCAAATAAAAAAGACCATTCTTCCCGGCGGGGACTGTTGAAGCTAATTGGTCAGCGCAAGCGTCTTCTAGCTTACATATCACAAGAAAGCCGGGAAAAATATCAAGCTTTGATTGCTCGCCTCGGTATTCGTGGATAGGGATTACAGCTTATGTCTGCTGAAGAATCTGAACGCAGTCGCTTACCCTTTGAACCGAAAAAAAAGCGCCAAAAACCCACAAAAACTCAAAGTAAACCAGCAGCACAGCCACAAGAATCTAGCAAACAGGCTGATAGAAAACGGCCTTACACCAAAGAAGAGATGGCTATTCCCCAGGTAGTCAGCCAGCGGATGATCCGACGGGTAGCTGGATTCTGTGGTGTACCAACAGCTTTGGGCATTAGCGCCTTAGTTGTTAGCTATCTGCTTGCTAGCTACTTCAACATCCAACTACCTCCCATAGCCGTGTTATTGGTGAACATGGGATTATTTGGTTTGGGAGTTTTAGGGATAACTTATGGCGTTCTTTCTGCCTCTTGGGATGAAGAAAGAGTCGGAAGTTTGTTGGGTTTGGGTGAGTTCAACACCAATTGGGGACGAATGGTGGCTGTTTGGCGCGAAACTCGGCAAAAAAACTCATAATTATCGGCGCTCAGGTATTAGATAACTGCGGTATTGGGTAGATGAAGAAGTGAATGTTGAAGTTGAAATTTTATAACTTCAACATTGCTAATTTAAATTATGTTATCTTTTTATACCCTATGTTCAGTTATTTAGCAGTAAAATTGCTGACTGGGCGCTATATTTTGTAAATAAATTTTATTTTTAACTTTTTGTAATTAGGCTAATAAGCAACAATAAAGCTAGCTAGTCTATTTACAGAAAATTTTACTCAATTAATAATCAGGAACTTTCACATGATTATAGTAATGAAAAGTGGTTCCCCAGAGGCGGAAATAAACCGCATTGATGAGGAACTAACTAGCTGGGGGCTAACTCCAGAAAAAATTGTTGGTCAACACAAAGTAGTTATTGGTTTAGTAGGTGAAACTGCCAGCTTAGATCCACTACAAATTCAGGAACTTAGTCCTTGGATTGAGCAGGTGTTGCGGGTAGAGCAGCCTTACAAACGAGCCAGCCGTCAGTACCGCCACGGCGAAGCTTCGGAAGTGGTAGTTAATACTCCCAATGGAGCGGTGGTATTTGGTGAACACCAGCCTTTAGTAGTCGTTGCCGGGCCATGCTCCGTAGAAAATGAAGAAATGATTGTGGAGACAGCGCGGCGCGTCAAGACGGCTGGAGCTACCTTTTTGCGCGGCGGCGCATACAAACCTCGGACTTCACCTTACGCCTTCCAAGGACACGGCGAGAGTGCTTTGGATTTGTTAGCAAGGGCGCGGGAAGCGAGTGGACTAGGTATTATTACAGAAGTAATGGATGCTGCCGACCTAGATAAAATTGCCGAAATTGCTGATGTAATCCAGGTGGGAGCCAGGAATATGCAGAATTTCTCCTTGCTCAAAAAAGTGGGAGCGCAGCCGAAACCAGTTCTGTTGAAGCGGGGAATGGCGGCTACTATTGAAGATTGGTTGATGGCAGCCGAGTATATTCTGGCATCTGGCAATGCCAATGTAATTTTGTGTGAAAGGGGAATACGCACCTTTGACCGCCAGTATACGCGCAATACGTTGGATTTATCAGTAGTGCCAGTGTTACGAAAACTGACTCACCTGCCAATTATGATTGACCCCAGCCACGGCGTAGGTTGGTCTGAGTTTGTGCCTTCAATGGCGATGGCTGCGATCGCAGCTGGCACAGATTCCCTGATGATAGAGGTTCACCCCAATCCTGCCAAAGCCTTATCGGACGGCCCCCAATCTCTGACACCAGACCGTTTCGATAACTTGATGCAAGAATTAGCAGTGATTGGTAAGGCGGTGGGACGCTGGCAGCAACCAGCAGTAGCTCTGACTTAGAATTAAGTTACAACTGCATTTATTGATTTAAGAAACTGGCGATCGGTTGAATAAAACCCAATAAAAACCAAGCTGTTGCACTGCTTGGTTAAATTGTTCAAAATCAACAGGTTTGATGATGTAGCTATTCACCCCAAGCTGGTAACTCTTGATCATATCCTGGTCTTCAGCAGAAGAGGTCAGTACCACAATCGGAATCATTTGTGTGCGTGGGTCAGACTTGAGTTGCCGTAAAACTTCTAATCCACTTACTCTTGGCAGTTTCAAATCCAGCAAAATGACTTTGGGTTGATTCGTCATGCTACGGTGGGCAATAAAAAAAGGACGGGCAAAATACCTATCCCAAAAAATTAACTTTTATTCAATTGATAGCAAATTTTTTTTATTGTACTTGCGTGGGTAGTGCCAAAAGACCTTGCTCTGTAAGCTTTTCAAGTTATGCTCTAAGGTTTTCTACTCAATCGCTACTCAAAGACCCCATTTTTACTCTGATTTTTAGCGATCGCTGGTTGCGATCGCGCTACTCAAATGCTACTCACTGTGAACGATATTATAGGCAATACAGCCCACATGTGACGAAAACGGAATTATGGAGATTAATCGAGAGGCGATCGACGTTTCCGAGCTATCGGAAAAAAATCAAAATTTACTGCTAGCGCTATTAGAACGGCTAGAAAAATTAGAATCTAGAGTCGAGGAATTAGAAAAAACTAAGGAAGAGTTAGAGACAAAATAGGAATTTTGCAATGCCGCAGCAATAGTATGGTTGCCCCAAGTGTTCATCTTCTCAATACAAAAGGCGAGACTTTGATGAAATCGACGGAGTAAGAATATTGTTCTACTGTGGATGTGGGCATATCTTCTCAGATCCTTTGTTGTTTTGGATTGATAAAGAACCATTGCCAGAACCAGAATACGACCTTGATTATCAAGACCCGCGAGAATATCCCGATTGAGGCTAAATGAGACGAAATGGAGATTTTGACTAATGGCGGTTGCACTCTTTTTCTATATCCCAAATTGCTTTACCTATATACCATCGGTCTGGTTTCCCAGGATATTTTAGGCGTAACTGTTTAACTAATTTTTCTGCAAGGGCTATATCAAAATTAACTCTTAGTAAAAGCTGATGCCACAAACCAGCATAGCCAGGACTAGTATGAGCTAAACGCGAAACCTGAGAATGAGTTTTATATTTTTGTAAATTCCGATATGCATTGCGTAACCTTTCTAGCCTAGTTTGCCCTGCTTGCTTATTTGTTTGGATTGATTTTATAGCTAAAGCTAGCATACCTATCATTAAGGCTAGCCAAGCAGTTAAAATAAAGACTTGCATAATTGAGTTTTGGTAGACTCAATCTAATATGCATGGAAAACCTTGATATTGAATCAGGGTTTTCTCTAATTCTTCTAATTATTGCTCATGCTGTTTTCCAATAATACCCTTACCAATTAAGTAAGCTTTAATCTCTAGTAAATCTCGGTCGGTTCGGTCAAACCGCTCATCAATCTCCCTAAATCCAAACGCAATATTGTCTGTTATTTGTTTCTGATTATTTTTCAAATGATTAAAATCTCTTTCAGCAGCGTATCGCCGCTTAATAGAATTTGTAAAAAAAACTATTCCCCAGGTTACGTGACCCCCTAGTGCAAGAACAAAAGTGATAATCACTAATGGGTCATTAGGAAGTTTCATAAGTAAACATATTCAACAGCTTTTATTTTGGCAGTTGATAAAGCATTAGCAGTAATTCCTATTACACCATTTTGGGATAAAGTACTATCTAGCCATTTATCGCCAGAAGCTAATGCGAAATCGTAATCAGTTGAGGAAACAATAAGAGTAGTCACCGTTGGATCTACTCCCAAAGGAACATATTTAAAATAAGCCGTTGCTGCCCCCAAATTACTTATTAAATAATTTCTCCGACTGGCATCAGTTTTCTCTAAGACTATCGTTTTCTTAGTATTTGTTAAAGATATATCGGGTAAAGCTTGGGCAGTAGTAATCTGAGTTTTGTTAGAACTAATTAACATATTTTTTTCCTCTACTTTTATCTTCAAAATTATTTCGTTAGCTTTATCTAATCGTCTGAATACAATTCTTTTCTCTAAATTATCAAGATTTGGAAAGCTAAAAATCTCTTTTTCTTGCCGACATGTCAACCGTTGAGGCGTAGAGATTGAGATAATAGCATCCTCCTGAAAACCTTGTGCAATAACAGCCTTGACATAATCCTGTCTAATTGGCACTGACAAATGAGTTATTCTAATTAATTCTGCTTTCGTAGTTGTTGTTAATTTCCAATGTTCTTCAACTGAAAATATCCCTAAACTTGACCACATTATTGATAGCTTGAAATATCATCGACTTTAGCTTCGACACGTAATATATCAATTTTTATCGTTTCCAATACCTCTTGCGTAGCATCAAATTGATTCCCGGCAAACTGCCACAAGCCAAGCGTAGCAAAGAGTAGCCACGGTACGAAATCAAACCAAAGATAATATTGATTTGCAAGTTTTGGGAAAACAACTAACTCAATGGTATTAATTCCTACTTGTTTTTTAGCTGCATCGACACCAGAAGAAGGGCTTTCAGATAATAATATTTTTCCTCCTGTAATAACGCTAGGGTAAGTTTGTATTAAATGTCCAGAAGTGCGCCAACGTGGTTTAGCAGCGCTGGAACTGACCATAATAGCTAATACGTGATTTTGGAGAATGAAAGGAAATTCAAAAGGCTCTATGAGTGGCGCTCTAATTTTTTTGTTTTCTGGGTTCCCTTGAAAAGGTTGATAAAAAATCCTATCCCATTTATTAGTTCCTGATAAATCTAGATTTAGAGTCATTTAAATTAACTTAATACCTGTTTCCCAAACATTTACTAAATCTTCAATGTCAAACCCTTGCTGGTCTAATAAATCAAGAAAATCACTAGTAGAAACTTCACTATTTAGCCAAGCTTGCTTTGTTTGTTGCCTCAAGAAAAGCTTATCTATTTCTAACTCAAGTTCCTCTAGTGATAAATCATGAGTAATTATGATGGGAGTATCAAGGCTCATAATTAACTGCCAGCACCTCCACCACCTACCCCAGATGCACTAAATAAGGGTCTTTCTGGTTCAAAGCTTATTCTGCCATATTCCCCGATATCATCTTTTTTAGCTGTTATAATTGCTTGGAATTTAGTTTTCAAAGCTGCTAAAGTATCAGCACTAATAGGGGCAGAGAAAGTGCTTTGTGTTCCTCCACTAGCATCAATGCTATATTTTAAATATTTTCTTCCACTTAAACTAGAGGTTTTTTCAGCGCCTTTTGACCGTCCACGAGTCGCTGTAATCTTAGCAGCCTTGAATCCTCTGGGGAGCTTTTGAGAAGTATCTGGAGCCGCCAAACCTAAAGCTCCAAGCCCGCCAAAGAATGTAAGCCCTGCATTTGGCACGTTAACAGTAAAGTCTTCTGTTGTAAATATTGACTTATATTTTGCAGTTTGAGTTGGTCGAGCTTGTCCTGTTCCTACTTTTGGCGCTGCTTGTTGTCTGGCTTTTAGGGCTGTCTCTCTTGCTTTAAGTTCGTTCGTGCGACGTTGAAGAGATGCTACAGATGGGATTCTTGCCATGTTTTATAAGGTTGTTATGTAATTAAAAAGGTTCTTCATTTGTAGCATCAAAAAAGAAGGGGTTCAGTTACTCCCAGAAGTATACTTGTGGAAGCAATCTAAAAAGCCAGAACAAGATGCTACGGTAAAAACACTTAACTGGAAATTATTAATATGGCAGTAATCAATGATTTGACTTGGCAGCAATTAAGCGAAGCATTAGGAGAAACAGGGCAAATTTTTCTAGGCGAGGATACGTTAGGAAATATTGGCGTTTTAATCAGTGTTTCTACTGTTAATGGGTCTGTTGCTGGGAATTTAGGAAGTAATGGAGTTGTTAAGTTTCTTATGCGTTTGAGAGAAGCAGCCGCAGAGGCTCAAATCTCAATTAATGAAACGCAAGCTGTAGGCGAAAAATTAAGCGCTTTCCCGCCTTCTACCAGTAACGGAACTGTAATTAATGGGGCAATTACCCAAACTGGAGTTATTCAAGCTGCTGTCGTTGTTGCTTCTGCTTCAGAAGTAGTCGGTACGACTATCTAGCTGGAATTATTGGATTACTCCTAAAACCTGTACGGTCTATCAGGGTAATATCGTTAAATAGCCCGTGCAGTTTTAATTCTGCGTATCTAAAGCGAACAAAAGCAATTGGACGGTCACGAGGTTTGCGCCGCGACTTACCGTAAACTTCGTGTGTACCTGGCACGGTAGTGTATTGTTTTTTCTTTGTAGCTACGCTTAATAAATTCCAATCTGGGGAATGCGATTGAATGTCTAATACTTGCTCAATCACTTTTTTAGCTTCTGCTTCATTCCAAGCTAAAAGCCTAAAATCATAGCCCTTTGAGTTGTCTTGATAAATCCATTTTTCTCTTCCTTTTTTCCATACAAACCCATTGCCAGAAGACAAAGCAGATTTAATTCTAGTAGCCAAGGCTTTTGCTTTTACAGGTGTGTAAGTTGCGCTTGTTTCATGCATTAATCGAAAGCTGATTTCTGCATCAACTGGTTGATAACCTTCCTCAACGTTTTGCAAATCTTCTAGAAAATACAACATGACTTGAGGATAAAAAGCTATAGAATCATGGTAGGTACTAACAGGAATACCATAAATTGCAGGTTGTAAGCTTTGGGCGTGTCGGCAGGTAATTTCAAACAACCACTGCCTCATCTCAGTCATGGCTGCGGTATCTTCATCTTTTATTAAGCAAGCATGTTTTAGACTTGCTCTTGGTGTGGAGATATCATCATCAAGTTCGTTTTTAAAATATTCACGGACAAACTTATTATGCTCCCTTCTTATCAAATCTTGTAAATGTTCAAATTCGTTAAACCCTTCTGGCAGAGGCATATAGTTTTACCCTGGATTTAAATCATTAGTAATAGCTAAAGTTAAATAATTTAGAGTAGTCGCAAAATATTCATCCATATAATCAATTCTCAAATTGGAAGCCTGTAAAGTCAGTTTTACTATAGGCACATCTCCAGATTTATCTACAGTAATATTACAAATTCCCGTAGGACTAAAAACATTTCCTGGGTCTGTTGGGTTAATGGGGTTTTGATTTGCTGAAGCGGAAGGATTTAAATCATTATTAGCTAAAGATTGAGCGTAGTTAAAAATACGATTAAAAGCCGCTATAGCAAGCGATCGAGATAAGTTGTCAACGTTAATAGTAATATTGCAAGTCCTTGTGGTTTGGCTTGCAATATTACCAGTTGAAACAGGATTAGAAGCTAAAAAAGTGTTGACAGTAATATTAATTAGAGGCGTTAAAAATTTTGGTTGTGCTGTTGGTGTTTCTGGGAAAGTAGCTACCATATTTTAATCATCAGGGTTTTTATCAGATTGATTTAATTCAGTGCCAACACTAACCAGTTTGCTAGCTTCTGCTGCTGCTTTTATTTTTGTAGCTTCTGAACTCTCTGGTTTTTGTTTACTATTATCGGTCTGTTTTAAAGATTCATCAAGTTCTTTTTTCTGGTCTTTTAATTGTCCTACAGTTTCTTTAATGGACAAAACCTCGCTTGCTACTTGGTCAACTTGAGATACGACATTAGTAGCGTTTTCTAAAGCAGTAAAGTATTTATTCTGGAAATTAATATTTGGATTAAACCACGCATAAGCTCTTTCTCCCACTACGCCAAAGGCTTTTAAAGCATTAGCTACTCTTGCGTTCCATTCGCCTATGATTTCAAGAGCATTAAGAATAGATGCTCCAATTGATTGAATCGAGTTTAAAATATTTGCAGTTGCTTGATAAATACGATTTGCTCGTTTCCAATTGCTATCAAGTATTTTATAATTTTTTTCTCCAATTGCACCTTTGATTATTCCTTCAATACTTTTACTAATAATACTACCAATATCAAAAGCTTGCCCCTCGGCATCTTTTAAGCCGATTATACTCAAAATATTACCAATTACGCTTAATAAAGTTTGCCCCAAATTATTAGAAAGCATTGCTGCATTATGAACGTTTGCGGCAAAATTCATAATATTTAATGCTCGGTCTAAATGTGCCCATTGAGCAAAGCGCGATAGCTTTCCACCAATACCACCAGGAAGCTGATCACCCAATCTTGCAAGAATTGTTTGTTGCCCTTGAAGCAGTGCAGCGTTAGCACCTGTATTGATAGCATCTAAAATATTGCCAGCATTTTTATTATTATTATTTGTAATTCCATCAGCATTAGCATCAAAAGCTTTACGCATACAGCCCCCAGGCTGAAGAGTGCGACAAGTTCCTGTGGCAGCTGCGCCTTCTATTTGGGGGATTGTAGGAATATCCGGGCGAATAGCGGAAGCGGCTCTAGCTGGAATTAAACCTAGTATTGTTACTATTTGGTCAAGTTTTGGTAAAGCTTGTTCATTCACTTTTGCTTGTTCCTTGATTTTTGTATCTAACTTCCCAACATCAGATTGTGTTGTTGTTAGACTACTTTTTATTAATCCTAAGTCAGCTTTATTTTGTTTTTGAAATTCTTCAAACCTTTGGTCAGCAGTTAGGTTACTTTGGCGTTGAAAATTAGTCAGTTTTGCATCAAACTCTTTTGCTAAATTTGATTGATTGATTCCAACAATTCCTAGTGCTTTATCGTTTTCTCTTTTAAATTCGTTAAACCGTTGGTCAGCAGTTAGATTACTTTGACGATTAAATTCAGCTAATTTATTGTCAAATTCTTTTGCTAAATTTGATTGATTAATTCCAACAATTCCTAGTGCTTTATTATTGTCAGCAACAAATCTATTAAATTTATCATCTAATTGCTGTTGAATTGGTGCGAGATTCGGCACACCTTTATTACGTGCCTCGTTCATCGCTGCATCAGCCTTAGCATTTACAGTATTAAGATTTTGCGCTAAACTCCCAATTGAATTAGCGAGGATTGGGATTTGTGCCGCTTGCCCTTGCAAGCTACCAACTGTACCAGCTAATTGCCCAATTTGAAATTGTAATGGATTGACAATTGCTCTAGCGGCTGCAACTGCATTAGCATTAATAGCTGCTGTATCTGTTGGGGTTGCTGGGCGAATTGCGTCAACCTTAGCCCGTGTTGCTGCTAGGTCAGATTGAATCTTTGAAATTGTGGCGTTAACGGTTTTTTGAAAGTTATCTGATACTCCACTGGTGAATTTTGCAATTTGGGCGTTAACCTGTTGAATTTTGGCTTCAAAACTTGTACGCTGCTCTGTAATTTTGCCTTCAAGTATTTTTCTACCTTCACGAGTTTCATACAGAGAATCATTAGCTTGCTTTTTAGCTTCGGTTATTTTACTTTCAAGTATCTTTCTGCCTTCACGAGTTTCGTACAGAGAATCATTAGCTTTTTTCTTAGCTTCTACTAAATCTTTCCCAAAACTTTCTTGTTGCTTATTTAAACGATAATAATCTTTAGCATTAGCATCTAACTCCCGTCCAAATTTCTGAATTTTAGCATCAATAGTTTTTAGTTTTAATCCAGCTTGTACAGCTAGTTGATTAGTTTTTGTTAAATCATTATTGATTGAATCTAGATTATCAAAAGTGCGGCTACTAACGAATTCATTTAATTTGAGAATTGCTACTGCTCCAATTGCTGCAAGAATCCCAAGAATGCCACCAATGCGAGAAGCCTTATCTAAAATAGCGCTGCCAGGAACATTTTTAAAAAGTGCGGCTTGTATTTTTTCAGTTAAATCAGTTGCTTTTTTGGTGGCATCAGCTACTTTCTTTGTAGTATCGGCTACTTTCTTCAATTGCCTAATTCTCTTCCCAGCATCAGCAATAAATTTCTTGCTAGGAGATGAGGCAATAATTTTTTTAGTACTCGCGCTAGCTGTGCGATAGCCTTTCCAATTTAATCTATGAGTTTCTCTTGCTCCTTTGAACTTGTTAAAAGTCCCTTTGGGGTCAGCCTTAAAGCTATCCCAATTAAAATTTTGAGGAATTGAATTAGGAATTTTAGGAGAGGGGGAAGTCGGTAAGGGTACTCCGTTCCAGCTAGCCATTAATCTCCCCCTAAAAATTCAGCAATTACCGAAACTGTATCAATTAATGGCGTTATTATATCGTGCATACCTTGGAATGCTTCAGTAAATTCTCTGTTTGTATTTTCAATATCAGCAAAGTTATTTAAAGTTTCAATAATGCCTTTCTTGAGCAATTCTGTAGTTTTTTCTAATTCTTTTATACGTTTTTCTAAATCATTATTGTTTTTATTATCATTTTTATTTTTATCTTTATCATCACAACACCGTTTCTGCTCCCGTTCCAAATCTCGTAATCGTTTATTCAACTCATCAATTTTACGATTTAAAGCAGCTAGTCCTTGGTCGATATCTTTGCAAACTTCTGCCATTAGCGACCTACTTTATTAGCAATATTCTTAAGCTTGTCACCCGTTGCCTTGCATGGGATGCAACAATAGCCTGGATATTTTTTGTGAGTGCATTTGTGGCTACCTTCAGGACAATCATCATCGCAAGAAACTTTATAACTACTGCAATTAGGCACTCCTACGCTTCTAGTACGACCAGAACTATCTTCAATTTTTAGTGTTGTCCCCTTGCACGAAACTTTTATAGGAGTACTTTGGAAAATATATTCTAGTTTTAATACAGTGACCTTAGCTTGCTTGCCTCCTTGACAGTAAGTATTAAAAACTGGAGGATCACAGCAAGAACCATAGTATCCACTATCGTAACTCGTAGAATATTCTGATGGAATGGGATATGCACCTGCATAGGATACAGGAATAAAAATTAATTCCTTTGCACCAATGCCAGTATTTACGCCATTAATTACCTGTACCACGCCGCAAGATCCAGAGGTGCTACCAACGCTATCAACACAGTAATAACTATGCCCTTTTGCGTTAACGCAATTAGTAAAAAGTAAAAGATAGCACTGCTTTGCCATTAGTGAATTATTAATTTAAATAGTAGAAAAAGCTTTGGTGGATACTGTAAAAGATGAAGTGTATCTACATACTTTAGTCACTCTGAGTCCATTTTTTTCAATATTTCCAATAAATGAAAGCTGAGGATACCCATTTGCTGCATATCCGCCAAAGCTACCAATAGTAAGGCTTGCACTACTATTAAAATAAGTAGTGCTATGTGATGTAGATGATATTAATACGCCGTTCAAGAATCCGTATAAATTATTATTTGTTCGACTTACTGCTATGTGATACCAGTTATTAATTTGAAGGTTACAAGGAAAATTGATAGGAGAATCATTGATACCATCAGAGGTGAAGTACCATTGAAAATTATTAGCGCTTACATTTAAACCATAGCTTCTATTAGAATTATTTGATAAATCACCCACTTTGCTGATAACGTATCTAGGATTACCGTCTAGCACCGTTGGATAGACCCAAGCTTCTATAGTAAAATCACTATTTCCTAAATTAAACTCGTTTCTATTAGGAGTAGTTAAAATATTAGCGCTACCTGCAAAGTAAGCGCTATTAGCGCCAAATTTACTAATTGAGCTTATTGTTATTCCAGAAACAGATAAGCTATTTGCAAGAGAAGATTTATCTAGAAAATTATTATTATTAGATAGTAGTAGTACTACGCTAGAAAATAAATTATCTGAATTGCTATCAGCGGTTCCAACAGAAGATAAGCCTTGAAGTAAATCAGCTTTAGTAATTTTGTAAGTCTCTCCGACTGGCGATTGCATTATTAAAAAGTCATTATCAGCCGCAACGGTTTTTGAAATTGCAATATCTTTAATTTGGGTCATTATCTAATACGTATGAATGAATGATGAACTGATTACGTATCCTATTTGTATATCCATCTGGGATATACACTCCCCAATGAATTATTTCCAGTAGTTCATACAACTGGCTGTTGTCGTATCCAATTGGATTGCCGTTTTCATCAGTGATAATATTGCCGTTTTCTTCCGTTAAATATCCTTGAAAAGAAATTAGTGCTTGTAAAAGAATCGCAACTAGTAATTGTTGGGCGCGATTGTTTGTTGTAGGGGTAAGCCCGACTAGCGATAAATCTGATTTATTAATAATTAGTTTATCACTAGTTTGCACAGCCTTAACACCAAATAGCTCTTGCAGTGTTAGTGTTTGCATAATTAGTAATCATCAGGATCAATAACATCAGCACCAGTCAACAGCTTATCAACTTCGATAGAAATTGTATTTCTAAGATAAATAGCATTGTTGCGAGTTGTGATTGATGGGCTAAAACCATCAGTGACTGCAATTGATTGGTCAATATTCGTATCACGGGCAGTATCTGTAAGAACTGTTTTAAATTGCAAAATAATTGCTATCAACAGTGATTCAGCTGTATTGGATGTAGCTGGGGTCAAGCCTACAGCTACCAAGTCTGATTTTTTAATAACTAAATCAGTAGCAGTTTGGGTAGCGTTAGCACCAAATACAGCAAGCGTCGGTTCAGCCATACAACGGATTTTCTTGAAGTGAATAAATCCGTTGTATCTTTTAATTTTTGTACATGCAAGTAGTTAGGGGCTGCTGAAAAAGTATGAAAAAGCAATTCTTTTGGGTTGACTAGTTATTCAAACAAAAATTAAGTTTTGTCTCTTCAGCCGCCCAAGCCTTGCTATGTCAGGATACGGGGAAACAAGAAATTGAATCAGAAATCTATTCACAGATAAACCGCATATATACTTAATTATTGATTTGTTAACTTTTATCAAAATTCCGCAAAAAGGCGATCGCACCCAGACAACCACCTTTTTGAAACTTGTTAATGGCTATTGAATAAGCTAATCCCTAGTGAAAATGCAATGCACTAGATGCCATAGTGATTGCCTCATGTCGTTCTAGTTCTGGGTCTAGGGTGGAGATGTAATCTACAAATTGGTTTAGCTTGTAGCAGGCAAGCTCTGTGGCACTGTTTAATTCTGGAGAAGCGATCGCAATCCTGTCGCCATAAATCACGATCGCAGCTTTTATCTGTTCTTCCTGTGTACTCATTGGTTATTGGGTGTTGGGGAATCGGTCAGTTGCAGGTAAAGCAGAAAGTTATCTAGCTCATCCTCGGTTAACAAGATGCGCGATCGCACTCCGTAATATTTCATCAAATGCTCTCGACCTTGGGCTTCTGTCCAGCCCAATCGCTGCATTTCTGCATCTGTCTGGTTTACTAGGTTGTCGAAGTTTGGGTATGTTGGTTTCTCGGTCATTGGTCATTGGGTATTAGTCAACAGCGATCGCAACTCAACCCCGAATAGTCACAGATGCGTCGCCTGCTAATAAGTAGGCGACATATCCATGAATAAAGCCGTCCTCACCTTTGTAGGCAGGACGGCTTATTCACTCTCATTTATATTTGTAAGGCTTTCAGGTACTTGTCTTAGCTCTTGAAGCCTGTTTTCTATTATTTCAACCTGTTGTCGGTGGTAAGCCAGCTGCTTTTCGTTCTCATCAATTAGCTGGCCGACGATTTTCCCAGGGATTCCACTAGCTGTCCATTGTTCTGTGACAACGGTATTTGATTCATTGCAATCTTCTCTACGAGCTGGGATCTCGTAAGCCCCATGCTTAGAGCTAGGGTTCGCAGCATCTCCCAAGATTCTGGACTTACCTTTAAAGTCCCTGATATTACCACTTTCTCGGATTTCGGACGGCCTCTGGACATTCTCAAGTTCCATATTCAACACCCCAATTATTGCACATCTAGAATTCTAATATTGAATTACAATTCTAGACGTGCGAACATTATAGCTATATGGAATTCTAGAAGTCCAGTATTTCTCAGACAAATCCGGTAGAGATAGCAGCCTACCGCCATTGAGGCAATTTAAAGACCTGCTAGGGGAAACTGACAACAGACAACTGCATTCACCCGTAAGTCGTAGCGTCGCGGGGTTAGCAGTAACGAAATGTAAAAACCGATAGCCCAGTAAAAAGGCGATAGCCCTCTACAAAGCGATCGCCCGGTTCAAAGTTCAATTCAATTAAGAAGATTTTAGCAATATCAGCCAATTAAAAATCCAGAGCGATATGCCCTGGACATCCTAAATCGATCGGCAAATAAATAACTTTGAAAGAGGACAGCATGAATGTAACAGATATTAATCGCCTAGACATCATCAGCCACATTGAGCAGAACTTTAACCGCACTCAAGCCACTGGGCTAAACTGCCTAATCTTCCTGGCACTGCGAGAACAAACCACCATCGCTTACCAGAAGAAAGAATGGGGATTTGAGGACATACCCGAAATTATCATTACTTGGTGCGATTCTCTTGATGAAGGTGAACGCTTTGAACTCGGAGCCGATATTGCAGCCTTTTTACTGGACGAAATTATCACGGCTGCGGTCGAGCCAACAAGCGCTCAAATTACTGCTATGCAAGCCATTGAGGCAAAAGTCAACACTCCACTGTTGAGCGACTATTAACGCACTATCGAGGCACACGTCAACTACTATGACCGACCAACAGACCACAGATCGAGCCAATATTAACGGCAAATCACTGGCTGAACCTAAAACCAGAAGACAGAGACAGTGGAAAGAAATGGCAGACGATCCGCTTTCCGAGGGATTCGATTCTCACCAAGCTGAATACGTAGTAGGTAAAACTCAAGTAATCTTTGAAACCTTGTCACCTGGGCAACTGTTCTCTCGAACAAAAACAGGAAAAACCCTTTACGTAAAACTCAACGACGGGCGAGCAGTTTGCCTTGATACTCGTCAACCCATTGAGGTTAGTCCAACAAGGCGAAAAACTTTACCTTGTTGGGTCGTAACCATTTTTAATAGCACTACTGCAAATAAAGCGGATTTTTAAAGGCGATCGCCATCCGCACAGATACACGACCGCCGGCGTCATGCGGTCACATCACTGAAAACCACACACTCCAAGATTATGACAGAAGACATCAACAAATCCTACGTCCAGCGCTACGTTGCTCAAGCCAATTCCACAGACAACGAAGCCGTAAAAAATAATTGTCTCTACCGTGCCGGAACTCACATGGAAGTGATTGAGTGTAACGGTGATGACAAATTGACCCCTGAGCAACAGCAAATTGTCCTTGATGCTGCTAAGAGGTTGGAAGGTATTGGCTAATGAAGGATAATACGCCTTTATTTCTTGCGTTGGCTGGTATCGGTGTTTTGGTGTGGACTTTGCAACAGCAGTCCACACCCGACTTTAAAACACAGCTAACTAAGTGTCAAGCTGAGTTCGAGGGGTTTAAAAACGGAGTAATTTACCGGAGATGAACCATTTTGACATTCCCTCCGCTCGGACATGGTTAAGGTTTTTTGGGTGGGTAGCAGTCAAGCTGATAATTTCTCTGGTTCAGTTCTGCCTATTGCTGGCTGAAAAAATCCTTGAATTTATGCTGTGGTGCGTGAAATTAGCTCATAAACCAATGGATAAAATCGCCTTTGTGGTTGACCATCTGCCATACGCTGGTGTTCCGATCACGATTATGAGACAAGAGCTACAAGCCCAAACAATAGACGTACCAGCGCTATCCACCACAAATGAAATTCAGTTCTTTGATTTTTCTCAGTTTCGCAACGAGCCGGACAAGTTCCCACACATTCGCGTCATTGGTAAAACTGGCGTTGGTAAAACCCGTTTTACCGAGTGGCTAATGGATTTACTGGGCGGTGAGCAGTTCGTGATTACGCCCAAGAAAAAGCCTACAGACTGGCAGAATCAGGATATTTATGGCTACCCGTTCAACTACCAAGAATGTGAAGCCAAACTCAAAGATGTTCATTTCCTCATGCACAGGCGGTATGCAGAGATGGAGGAGGGTATTACCCATAACCAAATTAATTTTGCCTGTGACGAGTGGAAGCTGATCAACAAGAATGTTCCTAGCGCAAAGGAGGTGATGAAGGACATTATTATTGTCGCCAGAGACGCTAAGATCCGCTTGATTGCCCTGGCTCAAGGTGAAAATGTTGCCACCTGGGGGCTAGAAGGGGAAAGCGATTTGGAGGAATGTTTTACCACAGTGCGCTTTGGTGATTTCGCCCTGGACTACTGTAAAGGGCTAAGAAACCAATACCGCAAGGACAGTGACGAGTTCCTTTATTACTCTGCGGTACTCAATGAATTGGTTTCACAGGGGTTTCGGTGCTGCATGATTGACCGACTTCCTGCCAAAGTCCCCGATTTATCCAACTGGCAACCCGGTAATAAAGCAGTTGCAATCGGTCACGTCAACGGTAACTATTCGGTTGTTGACCAATTACAAAGCCAGTTACAAGCCAAATCGCAAAAACCGCAAAAAACCACGCAAAATCAGGGGTTTCAGCCCGAAACCGCGCCGACAGATGGGGCTATTTCCGACCCAAAACAGGCGGTAAAATCCGCTATCGATGCTGGACGTTCTGTTGATTGGTGCGCTAAAAATGTTCCCGGTCTACCTGGTAATTACTACTCAGCCAGGGCGTTGATTGAGGAATGGATGCAAGGGACAATTTGAAAGTGCGATCGCGCTTTTGGGAGGAGTGCGATCGCTGCTAAAAAGAAATCGATGCCAACAAGTAAAAAATAGCACATGTTCAGAACAAATAATGACCAAACATGACACTTGGGTAAAACTCAAACCCGGTAATCCTTACGAGCCAATTTTAGATTTATTTCCAGACGGCATGATACCCATGCCGACCGCCCAACCAATTAGAAAGCAGAATTTACCTAACCTTTGAAGATATCCATAAAACTGAAGAATAAATATGGCTGTAACCATCGATCCTAAAACACAAAAACTAAATATTCGTTTTAGGGTCAATGGTTACAACAAGCAATTTTATATATCGACTGGGCTTAAAAATTCACCTAAAAATAGAACTATTACAGATTCTCGCTGGGAAGAAATTCAGCGAGAAATTTCTTTAGGTATATTTGATCCTACGTTAGAACGTTATAAATTTGGAAGTAAAAATTTAAACACTGAGATTAAACATTCAGAATTATCTATTAGCGATTTATGGGAAAAATTTTGTGAATTTAAAGCAAGATTAATTAAACCCTCTACAGCTAATAATTATGAAACTTTTGGCAAGATACTTTTAAAACTTCCGCAATCCCTAACATCTGCACCACAAATCAGAGAACAGCTACTACAGAATCACAGTTACCATGTAGCACGGCAAGTCATCTCATCACTATCCTCTGCCTGTGACTGGGCCGTAGATTCTAAATTAATTTTTAGTAATCCTTTTAAGTCACTTCTTCTTCCTAAACAGAAAACTCAGAACGACAGCATAAAAGCATTCACATTAGAACAAAGAGATTTAATTATTGCGGAATTTGAGAGGAGCGCGACTTACTCGTGCTACACCAGTCTAGTAAAGTTTTTGTTCTTCACTGGTTGCCGTCCTGGGGAAGCGTTCGCGCTGTGCTGGGGAGATGTCGCCCAGGATTGTACAAAAATCACGATTAACAAATCTTATGCCACAAGGGTCGCCAGCCTGGGAGCCACGAAAAATAATAAGAAGCGGGTTTTCTCCTGTGGCAGTGGCAGTAAACTCCAAAATTTACTCCTGTCAATTCGCCCGATATCGCCTGACAAAAATTCTTTGGTTTTTCAATCTACTCTTGGCCAGAGGGTAAATCTAAGAATTTTGTGGCGGGCTTGGGGCGGATATTGGTCAAAAAAGAAATTTTATTCCGGCGTGGTCAAACAGTTAAGCGATAAAGGTCAAGTTCCTTACCTGAGCGTTTACGGTACACGGCATACTTTCGCTACCTGGGCGATCGCTCATGGAGCCTCCCCAGAAAAAGTGGCTTACTGGCTTGGGGACACTATTCAGACAGTGCTGATTTATTACTGTCACCCAGATGTTACCAAGTCAGAAGCCCCAGATTTTTGAACTACTCATTTACTACTCAAAAATCGCTCAAAAAGGTTCACCACAGCGATTATTGTACTTGCGTGGGGAAAGCACCAGGTTGCACAGCTATGTTAAGACTTTGCCCATTGCGACGTAATTCCATGCGTAAATCGCCCCCGACTTGGCTATTTTCTACTGCTTTTTGGACACTGCTGGCATCTGTGACTGCTTGTCCATCAAGCTTTTGGATCACATCCCCAGCACGTATCCCTGCTTTAGCAGCTGGTGAATTTGGGACAACTGTCACAACCAATACACCTTTATCTTCCTTCACACTCAAACCGCTATTGGGATCTGAGTTGATATTTTGTTTTAGCTGAGGCGTTAACTCTACCATCCGAATTCCCAGATAAGGATGTTCTACTTTCCCTGTAGCTATTAGTTGATTGGAAATACGTTGGACTGTTTTGATAGGAATAGCAAAGCCTAATCCTTGTGCCCCTTGGATAATTGCTGTATTCATCGCAATCACCTCGCCACGGGAATTTAGCAGGGGGCCGCCGGAGTTACCGGGATTAATCGCTGCGTCAGTTTGAATATACTCTACTCGCCTATCGGGAGCACCGATTTGATTGCTACTGCGTCCGGTGGCACTAATGATTCCAGTAGTTACTGTATTATCTAGTCCAAGGGGGTTGCCGATTGCGATCGCCCATTCTCCCGGTTGCAGTTGATCTGAGTTACCCAAAGCTACTGAAGGTAGATTGTCTGCCTGAACCTTGATAACAGCAACATCGGTTAATTCATCTTTTCCTAACACCTTACCTTGCAAGGTGCGCCCATCCTTGAGTGTCACTGTCACTGTATCAGCACCATCTACCACATGGGCATTAGTGATAATCCGACCATCGGCACTGATGATAAAACCTGAACCAGTACCCCGTTCTACCCTTTCTCCTGATTGTGGCAGTTGGGAACCAAAAAAGCGGCGAAAAAACGGATCGTTAAATTCATCTGGTAATTGAGTTCTTACCGTTCGGGAAGAGTTAATCCGCACTACTGCTGGGCCGACCTTTTGTACCACCCGTGTTACAAAGTTAGGATCTGTGGCCGCTGGTAATGGAGGAGCGGCACTTACTCGACTCACTGCCAAATTAGATGCACTTTCAGACACCTGCCGAGGGTGTCCAGCCATGTAGCCGCCTGCCAATGTCATACCTGATCCCAGCAACACCAGCGATAGAGAGGCGGCAGCCTTTTTCCAGGGTGCTTGATTAGGGTATTTGGCTTCAGCAGTGTTATGTGAAATGCTATTTGATGGGTGTTCTCTGTCGCGAGATTCGTTTTGCATTGCTGTCTGGAAAGATATTTAGATGTATTACTAATGTAGATATGATTTGTGACAGTTTTGTTGCGGAGGTATTGCGTTGTTGTGAAAGCTTTAGTATTTTACCGAACCGTATTGGAATATAGTCATTTGTAGAGACGCACAGCGCTGCGTATTTTATACCATGCCTGAAGGAATAAAAATGGCACAGGGGAAAATCTTACTTAAACCTGGCACTTTATGGACAAGTGTTAAAGAACGAACTGAACATGCTTTGCAATGCGGGGCGCTAATGTCGATTCCGACAGAATTTGAATTTGTTGAACACGAGGGTGTGCGGTTTTTGGTGCGGATTTTGTCTAACCTGAATCGCAAAAAAGCAGCTAAGGAGAAACAGAAGAAACAATCTGCTACTTCTGGTCAAGAGTTTAATCCTTTTTTGCCCTACGAAGAGGATTTATTTGTTGCGGATATTTCCGATACTCATGTATGTATTTTAAATAAATTTAATGTTGTTGATTATCACCTACTAATCATCACCCGTGCCTTCGAGGAACAGGAAAGCTTACTCACCCTGGAAGATTTTACAGCTATGTGGGCATGTTTAGCTGATTTCGATGGTTTAGCATTTTACAACAGTGGCAAAACCGCAGGTGCTAGTCAGCGACATAAGCACTTGCAATTAGTGCCACTACCACTTGCACCTTCGGGACCCCAGATACCTATTGAACCTCTGCTAACATCAGCACAATTTCAGGAATCAATACCTTCTGGTGCATCCGCTACGCTAACGGTAGGCTTTACCAACGCAATACCAAAACTTCCTTTTATACACGTTTTCGCACCATTAAATCCCGATTGGGTGCGATCGCCATTGGCAGGGGCGCAAGCAACACTGGAAGTTTATCATACTTTGCTACATTCTGTGGGATCTGGTGCTTACAATCTGCTAGCAACACGAGAATGGATGTTGATTGTACTGCGATCGCAGGAGCATTTCCAATCTATCTCTGTGAATTCATTAGGATTCGCTGGTGCTTTACTAGTAAAAAATGCAACAGAAATGGAAGTTCTCAAAGCTCAAGGCCCAATGAATATCCTCAAGAGTGTCGCTGTATGCTAATTAGCTTGATGCGATGTCTACAAGAGGCTTTGCATCAAATTATATACCTGACTTTTCACCGTATCTAGAAAACCTCATATCAAGTCCGGTTAATCACTTATAATTACCCCATCTGTGCAAAAATCGGAAAAGCCTCTTTCCCCCTGCCCCTACGCTCTAGATGATAAGTTTTTAGCCGGACACAATATCACTTCTATTTCTCTCTTTTTTACGAAACGCAGATTTACGCATAACAACTTGTGAGAGTTTGAGTGCTTGACCGTGCCAATTTTAGATTTTAGGTACAAGCCAGGCTCCTTGTATGCGAAATAAATCTAAAATTCAAAGTGAAGTCTTCATCTTTTAAACTCTGAGCGCAGACATCAAATAATTTTGTTTTTAGACAGTACACTTGGGTAGAGAAAGTTAGACGCAAACGCGAGAGCGTCTTGTTTGTTGGGTAACGCTTACGCTCAACGCAATTTATACCAGTTATTATTTAACTTAAAAAATTTTAATAAATATGGCTTCGGCATTGGATCAGAATGTATAAAGACAATAACAATGCAAAAAGCTAATCTGCGTATCGTTTGAGCAACCTCAAAACATTCATAGGACGGGCGGCAAAATCATCAGGATCACTGAAGTTGCTTAGATTTGCCTAAGTATAGATGAAAAAGGGACTGGGAATAAGGAGGAGAATAATAACTCAGTACTCCTAACTCAGCACTGGCTCAACGCCCTGCGATCGCTAACAGCACTTAGCACATCTGAATGCGGTTATGATCAAAAAGGGTAGCATCTCGGCTGGGAGAATAACTTTTTAGCCAAGCTACCTTTTGGATTGTAAGCTACTTTTTAAAACCACTCTTCTAATGGAAATTACTGAATCCTTTGAACTTTCAATTGGACGATCGCGATCGCACCATAGCGATCGTTTAGCGTTCGCTCTTGAGCAAGTGCTTTCTAACAGTGACATTGAGCCTTTATCCGTTGAGGAGTCGGCGGTGGTAAAAATTTGTTTAGAGAAATGTAGATAAAGGTATGGATATTGAAACCCACAAGCAAATATGGGGGCCAACCTCTGGCCCTTTGCGGTTTGAAAAACAGGAAAGTTTTGCTGATGATTTATGTGCGGTGAGCGCTTTATGTCGATTCAGCTTGAATCTATTAAATCTAAAATGTTACCTCCACAAGCTGAAAAAAAAATGCGCTGCTGGATTCGCAGTCGCCACTTGATTTGTTCGGGCAACTTTTTTATTTTCGAGACATTAGAATATACGACCATTGAAAGATTCTCTGAATGTGTAGCTTCTTTAGGAGGAACAGTAATATCCGTTGAACCGATTAATAAAATTTGGATGGGCGATCATCGGCAAGTCATTTTATATCAAGCAAAAGCTAGTTTACATACGCCTCATCATACTTTGAAACAATACTGGATAAAATCTGGTAGTGCATACACTAAATTTGATGAGCGTGCTTGAGAGTTACTATCCTGCGGAAATCTTTCTGACAGGCGTTTGCACTCTAATTCAAAATTAAGTTTTGAATTTTAAATACTCACCTTGGGGATTGACGGCTAATTGTTAATGTCTAATTGCTAATTTTTTTATAATGATTAGCTGTTAGTTATTATCAGTTAGCCGTCTAAGTTTAAAACCCTCATGTAGAGACGCGATTTACTGCGTCTTAGAATCCCAATTATCGCCTCTACAAAGTGCTTAGACCTTTTATTCGGCTTTTTGCGAGAAGTTCCCCTCAAAGTTTCACTATACCCAGGCTGATTTGAATTGCTCTATCTACCTGTGCGATCGCTTCTGGGCGCAGAATTCCCAAACGTTTAATCAGCCTTTGCTTGTCAATTGAGCGAATTTGATTGAGAAGTACAACCGAATCAACGTCCAAACCGCCCTCTGGTACTCTAATCAGTACTTCAGTAGGATACAAAGGTTCTGTAAACTTTGAGGTGATAGCTGCTACAACCGTGATTGGACTGTGTTCGTTAGAAACATCATTTTGCAAGATTAAAGCTGGGCGTGTTTTTTTAATCTCTGCGCCAATAGTTGGATCAAAATTAACTAAGTATACTTCACCGCGTTTAGGGTAGTTTACGCTTCGTTTTTGTGCCACAATTCTTCTTCCAAGTCAAACCATTCTTCCACTAACCCCAAATCGCGTTCCGCCCGTTGGATGGCTCCCTCTTTTAACTGTTCTCTAAGATTGACTAAGGCTTTTTCAGCAATATAATATTGCACAGCTTCATTGATGAATCGACTGCGTTGGCGTAGCCTCTCCTCCGGAGAATCGCCTTTTTCTATGACTTGATCAATTAGTTCAATTGTCTCATCTGGTAAGGTGATGTTAATCCGGCGATGCATAATTTTCCGCTCTGTTTTGCCTATCAGCTTTATTATACACATCTAAAGTGTGTATAGTTGTGCTAAAGATAATTCTACAAAGTTTAAAGATACGAAGCGGCTTGTCACAAGACATCGCTTGGCTTTTATTTGATATCGTCACAGAGATGGCGATCGCTCTGGCTCACATCTGGGTTATTCTACAAATAATGATGCAGCTAATTTCAATCCTGCAAAACTTGTGAAAGCGTTATTTATTCATCTCCTAACCCGATCATTTAGGATTGCTAACCAACGTTCGGCAATACTTTTAAAAGTCCTAGCTTCGGAACTAAAGCTGCCTTCTAAAACGAAGCTTGCTGACAAAGAACGCAGCGCAGTTAATGACTCTTCAAGCAATTGGCGCTGGTGGTATACTGATGTCTCATCCAAAGCAGTTTTTACTCCTTGGCTAATTTGCAAAAATACGGATAGTACGCAGCTAAATTCTTTTGGCAGATGAGAAGGCATCCAAGCTAGTTGATTCCCAAGTACAACTATTGTTTCAAGAGTCTGACAAGAGTTCAGTGTTTTTATGGTAGCACTAACCAATTCTTCATTGGCAGTTCTTTTCGAGGGATTAGAGTTGATGAGATATTCAACAGCTAGGCGAGCATCAGCCAGATTTTCACTATAAGCTTCTAAGATCAACTCTAAAGTTCGCTGGAAGCGGAGTTTATCTAAAGGATAGCTGGGTACTACTGGCATAGGAATCATAGACAACAGTAGTGTTACTATTGCAGGAATTAAAGGTAACCACCAACCTTCCAAGAAAGCCAAGTAACAGATACCAGCAAGACCAATCATTGCAAAGAATATACTGAAGGCCGACCATTTCCAAGAAGCCCATCTCCAAAACAGTAAACTAATGCTGGCTCCTACCAAAGACCAGCCTAAAATCCATATCTCTTCTATTTCTTCAGTCCAAAAATTTATTAAAGGTCGCCCATCCAACACTGTACTGATGAGTTGACTTGCTATCTGTGCATGAATAAGCAAAGCAGGCATTCTGGCTGGTTGATCTGGCAAAGCGCTATAAGGTGTATAAAAGCTACCTTGAGTGAAATTAGCTGCTGTAGTGCCAATAATTACAAGACGGTCTTTGATTAAACTGGGTTTGACTTGTCCACTGAGGACTTGTGTGAGGGTTACTTGGTTGGCGAGGCTGTTGGGGTGATGGTAATTTAATAATATTTGATAGCCCTTTGCATCCAGATTTTGGTAGCCGCCAGAATTAGGTTGTAAACGCGGAAACAGGATTTTACCTAACTGAAAATCTCCTTTATTAGTAAAATCATATTTAATGCCTTGTTTATCTAAATAATTAATTGCTATGAGCGCACCAAATGCAAATGATGTTGTACATTTTTTTTCTGGAGAGTAAACAAATAACAAACTGCGGCGGAGAATTTGGTCGTTTTCATTATCAGCAACCACATTGCTAAACCCAACATTATCTATAGGGAAATTTGGCGGTGGTGGGATTTCATCTTTACCCAAGGTGTTGAATAAACAGGTGCTGAAGATGTTATCTTGATTTTGCAAATGAGCCGCCAAATAGTTGTTTTCTGGTTGGAAAAGATATAAACCAACAATTCGCGGTTGATAAGACTCTATTTTTTTTAATAGCTGATTGATTCTACGATCTGATATAGTCTCTTTGTCTTGTTTAAGATCCTCGTCAGTGATTTTTACTAGCAAAATCCGCCGATCCGGTGCTTCTATCGGTCGTGATCGCATCATCTGGTCATAAGCTCTTAATTCCAAAGGTTGCAGCCAGCCATAAAGACGCACAATAGAAACACTGCCTGCAATGCTTATAGCTTTAATCAAGATAATTAATATTAACCACCTAATTTTAATTTTCTGCTCCAACGGTTCCCGCTTTGCTTGCTGTTGAGCTGTTGTCAATATCTCGTTTGCATTTACTATACGAGTAAGTCTATCTTCACTAAGCTTGCGTTGTGTTCTTTCCTTTGCAAGCTCTGTAATTAATTTATCTCCCTGTTGCTGACGAATAAAAGATACTAAATAATCATGCACCAGTTGATAACGGTCAGCCGGCGATTCTGGTAACAGCAACACTAACCTTGATGCCACAAAAATCTCTAACACCAAATCTAGTTTATCGGCTTCTGTTGCCAAATCTGCGGCTAACTCAGCGCGAGTCTTCAGGGGACGAGTACCATTTTCATCTGTAAGTAAATATAAAACCAGTCGAGCAACCTGTTCATTCTCCGCACCACAATCATGGATGACTTCTTCTAAAAATCGCTCAACCAGTTTTTCTTTCGTACCAAACTGACGATACTTATCTAAAGTTGTAATTTTCTCAGTTTGCAATTGCGTCCCCACAATTTGTAACTCAATCGGGCGAACCTCCCCCAATTCGCCTGCTAAATCTTGCACTAATTTATTAATCAATGCAGGCTCTAAGTAAAATTGAGAGCGTTCTGTCAAACTCTGCACAACAGCCATAGCATCGGCTGGCGAAAAATTACCTAAGTAATAGCGAATATTTTTATCGAGAATATTATTATTAATTGCACTTAAATTAAATAAACGTTCTAACTCTAATAAATAATGTAAATAATCTTCCCGTAAAGACAGAATTATCTTGACAAAAGGAATATCTAGACAGACTCGCAAAAACTCATAAAATGCTCGTCGTTGACCTTGGTCTGGATAAACGAAGAAAAACTCTTCAAACTGGTCAAACATTAAAACCGTCAACAAATTCCGGTCAGCATTTCTCCGTAATTGTTCTAAAATAGCTACTGAAGAATCAAGATTAGCAAATAATTGATTACCTCTGACTTCCTCAAAAGCTTTAGCTAAACTCTGCCCCAACATCCCCACCCAATCGGTATAAACTCGCAACAAAATAGGTAAAGCATCTCGCTCCCCAATTGCTTGTTGTTGCAACGCCGGGATTAATCCACCCTGCAAAATCGAGCTTTTACCCACTCCTGACTGACCATGAATTACAGTCAATTTATGCTCAGTGCCGCCAATTCTTTCTCGCAACCGCTTAACATCTTGTCCGCGACCAGAAGCAGCAATTTCTTGAGCAATTGTTTCAGGATTTTCTACCTGCAACTGTGCAGAACTAATTACCTGTCGCTGCGGGTTGAGATAAGATGCACCAACAAAAGCACGGAAACCATACTGTTGTTCAATTTGTAATTGTTCTTGCTTAATATTAAAAGCTTTCAGATATTCAGCTTGTTCAAAATAGAGTAAGCGTAACCTCTCTAATATAGATATATATAACTGTGGGTTGTACTGATGATTACTTTCAGATTTAGCAATTTCTAAACTATTAATTGCTGCTTCAATTTGACCTAAACCCTGTTGAGATTTAGCTAAAATAAACCGATACAAACTAAATTCATTTGATTGTAAATTAGGTATCTCAGCTAATATTTGTAATGCTTGTCCTGCGAGTTGATGAGCTTCATTCCAGCATGACTGTTCTAAGGCTACTTCTGCCAAAAAACCATAATCTTTAGCCAACTGCAACGACGTGCCATAATTTTGATGTAGCGGCAGAGATTTTTCAACAAGGCTTTGCAACTCTGACCATGCTTGTAAACATCGTAGCACTTCACCCAGTTTAGTAATATGTTTGGCAACTAAATCTGAACGTTGTATTTGTTCAAAAATTTCAATCGCTTGCTGAAAGCAATTTCTAGACTCTTGCCAATAGCGTTGATTTTCTGTCTGATTTTTTTCAGATTGGCGGTTATAAGCTGAAGCAATATTAACGAGTAATATACCTTGTCGTTCTAAATAATTACTTTGTCGCCAAAACTCCAAGCTTTGTTGATAATGTGCTAAAGCAGAATCTATCTCATCATATAGATAATCATTTAAACCAAGCAAAAACTCTAAACTTGCATGAAGTGCTGCTTCTAATACTTCTCCTCGATTTTGCAAATCTTGACGGGCGGTTTCTAGTTCCCGGCACATTTGGGGATTGGGCCTTACATCACCTGCAAAGATTTCATCAGTTTTTTGCTGAAGGAAGTTGACTAACTCATCGGTAGGGTTTTCAAATTCAATGATAGTTGCCCAATTCTCTAAATCAGTTGCTAATCGAATAAATTTTTGCACAACTGAATCATTAACCCACAACAATATCGGAAATGGAAAGTTCTTTCTAAACTCCTCCCGTACTTGGTTAGCTGAAGTCAAAACCGTATCAATATCTTTAATCGACTCCAAACCAAAAATCATTAATGCAGGTGGCTGTTCATCTCCTAGTTGCTCACGAATATTTGTGTAAAGCGTTTTGACTGATGCGGGTAAAGTAATTTTGCGAATGGGTACAGGAGTTAATTGGTGCAGGCATTCTACCATACGCTGACGTAAAGCAGCATAGTTACAGCGCAGCAGAATCAGCGAAAATTCCCCCTGAGAAAGGGTAATTGTTCGCACCAGAGTTTGCAATGAACGCTCATTGTCAAAGGCTAAATTTTCTGGCTCTTGCTGATTACTCATAACATAGATAATTTACCTTATATTAGCTGTTTGTATAATTACATCATGCAAGTACGGGGCAGTGGGCAGAAGAATAATTTCTGTTAGTTGTAGGCTGTAGTTGTGAAAATTAAAACTGACATCGCTCCCGTAAACTCTGAAGCCACTCCCGTAAACTCTGAAGCCACTCCCGTAAACTCTGAAGCCACTCCCGTGAACTCTGAAGCCACTCCCGTGAACTCTGAAGCCACTACCGTGAACTCTGAAGCCAGTACCGTGAACTCTGAAGTCACTACCGTGAACTCTGAAGCCAGTACCGTGAACCCTGAAGTCACTACCGTGAACCCTGAAGTCACTACCGTGAACTCTGAAGCCACTACCGTGAACTCTGAAGCCACTACCGTCATAATTAAGTAGAGTGTGTTGTCGCCAAGCGCCGCACAGTCAATAATTCAAGGTGCATTAGCCTACGGCATAACACACCCTACGGACAATTTATGTTTCTTTATATAGCGGTTCTGGTTTGGATGCAATACAGTCAGACCTCTCTCCAAACCTCTCTCCTAAGAGGAGAGAGGCTTTGAATTTTACTCCCCTTCCCTTGTAGGGAAGGGGCTGGGGGTTAGGTCTGTATTGCACTCAACTGAGAACCGCTATATACAGCGATTTATAACCTAAATTCCTTGGCTTCTGCCAAAATCGGATTGATATCAAACCAAGAACCATCCTCATCCCGGTATTCAAACACAAACATACTGCGGAGCAAAAGTTCGTATCTTTCGTGACCTCTCAAGCTTTTCTCTTGCGTCACCTCACGTAGTAATTCCCATTCATCGGGCGTAATTGCCAAAGTTAGCTCATTGCGGCGTTGTTTAATCACTCTATTTACGCACTCTTGCGATAAAGGCGGGTCTTCTTGCTGAAGACAGCGAAATAATAACATTAACAAGTTACGCAAATGACCGCCGCTAACTAAGCACAGCCGTTCTAAACTATCAGCACTATCAAAAACTTCAGTAATCAAATGCTGGCTTTGTTCCCAACTGACACCAGGAAAAGCTCTCGCCATGACCATCTGTTGCAGCAGCGTGATTCCTTGTGAAAATTGTGAACCATCTTGTAGTTGCACAGGAACCATTGGCAAAACCTTGGGGTCTGCGCCAAAGCGATTTGTCAGCCTTCCTAAAGCGTTGGAAAAAATCAACACTAGGGGAATAGTATAAACAACATGACAATTTAGCTGGTTTAACTGTTCACCGCGTTCAACAAAGAGATATTCTGGCTGGTAATGACCGGAAGGCTTTAAAGAATTATCCACTCGGTCGAGATTATCAATAATTACCACCAGTCCTTTTTTACCTTGCTGCTTCAGTTTCTCTCTAGCAGGCTTGAGCAATTCTTTGTTGATTGATTCTAAAATGCCATTGGTACGCGGTTCTAAATATTGCCGTAACTGAGAGCGAAGTTTGGGGCTATCTTTAGTTTTGGCGGTAATCTTGGCAATACCTACAGATAACTCTCCCCCAAGTTCTATCGGCGTTTGCAAAAATTCAGCAAGTTCAGTAAATAGAGTTTGAAAGTATCCTGGTTTCAGATTAATTTTTATTGCTTCTAGACTTTGACTCACTTCACGAGCTACTGCCAGTAAAATATCTGTAACATCAATATCAGCCATATCTAGGCTTTGGCTAGACTCAAAATAAACCACATGAAATTCCTGCTGTTCTAACTCTGCCTTTAGCCGCAGTAATTCAGTAGACTTGCCACAGCCGATATGTCCGGTAAATAATTGACAAGTAGGTTGCTCAGGTGAAAGGCGGGTGATAGTTCGCCCTAATTCTTCAATAATCTTGGCACCACGCACTTTAGAGAAATCAATATAATATTGTCTATCCTCCGGTTTGCTCACAACCAGAGTCTTACTGGGGTTGCAAGCTTGAAAAAACCTGACTAAATCTAGTTTCATCACAAATCACCCAAAATTAGGCTGACACTCTTGCCCATTTCAGTGATTATACAGACGATAAAGCCGCTATTTCGGAAAAAGCTTCTTTAGATTGACTGATTAAAATATCTAACTTTTCTTATGGGGTGGGTGTCTCACCCGCCTACAAACAAGGGCGGACAAGATGTCCACCCCACAAGAAATATCTACAACTTCAGCTTTTCACCGCGAATTGAATAATCTAACAACTCCATCGGGTGAATAACTGAAATCTTTTTACCTTGCAACTGCAAATGCTTCGTAATCTGCAAAGTACACCCCGGATTAGCAGAAGCAATTAACTTAGCACCAGTATTCAATAAATTCTGCACTTTTTGCTGACCCAATTCTTCAGAAACTTCTGGTTGCAGCATATTATAAACCCCAGCACTGCCACAACATAAAGCTGCATCTATCGGTTCTCTCAACTTTACCCCTGGAATTTGCCGCAATATCTGACGCGGTTGCACACTAATCTTTTGTCCATGCAATAAATGACAAGCATCTTGATAAACTAAATTCAAAGGTTTATCAGTTAGTGGCGAAAGTTTTGCTGTAAACCCAACAGTTGCCAAAAACTCTTGAGCATCTTTAACCTTAGCTGCAAAATCCTTTGCCTTTTCTCGATATTCTGGGTCACTTTCTAAAATATGACCGTATTCTTTCAAAGTATGACCACAACCAGCAGCATTGATAATCACGAAATCTACATCCGTGTTAGCAAAACTATCAATCATCTGCCTTGCTAAAGCTTTCGCCTGTTCTGTTTGTCCTTGGTGTTCGGGAAGCGCTGCACAACAACCTTGAGATTTGGGAATCACAACTTCACAACCATTAGCTGTTAAAACTCTCACGGTTGCTTCATTCACAGGAGAGAAAAACAGCCGTTGCACGCAACCCAAAATTACCCCGACTCGGTAACGCTTTTCACCTTGGGCGCGAATAACAGTAGGCAAATTATCCTGAAAAGATTTGAGAGTAATTTCTGGCAGAATAGATTCCATTGCTGCCAAACGAGGCGATATTTTATTGAGTAAACCCGTAGCGCGAAAGAATTTTGCAAACCCCAACTTTTGATAAACCAACAACGGAACTAATAAAATCCGTAAAAGATTGGGATAAGGAAATAAAGAAAATATCAGTTGACGAAAAAATTGATCTGTTAAACTGCGAGGATAATTTCGTTCAACTTGATGACGAGTCGCAGAAATCAATTTGTCATACTGCACACCAGAAGGACAAGTACTGACACAAGCAAGACAACCCAAACAAGAATCAAAATGTTCTACTGTTGCTGTATTTAAAGCAATCTCGCCCTCATTAATCGCATCCATTAAATAGATGCGTCCTCTAGGAGAATCCATCTCCTTACCAAGCACCCGATAACTGGGACAAGTTGAGAGACAAAATCCACAATGGACACAACTATCAATCAACTTTGGGTCAGGCGGATGACTCTGATCAAACCCCTTCAAATTCTTTAAACTAGCCGTATTATTAACAGAATTTTCTGAAACCTGCATAATTAATTCTTTTCCCTATTCCTTGGCGACCTTGGCGTACTTGGCGGTTCGTTTTCTTAAAATTAAATTCCACCCACAAACCGACCAGGACTTAAAATATTCTTACTATCAAACTGTTCCTTAATACGGCGCATCAACGGCAAAGCATTACCCGTATAACCCCAAACATCTATTTGTTCTTTAACCGCCACTGGTGCTTCCAGAATTGTTAAAAAACCACTACTTGCTTGAGTGCGTAGGCGTAGCCCGCCGTAGGCATCGCCTCCGGCGGAGCGTAGCTCATCGCGCACTTTCAAAACTTGATTTTTATCCTCTAATTGTAACAAACCCAAACCACTACTTATATGAATTAAACCCAACTCCACCTGAGCCAAAATCTCCACAGCAGCAGTAGGTAACACTCCTATTTTGCAAGTAATTATAGATTCTGTGGCACTAGTATGGATTCGTTCTTGCAATCTCTGCCATAGATTAACTTCATCACCATCGGCAAAAATTGCCCCATCTAAACCTAACTTTTGCCCTACTTCCAAAACTCGGTTTGACTGTTCCTTAACACTCTCACTAATACTTTGAAAGCGGGCAATTAATCCCAGCCCTTGACCCAAACCTAAACTAGACACCAACTTAGTTGATAGCAAATCAGCCTGAACTGGTGTTAACGCCGAACCTCGAAGGATATCAGCCGCTTGGGATACAGCCTCTGCACTACCCGTTAGTACCACCGTTCCCGATGCCTCTGGTAGTGGATACACGCGAAAAGTTAGTTGACTAATAAAGCCCAATGTGCCATAAGACCCAGTAAGCAACTTCATCAAGTCATATCCGGCAACATTTTTGACTACTCTTCCCCCAGCTTTAGCTATTTCTCCATCAGCACGCACAAAGGTAATACCTAATAGCTGGTCGCGCACACTACCATAACGTTGCCGCAGAGAACCTGTATCACCTGTGGCAACAATACCGCCAATGGTTGCAGACTCTGGTGCTGTAGGATCAAGGGCGAGAAATTGCCGCGACTTTGCCAAAAGTGCTTGTAAATTAGAGAACTTCATCCCAGGTTCTATTGTGACAGTCAAATCCCCAACAGCGTGTTCAATAAGTTTATTAATGCGTTCTGTACTAACTACAATATCAACGCCCTTAGCTAAACCGCCCCAGCTAAGTTTACTGCCACTACCACAGGGGAGGATACGCCAGTTGTTAGTGTGAGCTGTAGCGATGACTGCGGCTAGCTGTTGTTGAGTGCGAGGATAGACGATACAACTGGGAGAATTTCCAGAAGCTATAGCCTGTTGGATACGTTTTTGCTGACTTAATTCGATATTTTCCCAAAGACAAACAGCATTTTCTTCGCCGACGATAGATGCAAAATCAGAAACGCAGATGGCTTGCGGCTTGTCGTTAGACATCGCTTTCATTTAGTTTATTTTTTTACGCCCTATATTTAATTTACTGGGTAACCTGACTAAAAAAGCGGATTGCCATTAATATATGATGGCTTTAATACAGGGAGCAATACCGTACCACTTCCCTACGGGACGCTACGCGAACGTAAAAGCAAGCTACGCAAAGCGTCTGTCTGCGACACGCTGCGCGAACCTAGAGATATTTCTTAGCTAATTTTAATCAGTTTATCAGGGGTAATTCAGAGCGATCGCTGATTATAGTCATTAATGTAGGGAATCCCGTACTAGAGTTGATTGCCCAGTGAACCGGAAAATAGAAAATAATAGATATATGGACAAACGATATTTTTTACAGGCTAGTGCAGTAATAGTCGGCACAGCATTGTTATCAAGGTATATCAAATGGGGGCCAAAAGAGATGACAACTTCTAATAGTGGATTTGAAATTACTAAACCTGAAGAAGAGTGGCGCACCATTTTAACGCCGGAACAGTTTAAAGTATTGCGTAAACACGGCACTGAACGCCCTTATACCAGCCCATTGGATAAGGAATACGACAATGGTACTTATTATTGTGCTGCGTGTGAACAGCCACTGTTTACCTCCGATACCAAATTTAACAGTGGTACTGGCTGGCCTAGCTTCTTTAAGCCGATTGAAGGTGCGATCGCTACTACTGTAGATCGGTCGTTGTTTATGACCAGAACTGAAGTGCATTGTAGTCGCTGTGGTGGCCATCTGGGTCATGTTTTCGATGACGGACCTGCACCCACAGGCAAGCGCTATTGCATGAATGGAGTTTCGTTGAAGTTTACTCCTGCCTAATTTAGTTGCGTAGGCGTAGCCCGTCGTAGACATCGCACGCACTAACCTAAATTATGAAATTTTGAGGCTTGACCAAGGGTGAATAGATTGTTGACAATAAGTTCTCCTACCCAATCCTACTGGACGAAGTATTGTCAATTAAAAAAATACAACTCTTGGTCTTCGCTAAAGCTATTTACCTAAATCTTTCTATTTGTTCGAGTCGTTTTTCTCCTTTTTGTCTTTGGGATCTTTTTTAGGTTTTTTAACCTCTTTATTACTTTTTCTTTCTTTCGACATTAGTGTTCTCCAATTAGATTACTTAGTGAAAGCTTCCACATTTTGCCATCAGTAAATCAGGACATAACTTACCTGATATTCTTTTAAGGCAAAAAAGAAAGTATCAAACATAAATGCTACTAACTACCATGATACGGTGTTGTTTGATTATCGGGCTTAATCTAAAATCCAAAATCCAAAATCCTTTGACTATTGTTCCAACAATTTTATCCGTTGCCACCAAAGATTTAGCGGATAATAGACCACAGGTGCCCACAGACTACTAAGAATGGCAGAAGCTAGGGCAACACGTTGGTAATATGTCCAAATATCTGTGACCTTGCGCTCATTCCCCATCAAAGTTAATTGCAAACCAAAAATAGTTTCTGCCAAAACTGCCATAACAAAGACAATTACAGCGATCGAAATAAAATCTTCTTCGATAAAACGCTGCTTTTGGAGCAGAGCAGTTAAAATTCCCACTATACCTAAACTAAGAGCATGAGTAGGGTTAGGTGATGTCATTGAATCTTGAAGTAGTCCTAGAATTATACCTGCCAATGCTCCGGCAAACACCGTGCGCTTCACACTCCAAGCTACCACCCAAATTAACAGCCAGTTAGGGGCAATTCCCAATAATTCCATACCCGGTAAGCGGGTTGGCAATAATAGCAAACATAATAGTACAGAACTAGCCGTCACTATCCAACCCAACAACTGACGTACACCGGGATGCCAACGAGAAAGTGGCTGGATTCGGAATTTCGATTTTCGCTGTGATGATTTTGGCTTTTTCTGCCTGCTACTACCAAATGCAGGAATCTTCATTTTTCTATGGATTTTTTTGAAGAATTTACTTAGACTTTTGCGGCGCTTGATTTACCGACTTTTGTATTTCCGACTCTTGGTTTTCTGGCTTTGGATAAACAGCTACCCAATCGAGAGAGCGGATTGGTGGAAAAAGCTCAATTTTCGCTACTGATGCGGGAAGTTTCTTTAAATCCAGCGACTTGATTCGTCCTACTGCCAAACCAGATGGAAATTTCTGACTATAAGTAGATGTGGAAACTAAATCTCCTACCTTGACATTTGGGACTTTTTCATAAAACTCCAGCACAGCTTCTGCTGAAGAATCTCCACGCAAAACACCTTTAGCTGCTGTACGGCTAACTGATACACCCACTTGACTTTTGAGATCGCTGATTAACAACACGCGGCTAGTATTAGGAGTTACACTTTGCACCAAACCCACTAATCCGCCTTCTGCCTTGACTATGAAACCTTCCTGAATCCCTGCATTCGCACCACGATTCAAGGTAACTTGTTGCCACCACTGGTCAGCACTACGTCCTACCACCCGCGCTGGAATTGGCCGTGATGCCAACGGCTCTTTTTCCACATAGCCTAATAAATCTTGTAGCTTTGTCTTTTGACTTTCCAAATCTACTATACGAGTTTGCAATTCTAATATCCGGGCATCTCTAAGCCGTTCTTCTGGAGTTGGCCCTGACTGCAACATCTCTAACGGACGGGTAATTGCCTGGTATGTCTCAAGCACCAGTGCACCTTGAGTTTGTCGCAATATCCAAGCACTACCTACTACTAAAGCTAACAACCCGATTTGTAATCCTTTATGATCCCACCAACGCCGCATTGTAACCATATATACTCCATATACTTAAACAATTAAGTTCTACTTGGATTCTATTTATATAAAACCCAAATAGAACTCAAATAGAACTCAAATAGAACTCCAGCCTGATATTTTTGTTGCTACATATTGCGAGAGCTTTCAATAACAACTCTTTCCAACTGTTTAAAGTTTTCTAACACACGACCTGTTCCCAGCACAACACAGCAGAGAGGATCGGCGGCAATGTGAGTCACAATCCCCGTTTCATGGCTAATTAAGGTATCTATGCCTTTGAGCAAAGCACCACCACCGGCTAACATAATACCTCTGTCAATAATGTCTGCTGCCAGTTCTGGAGGTGTACGTTCTAATGTGCGCTTCACAGCTTCTATAATTACTGATAGCGGTTCCAGCATACTTTCACGGATTTCTGGGGCTTTGATGGTAACAGTTCGCGGAAGACCAGAAAGTAGGTGTAAGCCTCGGATTTCCATCATCATGTCATTATCATCATTAGTGGGATAAGCAGAACCCATCCGAATCTTGATGTCCTCGGCAGTCCGTTCACCAATGACTAAGTTATGAACTTTCTTAATATACTGAATGATCGATTCAGTCAGTTCATCTCCAGCAATGCGTACTGATTCGCTGATCACTGTACCTTGAAGACTCAGCACTGCAACTTCTGTTGTACCACCACCAATATCAATGATCATGTTGCCAGTGGGTTCAGCAACAGGTAGTCCGGCACCAATGGCAGCAGCTACAGGTTCATCGATTAAATAAACTTTTCTTGCTCCTGCTTGGTGAGCTGCATCCATCACAGCTCGCCTTTCTACTCCTGTGACACCACTGGGAATACCAATGACAATCCGAGGTAAAATTAAAGATTTGCCTTCATTTACACGCCCAATAAAGCTTTTGAGCATTAGCTCGGCTATATCGAAATCAGCAATTACACCATCGCGCAAGGGGCGGAGGGCAATCACATTTCCAGGTGTGCGACCGAGCATTTTTTTGGCTTCTTCTCCTACTGCCAGTGCTACCTTTTCGTTGACATCGATAGCAACTACAGAAGGCTCTTGAAGTACAATACCTTTACCAGATACATAAACTAGGGTGTTAGCAGTACCGAGGTCGATACCCATATCCCATGATGTACGAAAGTTCCTAAAAATACCCACGCGTCTATAAGCCCCCTATGTGCGATACTTCTTGACTACAACGGTAGAGTTGATTTGATTATGTTTATATCCTGAGTTCAGTAAACTAGACTATATTTTTATATAATTCCCAGGAATATTTGCGATGTCTTAGCTATGTATGTTTTGATATTCTCTGGTTAACTTAGTATATCCGTATAGTTTTATGTGTTTCTCCAAGTAATATGTATAATTTTTCAAGTCAACTATATTGTTAACTGTTTAACACATTATTTTCAAGTGTTTCACAATTCGCTATGATGAAAGTCTAAATTACTAAGTACGCATGTACTAAAAGGTAACGCACATGAGTATCAATGTTGTCACCCTCATTGGTCGTGTAGGCGGCGACCCAGAGATTAAGTATTTCGAGTCTGGTAGCGTTAAGTGTAGATTGACACTAGCTGTTAATCGCCGTACTAAAGAAGGCGAACATACTGACTGGTTTAATTTGGAGCTATGGGGAAAAACGGCTGAGGTGGCAGGTAATTATGTACGTAAAGGCAGGCAAATTGCAGTTAAAGGTTCCTTGAAGTTTGACACATGGAGCGATCGCCAAACAGGAGCAAACCGATCCTCACCAGTTATCCAAGTAGATCAACTGGATTTATTAGGCTCTAAGCGCGATTCAGAAGGGGGCGGAGATTTTTCGCCAGAGAATTTCTAATTGGGCATTGGGAATTGGGCATTGGGCATTGGGCATTAGTCCTTTGCTTTCACAAATGACAAAGGACTAATGACTAATGACTAATAACTAATTTGCAATGTCACCGATGCTTCTACTTGCTGCTCACCACCAACGACAGGGGTTGAGGCATCAGCTACTTTGGCAGCTTCAGCCCTTAACAACATCGGTGGTGGTGGAGGCGCACTGGCATTATTAACTTGAATGCTCACCACTTCTTTGGATTTGAAACCCAAGGCACTGAAAACAGCATCAGCTTGCTGCTGGGCATCTTGGGTAGCTTCTTTTAATGCTTGCTTTTGAGCAGCTGCGATCGCTTCATCATTAGCAACAAAACTAATACCGTTAATTTGTGTCGCACCCGCTTTCACTGCATTATCCAATAATGTACCGGCTTTCTCGGTAGGAATGCGAAAACTAACTATGTTATTGGCAGCATAGCCTGTAATCCTCTGCACATTATTGGTGTAACTGTAAACTGGATTAAGCTGGATACCAGTAGTTTGTAATTTTTCAACATTTTGGCTTTTGAGGAACGCAACTACAGCCGATGACCTCCGGGCGGCTTCTTGCTGTACCTCTTGGGCTGTTTTCCCCTGAATCTCCACTCCTAAATTGACTTGCGCCAAGGTTGTAGGAATTGTTTCTACTCCGCGACCGCTCACACTAAGGGTTCGCCACAATTTCTCTTTTTCTTGTGCTAACGTAGGCAATGGAAAATTTACACATAAAAGCATTGCTAAAGGCAGTATTTTCCACAATTTTCCATGAGAAAACTGAGAACCGGGTAAAGCGGTTCTAGTCATAAGATTTGCACTCCTCAAAGTATCCACAGATGTTTTCAATCAACGTATCTAGCAATCTTCTGCTGGCGTTGAGAGTCAACAGTGATCACAAGTTTTTCACAACTCAAGTGCGACTAGATACGATTTATATGTTCTTACTTTGACATTGCCATAGTCAAAAGCGGAAATGGTTACATTTTTGGAAACTAAAAAAATTACACCAGTACTTTCTTAAGCTAGTAATGAAAAGTTTGTAGTAAGCAATTTAATGCTTACAAATAAGGACTGAAGTCCTTACTAGGAACTGGGGACAAATTAATTTATTTAATCTGTCAATCGCATTTCCATAGGATGTTTTTCAGAAACGCGTCAAAATCAAAGAGAAGGATTTTCAGAGAACCCATGCATTTGTTAGATCCAATCAACTTCTCTTTTCCTCTGCTGGCTACCGCAACACAAGCCGCAGACAGTTCAATGGTAGTAGCAGCAGTGTTACTAAGCTTAGTAGTCGTTTATCTCGCCAGCAAAGTTGGTGGAGAGTTATCAAACCAAGTGGGTTTACCGCCTGTCTTAGGCGAACTGGTAGGTGGTGTGGTAGTTGGTATCTCTGTTTTCCACCTTTTAGTGTTTCCAGAAGGCGGCACAGACAGTTCTAACTCTTTGATCATGTCCTTCCTTCAAATCACTGCTGGTTTAACGCCTGAAGCTACTCCAGCCGTGTTTGCAGCGCAGTCTGAGGTCATTTCGGTTTTGGCAGAATTGGGTGTGATTATCCTACTGTTTGAAATCGGCTTGGAATCGAACTTAAAAGATTTAATGGCAGTTGGTATCCAAGCTACCGTCGTTGCAGTAGTGGGGGTAGCAGTACCCTTTGCCGCTGGAACTGTGGGATTGATGACTTTGTTTGGTATTAGTGCTGTACCTGCGATTTTTGCCGGGGCGGCTTTGACTGCCACTAGTATCGGTATTACTTCTAAAGTGCTGTCAGAGTTGGGGCGACTCAATTCTAAAGAAGGGCAGATTATTTTGGGTGCTGCCGTAATTGACGATGTTTTGGGAATCATCGTTTTAGCGGTAGTTGCCAGCCTAGCTAAAGATGGTGTAGTGGATGTCAGCAAAGTTATTTATTTGATTATCAGCGCCACTGGTTTTATTTTGGGAGCAATCCTACTAGGGAATGTTTTCAATAAATCTTTTGTGGCGATCGCTGATAAACTCAAAACACGCGGTGGACTAGTAATACCAGCATTCATCTTCGCTTTTGCTATGGCATACCTTGCCGCCGTCATCCACTTAGAAGCAATTTTAGGAGCTTTTGCGGCGGGTTTAGTTCTAGAAGAGACAGATAAGCGCAAAGAACTACAAAGGCAAGTCTGTCCCATTGCCGATATGTTAGTGCCAATTTTCTTTGTAACTGTTGGCGCAAAAACCGATTTGGGAGTTTTAAACCCAGCAATTCCCGATAATCGAGAAGGTTTAATTATGGCAACTTTCCTGATCATAGTAGCCATTCTCGGTAAAGTAATCACAGGCTTAAGCGTGTTTGGTCAACCGGAAATCAACCGTTTAGCGATCGGTGTAGGGATGATTCCTAGAGGAGAAGTTGGATTAGTGTTTGCTGGTGTCGGTGCAGCCAGTGGCGCTCTCTCGAAACCATTAGGGGCAGCAATTATCATGATGGTTATCTTGACAACCTTTTTAGCCCCTCCTTTGTTACGATTTGTATTTCCAGATCCAAAAACTGTGGATTCAGGCTCAGACCAACTGATTTTAGATGGTTCCTCTGCCTCGTTGGTAATTGAACCGCCTCAGTCAAGAGTGCCAGCATCAAATGACAGTGGCAATTTGGAAGTAACCCCAGAATCTAGCGATCGCTAATCTTTGGGAATGGGGAATGGGGAGAAACTTATTCAATAATTCTCCCTCGTCCTCCTCATCTCCCTCATCCCCCTCATGCCCAATTACGCAGTGGAAACTTCTCTTCCTAAATTTCCGTCCCGTCTGATTGTAAAATAATCGTCTGTTTATAATTTCTACCACCATTCGGAATGTTATTTATTTCCAGTTTCCCTTGGCTTGTAAGCCTTTATTTGAAAATTTTTTAGGTAATTGGGGAGTAACACCCATAAATTTTGCTAGATCCTCTCAAAGGAATGGGAATTATCTATTTAGTACATTGATGGCGAAAAACAAAAAACAGTTATCAGTGAACGGTTATCAGTTATTAGTTTTCTAGCTTCCTTCGGAGTCAGAATTCCTACCTCTAAAGGTGGAAAATTTCACATGGGGATTTAGACCCAATATGAAACCTGGTGACTGATTTAAGCGCGTCTTTATACCATCTGAAAAAATCAGAAAAGGCATCAGAGGTCAAGTTTAGGTGGTGACAGTGTGATGATTTACCAATGAGTTGAGATATTGACCAGAAATAAAAAGGTACAGAGCAAATAAATTTATTCATGGGCTTGGTAAATTTTTGACTTTTGACTTTTGACTTCCCGGAAGGGGCTGACGGCTCCCATGAACGTGAATTAGGAGAAAGAACTGTGAAATTACATTGGTTACTACCCAGCACTATTGGAACTATCTTCATGCTATCGTCGCCGGTAATGGCTGCGAGACTTGAATCTTGGCGCTTTGATGCCAATCAAAACAGGCTGGAAATTAATACTGTAGGAGCAGTTCAACCCCAGGCACAACTAATTTTCAATCCAACTCGGCTGGTAATTGATTTGCCAGGAACCACATTTGGGCGTCCGCAGCTAACCCAACAGGTGGGCGGTGGAATTCGCTCGATCCGGGTTGGACAGTTTGATACAGAAACAACCCGTATAGTTGTGGAACTGACTCCTGGCTATACTTTAGACCCCAAACGAGTGCAATTTGTAGGTACAACTGGCGATCGCTGGACGGTGCAATTACCTAGACCAGAAGTGGATAGAGTAGCCTCATCTCCCCCTTTATCTCCCAGAAGTGCCTACACTGTTGTTACCCCAGACTCTGAACCTCAACCTAGTATTTCAAGGGTTGCCACTACTATACGAGGGGCGACTCAAATTGAGAACTTACAAGTAACAGGTGATGGGTTGTTCATTCGCACCAGTGGTGGTGGTAATTCTCCGATTCGGGTAATTCGGAGCCGCGATCGCGCTACCATCTTCATGGATATCTCTAACGCATCTTTATCACCACGTCTGACGCAACAGAATAATATCCCCGTTAACAAACATGGTATTAGCCGCGTTGAATTTACCCAACTACAAAGCCAACCTCCTGGCGTTCGCCTGACTTTGCGGGTAGATAAAAATAGCCCTAATTGGCAAGCAACTAATAGTAACAGTGGTGGATTAGTAGTTCTACCTAGTCGCGTCGTCAGATTGCCTGGAAATAATAATTATGATAATCAGGCACAACCACCCTCCTTTCTCAGTAGACCATCTGCCGACAACTCCCCAGCAACAATTGAATCTGTACAACTGGCTGATAATAACAGACAACTGCTAATTAGAGGCGACCAAACTTTATCTGCCACTGGAACCTGGGATAGATCCTTAGGTGTGTTCCGCGTTACAATTACCAATGCCAAGTTAGCTCAGAGAGTTACAGGCCCGACTTTTGCTCCCAATAGCCCCATTCTTCGGGTACGTCTGCAACCCCAACAACCCAACACAGTCGTTGTTTTAGTTCAACCAGCAGCCGGAGTGCAACTTGGGCAACCCCAGCAGATTGGCGACCAGCTTTTAGTTCCAATACAAGGTTCTCGGCGAGTTGTTGCCCTCCCTGGAAGACCCCCCTTTGCTTTACCTGGGCTACCACCACCAAACCGGGGACCATTCCCAGACCCAAACAATCCCAATTCCCAGCCACTAACACAACCACTGCGTCGAGTTACCAATGGGCGAGTGGTAGTGATTATTGACCCAGGACATGGTGGCAAAGATTCTGGAGCGCTTGGCATTGGGGGGGCACGCGAAAAGGATGTTATCTTGCCTATTGGTAAGAAACTTGCTGAGATTTTGCAGCAACATGGCGTACAAGTAATTATGACCAGGGATTCTGACTATTTTGTTACCCTTCCAGGACGGGTGCAATTAGCAGAGCGAGCTAATGCTGATGTGTTTGTTAGCATTCACGCTAACTCCGCAGGTGCGAGTCGTCCCGATGTTAATGGCTTAGAAGTCTATTATTACGATAGCGGTCTGGATCTAGCTCGTATTGTCCGCAGTAGCATTCTTCAAAGCATTAGTACTATCAAAGACAGGGGAGTGCGGCGAGCCAGATTTTATGTCCTCAGAAAAAGTTCTATGCCTTCTATCCTCGTGGAAACAGGTTATATGACTGGTCGACAGGATATGGCTAGGCTCAGAACCTCAGCTTACCAAAATCAAATGGCAGAAGCGATCGCTCGTGGCGTTCTTCAGTATCTAAAGAGAAGATAAGTAATTTAGTCGAAATTATTGAGTAAATACATCTAATCTTTACCATTTTTATCCGATTTAGTAGTAAACAATTTAAGTATTTTTGCGGCGGGATAGGAGTAGCTTCTTTGTTATTGTCATCTGATGATTTGCAAGCCAAGCCATTTTGGATTTTGGATTTTGGATTTTGGATTAACCCCACTGATAAAGGGATGGGGGTTGAGAATTTTAAATTTTTGATTAGGACTTACGCACACTCTACGAATTCTCGGCGCTCTTGGCGTCTTGGCGGTTCGAGAAATTAAGCTTTTTAGCAATTTTTGCGTAAGTCCTATTGATAATGGAATTATTTCATACCACAAGGAGTGTTAGTGTATCAAAGCGATAGTCCACCATCAACCAAAAATCAAAAAATCTAAAATTAGGAATCTAAAATCTAAAATTGACAGTCAAATTTATATAGGCTCATGGCATGGCAAAATCAGAGGAGCGTGCTATATTTTACGCCATTAGCTGTGTCTTAATAACAGCGTAAAACTCAAGTATGCGCGGTGACGGTGTGAGGATTTGCCAATATGTTGAGATGTTGACCAGAAATCAAAAGGTACAGAGCAAATAAATTTATTTATGGGCTTGGTAAATTTTTAACTTTTGACTTCCCCAAAGGGGCTGACGGCTCCCATGAATGTGAATTAGGAGAAAGGACTGTGAAATTACACTGGTTACTATCCAGTACTATTGGAACTATCTTCATGCTGTCGTCGCCGGCAATGGCCGCGAGACTCCAATCTTGGCGTTTTGATACCAACCAAAATCGTCTGGAATTTAATACTTCAGGGGATGTTCAACCCCAAGCACAATTAATTTTTAACCCCACTCGTTTAGTAATTGATTTGCCAGGAACCACATTTGGGCGTCCGCAGTTAACCCAACAGGTGGGCGGTGCAATCCGCGCTATCCGTGTTGGGCAGTTTGACGAACAAACAACGCGCATAGTCGTTGAACTGACTCCTGGTTATACTCTTGACCCCAAGGGAGTACAATTTGTTGGCACAACTGGCGATCGCTGGATGGTACAATTACCTGCGCCAGTAGCTGAGAATGTACCCTCAAATACTGGGGGGCAACAAGAACAAGCCATAGCAACAGAGACTTCACCGAAAACATCTCCACCACTGTTCCCCCCAAGAAATATTTATAACGTGGTGACACCAAGCTCTGTCAATCCGCCTAAAAACGGAATACTTGCCGCCAGAGTTACTCAAATTGAGAACTTACAAGTCACAGGCGATGGTTTTTTCATCCGCACCAATGGTGGTAATCCTCAGATTCAGGTAAATCGTAGCAACGACCAAAGGGCAGTTAACATCGATATTACTGGCGCTACTTTATCACCAAATCTAGGGCAGCGCGATTTGCCGATTAATCGCTATGGTGTCAACCGCATTCAGTTCAGCCAACTACAAACAAGCCCATCTGTTGTTCGCATAACTTTACAGGTGGACGAAAATAGTCAAAATTGGCGAGCAACAACTAGCAGTATTGGTGGTTTTGTGGTTCTGCCCAGTCGTGGTATTGCCCAGTTGCCTGGAGGTAATACTTCACGCCCAATACCATCTACTAACACTTCACCTGCTACCATTCAGTCTGTGCAATTGGCAGGTAATGGCACACAACTGCTGATTAGAGGCGACCAAGCTTTATCTGCTACAGGAGGCTGGGATAGAACTTCTGGTCTGTTCCGTATTACCATCAACAATGCTCGGTTAGCCCCCAGAGTTACAGGCCCGAATTTTAATGCTAATAGCCCTATCCTGCGAGTTCGTCTGCAACCACAAGAATCTAATACTGTCGTCGTCTTAATTCAACCAGCAGCCGGAGTACAAATTGGAGAACTCAATCAAGTTGGCGACCAGCTTTTGGCTTTAGAATTACAACGCTCTGGTAGCGTCACACCTCCTATTGCTTTACCTCCTCTGCCATCGCCAAATCTAAGTCAATTCCCAAACCCCACAGATAATCCCCGTCCTATCTCCCAGCCACAGCCGCGCCCCTCAGTTCCCAGAGGGAAATTACTAGTTGTGATTGACCCAGGACATGGTGGAAAAGATTCAGGTGCCCCAGGTCTAGGCGGACTTTTAGAAAAGGACGTAATCCTGCCTATTGGTAAAAGGGTAGCAGCAATTTTAGAGCAAAATGGTGTACAGGCAGTACTCACACGGGATGCTGACTTTTTTGTAGAACTTCAGGGACGGGTAGAAATAGCCGAGCGAGTTAATGCGACTGCCTTTGTCAGCATTCACGCTAATTCGGTTGATAATCGTCCTGATGTTAATGGGTTAGAAGTATATTATTACGATAGTGGTTATGCTCTGGCTGAAGTAGTTCGCAAAACCATCCTCCAGAACATCAGCACAATCAAAGACCGGGGAACCCGCAAAGCCAGATTCTACGTCCTCAGAAAAAGCTCTATGCCCTCGATTTTAGTAGAAACAGGTTATATGACTGGTCGAGAAGACAATCCCAGATTGGGAACATCAGAGTATCAAAATCAGATGGCAGAAGCGATCGCTCGTGGCATCTTAAAATACTTACAGCGCTAATTAATATAGTAAAAATGACTAATTAAAAGGTGGTATTTAGACTTCTTTGGCATCCAGAATTTAGTGGTCAAATTGGAGATTGTCTGCTAAATTCTGTATTTTAAATCCCAAAACCAAATTAATATCTGCCTGTGTATTCATCTTTGATCTTTGAAGCGAATCTTGACAATTTTTCTGATCAAGAACCCCAACGTGCCCCAATTGGCATCTTTGACAGTGGTGTGGGTGGGCTGACGGTACTACGACAACTATATCGGCAACTTCCCAATGAATCAATTATTTACTTTGGGGATACAGCCCGACTTCCTTATGGAATTCGTTCACAAGCAGAAATTTTACAATTCACGCGTGAAATTATTACCTGGCTACAACAGCAGCAGGTAAAAATGGTAATTATGGCTTGTAACACCAGTTCTGCTCTGGCCCTTGAAACCGTGCGTCAGGAATTCAATATACCCATTTTGGGAGTAATCCTACCGGGTGCAAAAGCTGCCGTACAGCAAGGAAAGCGGATTGGTGTAATTGCCACTCCCGCTACAGCGAAAAGTAATGCTTATAAGCACGCAATAATCGAAATTGCTCCTGAAGTTCAAGTCTGGCAAGTTGGATGTCCAGAGTTTGTGCCACTCATCGAGCAAAACCGGATTCACGACCCCTACACTGCCGAAGTAGCACGAGCCTATCTAGAGCCTTTACTAGAGCAGGAAATTGACACCTTAGTTCACGGCTGTACCCATTATCCTCACCTGACACCAGTATTGCGATCGCTCCTCCCCTCCCATGTCCAACTGATTGACCCAGCTGTTCATGTCGTAGCAGCTTGTGCCCAGGAGTTAGACTTATTAAGCTTAAAAAATACCCACCTCCCACTGCCAACTCGCTTCGCCGTTAGCGGTTGTCCGAAACAGTTTTCCCAGTCAGGAGTGCAGTGGCTAGGTTATACCCCAATGGTTGAAGAGGTTTGCTTCACTGATACCGCTATTTCCCAACTCCATTGAAGGAGGCAGGGGGCAGGGGGCAGTGGAGACAAGGGGACAAGGGGACAAGGGGACAAGGGGACTTAAATCAGAACTTGCAACAAGTGTTTCCCCTTGTCCCCAATTCTCAAGAGTCCCCAAGTCCTCTTTTCAATGCCCAATGCCCAATGCCCAATGCCCAATCCCTACTGACTATTAACTGCTTCAGTCACCTTTGCCCTTACTGATATCTCCTGCTTGTGTTTTCCTTCGGTAGATGAAGAAAAACTTCTAGCAACAGTCTTTGTACCTGTTCGCTTTGCCAGTGCTAGTAACAGGTAGACTGTGAACAAATATCCAGACGCTAAAATAAAAATCATCATAGGTATACTTCCGCAAATCATTGTTCTACTAGCACCTTTCTAAATGAATATAAAATTCCATAAAATTAGTAGAACCTCAGCCAAGCAAGTGCATCTTGATGGCTGTAGCTTCATAATGGTAAAATTACCCATAGAGATAAAATTCTCTATAGACAAATAATTTCTTCTCTAATACGACTTCTTGCAGACCATAGATCCCACAGCAGTTAGATTGCTAAAAAGCAATCTAAAACTATGATTCTTTGCGGTCTACTTGATCTGCTTTATTTTTGATCACATTGCTGTGAAAGGAGCAATGCTTGCGCTCAACGTGCGCTGAAGACGTGTAGCGGCTTCCCATAGGGATATCGCATAGCTCCAAACCAGGAGTTTGGCGGATCGTAGGAAAAATCAAAGGAATTATTTCCTTAATTTTAAACTACGACTAATTATTTTAGACCTACATCACCGAGTCAGTAAAATCAACTACTAGGTGACTTACTTTTGGGGTGTGAATATCTGAAAAATTTAAAATTCCTATATTTTAGCGTAACACAACGACATTAAATTTTGAGCCTGTTCGACTGCTAAATTTCAAATTTTTTGAGTAGCTACACTTCAGTCCTGAATAAATTTAGTCTGACTCGTTGATGACTCATTTTAGTTAAATCCATTTTGTCAATAGGGAACATTGCTTAATTTTTATTTTGAACTGTGGCGGTAAAGGTGTACCGAGAAACTACTTACTATAATTTAAGCTTATATTTATTCCCATGTACTTATAACTCGTGTGTAAAGTTATTTTTAAACCTAAGTTTTCAACAATTAAGCATAATTGCTTATTGACAAATACACTATTAACCTCAAGTATCACCTATAGACTCATGAAAATGGGATTACCTTATGAAAACTTTGCGCTGGCACAGGGTTATCTTAAAATGAGTGTAGGATATGTAAACTTTCGTAACCTAAGTCAGAGTCCGCCCATCCATGACCCCAGCCACCTCCCTGTTTACCCCTGTGGAAGCAGACCTGCGACTACTAGCAGATAACCTAAAACAGCTAGTTGGAAATCGCCACCCCATTCTGTTTGCAGCAGCCGAACATTTATTCGGTGCTGGGGGAAAGCGTATCAGACCAGCAATTGTCCTGCTAATATCGCGGGCAACAATGTTAGAACAAGACATCACGCCGCGTCATCGCCGTTTAGCTGAGATTACAGAAATGATTCACACAGCTAGCTTGGTACATGACGATGTGGTAGATGAATCAGATGTGAGGCGAGGCGTTCCTACCGTTCATAGTTTGTTCGGTAATCGCATTGCCATACTAGCAGGAGATTTTCTTTTTGCCCAATCGTCTTGGTATTTAGCAAACTTGGACAATTTGGAGGTAGTAAAACTCCTCTCAGAAGTCATTATGGATCTGGCTACTGGGGAGATTCAGCAGGGACTGAATCGTTTTGATGCTAGCATCTCTATTGAAACTTATCTTCAAAAGAGTTATTACAAAACAGCTTCATTAATCGCTAACAGTTCTAAAGCTGCTGGGTTACTTAGTGAAGTTTCGCGAGAAACTGTTGAGCATCTATATAGCTACGGTCGTCATTTTGGTATAGCATTTCAAATTGTTGACGACATTTTAGATTTCACCAGTACAACAGATACCTTGGGTAAACCAGTGGGGTCGGATCTTAAAAGTGGTAATCTGACTGCACCCGTTTTATTTGCTTTAGCCCAAAAACCATCCTTAGAAGTGCTAATTGAGCGAGAGTTTGCTCAAGAAGGGGATTTAGAGCAAGCACTAGCACTAATTCAAGATAGTCAAGGCATACAGCAGGCGCGAGAGTTAGCTGCTCACCATGCGAAGCTAGCAATTGAACATCTTGCAGTTCTCCCACCTTCAGAATCCCACCAGGCATTGATTAATATAGCTGAGTTCACACTGAGCCGCCTTTATTAAATCATTTACCAGTTAACAGGTACTTTAGGGGACTTTAGACCCCAAGCGAAACCTTTCACCTGTTCTTAGGTGGAGAATTTTTGCTTAATGGTCAGCTAAATTTTGAAAAATGTTCACTAATAACTGTTTGTTAAGCAATTTTAGATTAGGCGAAAAATTAAGCCGATCGCTTGCTTCTTTAAAGAACTAGAAGTTTAGTAAGTGGCATTAATTTATTTTTCATCAAAAACTTTTTCAAACAAATTTGAGATTTAAAATTTTGGATGTGGGATTGTATCTAAAAAATCCCACATCCAAGTTTTTTCTATGCAATATCAGGGGGTATCTGTTTAGGCGATCGCTGCTGTCGTAAGTGTTTCTGCATGAGTTTTTCTAGTTCAGTTCGTCGAATTTCAACGGTATGGGTGGTCTTACCCGGCGTCTCCAAAAAAACGATACTATCTACGGGTTCCAATGCCACCAATTGGAACAAAATATGGGTGACAGGGATAATTTTAGCTAGCATTTGAGGGTCAAGCCCAGCAGGGGAAATTAGAGAGACATCCTGTATGGTAGGGAAAGCGTAAACAACGCGCTTTTCCAATCCTGGATTAGTAAGATTGCTCAATGTAGTTAAAACCCAGCTTGATTCTGAATTTTGGAGAATATAGTACTGGGAGTGACGTAATTTTTGAGCGATCGTTCTAAGGGCAGGAGCAATTGCTGCAATCAAATTTGGTGTCATACCATCGCGGGGTGCATTGTCAATCAGCAATTGAATTTGTGCTTCTAAATCCATAATGACTTGTATACGGCTCTTGGGTAATGGCAATAACATCTATCAAAATGTGAACAATCCCATCCAAGTTGGGAATAATAAAATCAGCCACATTCTCAATATAGGATTGGTCTGCGTTTAGCTTATACGTAAAACCGAAAAAGCCAACACCCACAGTCGTACAGGTTGTATTTAAATACTTAGGGTCTTTTGAAAACCGAGACTATGAATTCAGCCGCAACCGCAACTATTCCATTTGCAAATATTCTGGGAGAAAATTCTAAAGGCGTGGAGGTGATCTTTCAACTCCTGTCCAGGGAGTTTCAACAATCAACCAAAGCTTCGGAACAGAATTGCCACGATGTAGCAAGACGTATTACCACCGAAGTCTATCGAATTTGCCAGGAAAGCAAACGTATCCAAGCTTCTGGATCTGTAGAAAGCTCGGCGATGACCCTAGCTCGCCATCGGCTACAACAGTGTCTCAGGTACTATCAGTTGGGTTCAAATCGGGGTAGGGTAGAATTACACAGTACTCTGAGTGCAATTATTTATCGATACATTAATCCGCCTCAGAAGCAATTAAGTTATCAAGGGCGACTAACTATAATCGAAGATTTCTTACAGAGTTTTTATCTGGAGGCATTAAACGCTTTCCGGCGAGAAAATCAACTTGGTGCTACTTATCGCCCTCAGACGCTTTTAGAATTGTCCGAGTACATGGCATTTACCGAACGCTACGGCAAACGACGCATTCCTTTACCAGGCCGTCAGCAGCAGCTAATTATCTTGCGGGCGCAAACTTTTTCTCAACAACAGCCCCCAGAAACTAGCGTAGATATAGAACAAGCCGCAGAAGGCAGCAATAATGAAGGCGATGGTTGTTGGGAAGAACCAGCAGTGCATCAATTACGCTCCACAATGGCAACGCAAGCCGAACCCGAACTTGAAGAAGATACTTTGCGTTCCGTTGTAGTTACAGAATTAATGAATTATCTCGAAGAACGGCAACAATCTGACTGTGCTAATTACTTTTCCCTCCGCCTCCAGGATCTCTCAGCACAGGAAATTGAGTCAATTTTAGGTTTAACCCCTCGTCAGAGAGATTACTTACAACAGCGCTTCAAGTACCATTTGATTCGGTTTGCCTTGTTACATCGTTGGGAATTAGTTCACGAGTGGCTGGAAGCTTCTTTACACACCAATTTGGGCTTAACTCCCCAGCAATGGCAAGTATACACAGCACAACTGGACAATAAGCAACGATCTTTACTAGAGTTGAAGCAACAAGGACAAGCCGATGAAAAAATCGCAAAAACTTTAGGGCTGTCAATGGCACAACTTCAAAAACGATGGTTTAAGATTCTTGAGCAAGCTTGGGAAATTCGTAACTCATTAGTGTCCGGATCAGGTGCATCTACTCATGAATAGTGACTCAGAATCCTTACAATCTCAGTGTCTCGGTTGGTTATTGACAGATAATGTCAAAAATACCGACCAATCTGTAGAATGTCAGGAAAATGACGGGGTAAAAAACCTCCACAATGAAGCCACTGCTTCAAAAAGCAGTGAGCCAAAATTGGGAGGAACGCCCCAGACCTTTCAATTGGGAGAAATTCCTACTGTGCAAGATCGTTTCCAAGCTGTCCTTAAGCATCGCTTACAAATCCAAGCCCAAGACCACCCACCTTTATTTCCTTGGGAAACACAATTAATCGACTATCCCGATTGTGTTGATGAGCCTTCAATGACGCTCGTTCCTAGCTGGGGGTGGATGGTACAACAGTCAAAGTTGAACCTGCCGCGTCCTTTACCGGAGAAAGTTTTTCAGCAATTGCTGGAAAAATGTCAATCAATGGTGACATCTTCAGTACCTCTGGGAGCAAAATTAGTTCAAGTGGTGGAGAACTTTTTTCCCAACGAGTCTCAAGCATTAAACGATATCGCGGGATTGGTGCTAAGAAGCACCTATCGATCTGTAAGTACTTTGGATATGCCCAATATTCAGAGCGATTATTCAGATTTACAACCGCGTCAACAAATGGCTTTGTCGTTGCTGGCAGCTAAACAACTGCTGGAAAATCTGACTCTACCACTTTCAGCAGCTAGTCCAGTGGTGGAAAGACAATGGCTAACGACTGTCGGTAATTTGAATATCAAAGTAGAGTATCAGTCTGTAGGTATTACGAAGTTACTTGTTGAAGCTGAGTTACCTATTAAAGGAACTTTGACACTTCGCAAAAGTGGAACTTTAGCAATGGCAACATCTTCAACTCCGGGATACTTAAGTGTAGAGTTAGGCTGCGAGCAACTTAACCCAACTTATACTCTGGAAGTTGAGTTTCCAGAAGTAGACGAACAGTCGCTTTTGTTTGTGATTAATCTCACTGTGTAACCTTAATTGCCACCGCTAGTACGCAATGCCAAATATCTTAAGGTAACTATTGCCTAACTGTTGCCTTGGGGCTTTTTCTGTCTCTAGATACTACTAGCAACAGGGTGCTTACTTATACTTAAACTGCGGTTACAGGTTAGCAGTGGGTGTAAACTCACCATAATTGATTTTCTGTAGGTAATTGTCAGTCTACTGTTTACTCGCAAAGCCTGGGGAACGAGTTAGTTTCTTATGTTGTGCTGATTTTAGCTCGCCTGTATTTTACCAAGCCACCAATTTTTCACAAGAATTTATTCGGTTGGATTGTTTTTTTATACAAAATTATGTTCGCGCTTGGCGTTACAGTTCGCGGTAACGTCATATTATGTTCGTTTGATTACTTAGTTAAAGCCGAAGAACCCCACCCCCAACCCCCTCCCCGCTCTTCGAGAGGGGGCTATGATTGTATCTCATTCATGTAATCAAATTTTTTAACATTTAAAACTCCTGTGAGGAATTTAATTTATAAAATAGGCGCTAAACCTGTATAGATGCATCAAAGCAGGATAGTAAAGCTTCTTCTAACGGGAATACTTTAAATTAGGACGAACAGTTTCGTCCTAAGCATTGTTTCCGTGGCATTTATACTTAGACTCGAAATGCTTAACTTATCCTGGATGAATCGGTTTTGGCGTGTCCCTGTAGGTAATTTCTGGCGGCAAAATCCGCAGCGATCGCCTTTAATAGAAGTGGAAGATTCAATTTCCTTGCGGGTGCTGGTGCTAGCGTTGGTTGTTTTGGGAATTGTGGCGACGGATATCGCTGCTGAAACTTCATTCAGTTTTTGGGCATTACCCCTGAGTGTACTGGGTGCGATTTGGAGTTACTATCGCCGCCGCGATCGCAATGTTGCAGTTAAGTTTTGTATCGCCATCGGAATGTTAGTAGCACTGGGTGCTTTCTTTGGGCGATTAGTGGGAGAGTTGAATGATACACGGTTGGGTTTGGCTGAGTTATTAATTCAACTCCAGGTGTTACATAGCTTTGATACACCCCGCCGGAAAAATTTGGGCTATTCGATTGTTATAGGATTAATTTTATTGGGTGTGGCGGCAACGTTAAGTCAGACTTTAGCATTTGCACCTGTGCTGCTGTTATTTTTAGCGATCGCTCTCCCAACTTTAGTATTAGATTATCGCTCCCGTTTAGGTTTACAGCCATTAAAAACTGAAAAGGGAAAATTCAATCAGAAGAATTCCTCAACTCTTAATTTTAAATTTTTAATTCTGAATTTCTTCCTAATTGTCGGTCTAGGACTGGCAATTTTTGCTGTTTTACCCAGATTTCCTGGCTATCAGTTACGGAACTTTCCTGTAAGTTCTGCGATTCCAATAAAAGGTAATTTCACCGGACGTAGTATCATTAATCCCGGTTATGTCCGCCAAGGTAAAGGTGATAATCAAGGCAGTGGTACGGGACAAAATCAAACTGGTCAACCAGGTAAAGTAGATAATAACTTTTATTACGGTTTTAATAGCCAAATTAACCAAAACCTGCGGGGCGAGATGAAACCTAAAATTGTGATGCGGGTGCGATCGCAAGCTGAGGGTTTTTGGCGAGTTCTAGGATTTGACCGTTATACGGGTAAGGGATGGGAAGTTTCCCGTAATGAAGATGTTACAACCATCAAGCGATCGCCTTGGTCTTACCAAATCTTCCTAAATCGACCTTTGATCGCTGGTAAAACCCAAGAGATAGTACAAACTTATACAGTGGTGGCGGATTTGCCTAATCTAATTCCGGCGATGGCTTATCCCAAAGAGATTTACTTTCCTACACCAATGATCGCGGTTGATAAGGAAGACGGATTGCGATCGCCTGTGGAATTATCAGAAGGACTCACTTACACAGTAGTGTCTGAAGTACCATATCGCGATCGTACTAAATTGGGTGAAGCTTCTACTAAATATCCACAAGATATTAAACAGCATTATCTGCAAATTCCTCCCGAAATTGCAGAAATTGTCCGGCAACGTACCGAAGAAATTCTTGCTAACTATAATCAAGAACGAGTTGCAAAGTCTTCTAAAAGTCTAGATTCAGTCTATGAAAAAGCTCTCTACTTAGCTCAATATTTAAAGCAACGCTACTCTCTTCCCCAAAATCCCTTAGATTTGCCTTATTTGGGAGAAAAAGATGACTTAGTAGAAGCTTTTTTATTCAAATATAAAGGTGGTTATCCAGACCACTTCTCAACAGTTCTGACGGTAATGTTGCGTTCCATTGGCATCCCAGCCCGGTTGGTAGCAGGGTTTAGTGCAGGAGAATTTAATCCATTTACAGGGCTATATGTTGTCCGTAATACTGATGCTTATGCGATGACGGAAGTATATTTTCCTAAATATGGCTGGTTTGCCTTTGACCCGATTCCCAATCATCCCCTGATACCTCCATCAGTGGAAGATACTCAGACTTTTAGTGTGTTGCGTCAGTTGTGGCATTGGGTTGCTGGATGGCTGCCTTCTCCAGTAACAGGTTTGTTGAATAATGTATTTGAGACAATATTTAAGTGGGTGATTGGAGCGATCGCTTGGTTTTTAGCTTTATTCTCTCAAGGTTGGTTTGGCGTATTGACTGGCTTAATCTTGGCAACTACAGCAGCTTTCTTCGGTTGGCTGGGTTGGGGACAATGGCGAGAGTGGCGCAATCGTCGATGGTTAAAGAAATTGCCAGCAATGGAGAGCCTTTATCAACAAATGCTGCAATGGACAACCCAAAAAGGTTTAGCTAAACATCCAGCACAAACACCTTTAGAGTATGCCAAAGGATCATATCAGCATCATGCCCCAGCAACTGCTGAGGTAATAGATGAGATTAGCCAAGCTTATGTTAGTTGGCGTTATGGTGGTCATGCTCCCAACTTGAAGCGATTGCGAGAGAGATGGCAAGGTATCAAAAAGACTGCTAAGTAATTTAAATCCTAGCAGAGCGCAAAATTTTCAGGTTATTTCTTCTAAGAGAATATCCACTTATTTAGACAGACCTAATTAGACAAATAATTTAGATGCCAAAGAAGAAGTTTGAAGATATTCCCTTTCCTCCTTTAGTCAGCATGGATACGGATACTCCAGTTTCTGTAGACCAAGTTTCAAACATTTTGAGGGAGCGACAAAAGGGAGCTAGTATCTGCATTCGTAGTACAGAGGGACACACTAATCGAGGCGGGTACTTCTTTCATGTCCTGCCAACAGACAGCGATTTAAGCAAATGCGAGTTATACAACTTTGAGAAAACGTTAGTTACTATATTACCTGTAGAACAGATAACCCTCTTCATGAATCATTGTTCAGGCTTGGAGTTCAACGAGTGGGTATTTCAATTCTGTCAATCAGTTGTTAATTTCCGGCTTGACCCAGCTGAACCTGAATCAGCTGAACTTGATTCTACTGAGTCAGATCCTACGGAGTTAGATTCGCTTAAATAAGCCGCTTTGGTTTTTTTCCCGTTCGCTTCAATGTCAATTTTCCTTTTTTATACTCAAATTCTCTCCAAGCATATTTATCTGTAAATAAGTAAACTTTGCTGACTGTTAGCTGGCTAAGAACTAAATTTTGTTTTTTCTTTGTTGAAACAGCAGAGCTTAATAAGAAGCAAACCTCACCTGATTGCCAACCAACTCGCTCATTCTCGTGGAGGACAGCAACAACCTTATTAAATTCAGAAAGCTGAGGTAGAAATAAATGAGCCAAAGTATCTAAACCTGCTTTGATCACTCCATTTTTAAAGGCAAGATAGTCTGCAATAGTGCGGTGAACTAGATCCGACTCAGGTGGTTCATATTTAAAGCCTTCTTGCCATATCCGTAGAAGCTTACCATAATTGCCCTCTTCCTCGTTATATGTGCCATCTTTGCAGTTGACAGCATATCTAAGGTCAAAGCCTTGCAATCCATTACCTAAATCATTAGGAGGACAATTGAGCCAGTACCAGTCGCGCAGTAAAGCAAGTGAAGATGCATGAAAAGCATACGCATGATGAATGAAGGGCGCTCGATCCCAGGTGACATCTTCAGGGTCATACCTCCAGTCCCAAGCAAAAACAATCACAAAGTCGGTTAGAGAATGAATGTCTTTTCTTAAAGTATCAAAGTTAGCAGATTTTTCTTCAGCAATGGTTTGAAGGCATTTAACCTCAACCCGAAGACCGCGAGAGCCTGAAGATGTACGAACTTCTAAATCAGGGAAACGGTTAGCGACAACATAACTCCAGAAAATATCTTCAATCTGGTGATCTTCAAGAATGCGAGTTGCTAAACGGGCTACTTCATATTCGATGATTAGACTCACGCGATTGCGTACATCAGTAAGGTTTCTTTCATTTTCTGGAATTTTCTCGCCAGCATATATACCAAGCCTACGCCTAACATCAGTTTCATTCAGCCTTTTAAGAACTTCTGGCAGGAATAAGTCGGTTAACCAAGACAATGTATCTAAAGGGTTGGACTCCCCCCTTAGAAAGGTTCTCAGGCTTTCAGCAGTGAGTGCCATTTCTTTATTCTCAATAGGCATAAAAGATGTTATCTTTGGGCTTCCAATAAAAGAACAAACCAGTTCTTTTACTAACGATGTGAGCATTAATTGAGAGCGGTCTAAAAAGCTTCCAATATCCGATTTGAGATTCTCTACTTTTTGGTGCTGACTCAAATACTGACGGCGAATTTCCTCTTGAACATCTTTAGGTGGAAGCGGAATCATTACTTGCAACAATTCTTTTGAGTTAATTCTTGGACGGCCAATACCTGCTACCAAATGCATAATTTGCCCATAAACAAAGTCTGATCTAAGTAAAACGCTTAGTATAAGAGGGTCAATTAGATATGTACCATCAGATGCTTTATTGGCAGCAAAAACTGAACATTCCGACGATACAAAACCTGGTTCTGCAAAGCTCATTAATGCAACTTTTCGCAGGTTAGGACGCATTTTTGCAAAAATAATATCACCAGGTTGGTACATCTTGACTGAGCTTTTTAATGAGTCAGATGGAGTTGGAACTTGTTCAAATTGTCCAGTATTTGATTCAATATTTGCCAACCCTGTATATCGAATAATTGCGCCAGAGAGTTCTTTGCATGGAGAGATAGAGACATTCCTTTCTGTACAAATATCGGCTAAACGTTTTAATGGATAAATAGAAGTAGCAATTAATTGTTGGCTTTTTTTTCTAGATGGGTGATGATACTGGAAATCTATTCGATGCCCATTTGTCTTTTTGTCAAAGTTAGAGTAGACATCAGCAACATAGATGTTTTCTGATTCATCAACTCGACCTTCTTTAAGGTATTTGTGCCAGGCATTTAATATAGACGGAAGATCGCTATTAAGATAACTTTTTCCATCCTCGTCGTAACGAATGTCTTCATCCCCGCTTGTTTTACGTCCAACTTTATCTGCTTTAGCAAAAAATACTGAAAGTTTGCTATTCTCAGCAAATATTTTTTTAGACATTATCAAAATGGAGGCATTCACGGTAGCATACGGCATGAATGCAGTTTCAGGCAGACTGATAACAGCTTTTAGATCAAAGTTTTTGATAATAAACTGTCTTACATCAGTTGCGTGAGACAAATTTAAAACACCTTCGTCAAGAATTATAGCAAGTATACCGTTTTTACGTAAAAGAGCATGGCAACGTTCAATAAAGAGAATTCCACGCCGACGAGATGATTTGCCTATTCCTAATTCAAATGTTTCTAAAACATCAGACTCGGTAAAATCGCTGCCAAATGGTGGGTTAGTGATTATCGCATCGAAGCATGAAAAGAACTGATTGGCTTGATTACCTAGAGTCCCCCCAGCAGGAAGAAACACTGTACGAATGTTTTTTGCTCCGTGAAGAAGCATATTAATTCCCGAAACCCAAGAGAGCCGCTCGTCAATCTCAATACTTGTAAGGGATGAATAATTTATTTGATGCCTTGCAATGCTAGAGAGAAATCCACCTGTCCCAGATGCTGGATCACAGATATCACCTTTAAGATAAGGCTGACAAGCGGAAACAATAAAATCAACAATATGAGGCGGGGTGAAAAATTGTTGATGATCGCTTTTGTCAAAAGTATTACGAACAATTTCTTCGTAAGCTAATCCTTTCACATCAAATTGTGTAGATGTGAAATTGAACGATTGAAGGGCTAAGACACATTTCATGATTGCACTATCAGAGCAATGAAGCTCACTAAACCGTTTTGGAATAAGGTTGCTGTGCTGGTGTGAAAGATGCTGATAGTATTTTCGGACGACGCAGGGATTTAGAGGAAGATCAGAGGGGGAAAAGGGTGTAGATGCTCCACTGTTGTAAGTTTTATCAGATACAATTTTGGCGAAGACCAGTTTCGTGATTTCGTCAAAGCGGCTGATGATGTTGCTCTGGCTATCATTGTCACGGAAAATATCATGAAGCCGAGATACCAATAGGCGAATACTTCTTAAGTCGAACACATCTGACGACATAAAACCTGTCTTCTCTGAAAATAGCTTCAGCTGTTGTTGAAGTTCCTTGGACGAGGCAGTTTCAACAGAGTTAACATCGTGCAGAGGTTTGTTCGACAAGAATTTAGACATGGCAAAACATTATAAAACCTTATTAATGGGTTGAAATTCTCGAAACTATTAGCAAGCTAGTTAGAGTAATTGCTGGGATCGAACTAGATCAAAACTCTGAAGATTACCTTACAGGTTTTTATCATATTTTGTCGCAATCCTAAATTTACAATTATTATCGTCTACTGTATGTAGACAGTGGTCAATTATCTTGAGGCAACTTACACTAAAATCATAATTTGAAGTTAAGTCCATGACAGTAGTGCAAGTTAAGCGAGTAGTGGAAGTGGTGCAGGACTTCCCAGATATTGGAAAGCGGATAAAACAGGCAAGGGAGAGAGATGAACGGTCTCTCTCACAAATTTGCCGAGAGGCTGGCATTAGTCGCGCCTATTGGTATCAATTAGAGGCTGAAAACTTAAGAGCGCCTGCAACAGAAGGAATCATCCGTAAGATTGAAGCAGTTCTAAATGTTGACTTAGGAGTGAAATTTCAAGAATAATTGAAGATGGAAATCCTTCCGTTGTTGGCTGTTAAAAGCAATCAAGAGAGAAATATTGCTTAATTGGAGTGAAAATAATTTACCAAATTAGCTATTATTTTGGATTTCGTCTAACTTGGCACGCACTGCCTGGATATCCTGCCACATCAACCACTTCGGCGCACCTCTTTCTTTAGAAGGGTTACGTAGCAAGTAGGAAGGATGAAAAATTGGCATACATAAACGTCCTTCCCACTCTAACCACTGTCCGCGAATTTTCGTAATCCCTCGCTTATCGCCTGTGATGGCTTTGACAGCAGTTGCACCTGTTAACAGGATTATTTTGGGGTCAACTAAACGAATTTGTTCTAGTAAGTAGGGTAAACAAGCCGCCACTTCTACAGGTGTAGGAACTCTATTATCTGGTGGGCGACATTTGTTAATATTGGCAATGTATACATCATCCTCAGTAGTCAGATTCACGGATGCCAGAATTTTCTCTAGCAACTGCCCCGATCTGCCTACAAATGGTAAACCAGTTTCGTCTTCATTTTGACCAGGCGCTTCTCCTATAACCATAATTGGTGCTTTGAGATTACCGCGTCCGACGACAGCATGAGTCCGAGTGTCTCCCAATGCACAACGATGGCAGCTATTGCAATGTTGTACCAACTCCGTCATGTCAGAATAAGTTCCCGAAGCGATCGCAATTTTAGCGTCTGTAGGAATCAGTTCTCGTTGGTTAAGGGTTGAGTCGTCGAAGAGGCTGAGTTGAGTTTCGCTGCTCATGAAAATTAGGATTTTGGCATCAGCACCATCTGTTTTATCTGAGTTAAATACTGCTCTAGTTGGAGATTTATCAGAATCAATAGACTTTTGCTGAGTACTTAGTTATTTATACAAATCTTATTGTATCAGTTAATTTGAGACAAAATTCAGTCATCATAAAAGCAGTGCCGTCCTAAGATGCTGGGGGAAACTATGTCATATACCCCGCTTTTCGCCGATCGCACCCATGCGGGTGAGGAATTGGCGCGAGTTGTTCATGATGTTTTGACTCAGCAAACTATTGATTCTGGGGTAAAGCCTGTACCAATTGTTTATGCTTTGCCAAGAGGGGGTGTACCAGTAGCAGCACCAATAGCACGTCTTTTGGATTGTCCGTTGACAATTGTTGTGGCGAAAAAGATTAGCCATCCAGAAAACCCAGAGTTAGCAATTGGTGCAGTGACTACTTTTGGAAATGTTCTTTGGACTGATCAAAAGCTATCTCGCCTTAAACATGATGCGCGGTGGCGGGAAGTAGCTTTAAATAAAGCGATAAACCTTGCTAAGTCTCTTGAGACTCTATTAATTCCTGCTTGTCCGCAGGTGAATGCAGAGGATGCTACGCTGATCTTAGTTGATGATGGCATTGCTACAGGTATGACAATAGCGGTAGCGGCAACTGCTCTCAAAACGCTTTCTCCAGCAGCAGTTTGGCTATGTACTCCAGTAGCACCACAAACATTGCTACCCTGGTTAGAACAGTGGGGCGATCGCACCATTGTCTTGCAAACACCAGAACCCTTTTGGAGTGTAAGTAATTTTTACACAGAATTTCCCCAAGTAGATACATTAGAAGTTCTCGGGTATCTCCAGCAACAAAAGACAATGGGAGAAATTGACCGATGTGAGTAATTTCATATTATTAACTTTTAATTATTCCTTTCCCTCTCTTGCTTTTTAACGATTTTTCGGACTTTTTGTAATTACGAATTACGTAGCCTGCTTCTCGCCGGAGGCGAGTATTACAAATTATTTGAAGATGTTCCTTGCTGGTATTGCATAGCTTTGGCATAATCACCCAAGGCGTAGCAAGCAGCTTTCAGACGATCAAGAGCTTCTTCTTCACTGCGCCGATCTTTGATGCTTCTAGCTAACAGCAAACGTTCTTCATAATACTTAATCGCTTTGTTATAGTCACCCAAAGCTTCACAAGCAACTCCTAAGTTACCTAAAGACTGTTCCTCGCTACGCTTGTCTTGAATTTCTCTAGCTAATTGCAACCGTTCTTCATAATACTTAATGGCTTTAGCATAATCACCTAAGGCATAACAAGCATTCCCTAAATTCTTTAGCACCTGAGAAGCACTGCGAACATGTTTCAAGGAACGTGCTAGTATTACACACTGCTCATAATAGGCGATCGCTTTTGAGTAATTGTCCAAAGCATACCAAGCATTACCCAAATTCTTGAGTACCTGTTCCTCGCCCCAGTTATCTTTGAGTTCCCGGACAATCTCTAGACTTTGCTGCTGATACTCAATTGCCTGTATAAAGTTACCCGAAGCTTTATATACCAATCCTAAATTATTCAGTGCTGCTACTTGACTACGTTTGTCTTGCAGCTGTTGTGTTATTTTTAAACACTTTTCCAAAAATTCAATAGCCTTGTTATGGTCATTTAGATGACGGTATGCATTCCCTAAATGGGAAAGTGCTTGCATTTGCATTACAAAATCTGAGGAGTTATTGACCAAAGACAAACACTGTTCGGAGTAAGAGATAGCACCTTTGTAGTCTCCAGCTGTGTAAGTTACCAATCCTAAAAAAGAAAGTGCCTGTGCTTGTTTTTGCAAATCCCCAACCGATTGAAACAGCCCCAAGGATTGTTGTAAGGACTTCAAAGCCGCTATTAATTCACCAGCTTGCTGCTGTTGAATTCCTTGCCTTAGTAGCTTGGATGCTTCCGATATGTCATCACTTTCCTGTATAGGTAGTATTTCTGCTTGTGAACCAGAGTCAAATTCATGGGTAATTGTATTACGCTTCACTGATTTTAAGTGTGTTATGGGTAATTGCACGGGAACTGTATTTTTCGATCTGTTATTTCATTCCCCTTTAGACATCAGCCCTTTCTTGTTCAGTCTGGTGCTATATCTAGTGTTCCCAAAACCACAAGGTATCTTTCATCAGGTTGGTTTAGCACAGCGTGACTTGTTTATTGGAATTTTTGTATTCCAGACTTGGGAAATCATCAGCAATAGACTTTGACAGGCTGCCTTACCACAGCACGATTTGTTGAGATAAAGAGATTTTAGATTTAGCGAACCAGTTGTGAAGCTTATGAATAAAACTTATATATTGACAAAAGCACTAATTGTGAGTAACGCCAATTAGTAGTTTATCTTGTAATTAAGACTGCGATCGCTTATTAATAAATCCCCCCTTCCTCCTGAAAATGCGGGGCTATGTCCGCTATTTCTAAGAGTAATTGGGAGGATATTCAAGAAATAAATGTCAATAATCTACAATTATTAATTATTGGCTTAACTTAAATGCACCTGCTAAAAGTTAGGTGTTGATTTAACCAACACCTACAGAAACATTTGCCACAGAGCCATTATTTAGGATAGGCTGACGGGTTTTCAAGTCAAATTTGAAACCATGTGGCAAAATATGAAGCTTTGCTCCGCAAATCGCCAAAGACTCATCTTTCAAGATTTCGTCCATATTGTTGTACGTAGCCTCTGATTCATCAACAATCGTAACCGCACCTTCACCAATAACTTCAACTTGGTTATCTGTCACGACCATAGCGGTATTCTCGTCAATACCGAATCCCAAAACAGCAGGCTGTAGTATCAAAGCTGAAATTAAGCGTCCCAAACGTCCGCGCTGGGAAAAATGTTGGTCAATTACCACTCCTGGTAGAAAACCAAGACCCGGGCCCATTTCAACAGTTTCAATCCGAGGATGTGTTTCTGAGTCGCCTTCTACAATCATTACGTCTGGCATCACGGCAGCTCCGGCGCTTGTGCCTCCGATAACTACACCTTCAGAGAACCGTTGATGAATCGCCGTATCTATTTCGGTGTCCTTGAGAATACTGGTGATGCGAGCTTGATCTCCCCCAGTAAAAAATATCCCAGTTGCTTTATGAATTGCTTCCAATGCAGTAGAAGAAGATCCATCTTCGCGGGTTTCTGTATCAATAATCCGAGCATTTTCGGCTCCCAGGCGCTCAAATACTCTAATATAATTTTCTCCCACTTCTCTAGGTAATTCTGTCGCCGCCGTCATTATTACAATATACGCTTTTGTACCCCCAGCGCGTCGCACAAAGTCCCGCAGAATTTGGCAATCTCCTTCCTTGTCTTCGGCTCCCCCAATAATTACCAGTTGCCCTTTTGAATTAGTTTGTACCATGATCGATGTCCCCTGATTTGAGTTAATAAATTTTACTAAACCATGACAATTCCAACTATCAAATCATCCCTTTGGTAGATCACCTAATAGAAGATAGTATTGATATTCGCGTAGCGTCTCGTAGAAAAGCCGCTTGTCGTTAGACATCGCAGCAGACTAAAAGATTCTTGCCAAAAATTACATAGAAAATAGCTATCCTCATTAACATTCGTTGACTTAATAAAACCCACAGCAACAACTGCCTCTAGAGTGATTTTTTAGAGACATTGCTAATTGCCGATTGGAAATTTATCGTGCAATTATTAAAAAATTGGTATTAACTCTCGCTGGATGCAATTAGATATCTGATGGTAAGTCCTAATGAATGCGACTTCTATAAAGCAAGTTAGTTAAGAAAAAACGTGCTTGTTCGAGGGGGAGATGCCTGGGTTTGCCTTGGTAGACAATTTGATACTCGTTTATATCCGGGCCATCACCATGCCCAGAGATCAGCTTTTGGTGAAAAGCTTCCTCAGCAAGTTCGCGAATTTCGTCTCTTAGAGCAGCTTGTGTGCTATTCATAACTTTGCTGTCTTTATGACTGTCTTTTGAATACCGCATATTTATTTATACAATTTATTGGCTGAGTGTTGCACCTTTCAAAGGTTATATATTTGACCATTCATGAGGATGAATTAACTGTAGTTTTTTCTTTGCTAAGGTAGGGGGGTTTAATTATGCCTTGAGATAGTTGAAAATGCTTACTAATAGGTTTAATCTAAGTTCTGATTAGATTCAATGGCTTTGCCATCACTCTCAAAAGATAATGTGAGTTAATTTACAATCAATAAGTCTGAGTAACCAGAACTCAGCATTTAAATTTCAGGGTGTTTAGCCAAAGGTTCGTAATCAATGGTTCTACAAAAAAGCAGTGATTTAGTCCGCATTAATGCTAGAAGAACGGATGTATTCGATATTTTCAACTTCAAGCATTTTGTTGGGCCCAACCCTTATTTAGATACAGGAGCGCTAGTATTTGATTTTGCTCTAATTGACTCTAGAGAGCCTTTGCCCATTGAAGATTATATTGCAAAGATTAGCGATCGCTATCCTCACCTGGGCAGCAAAAGCTACGAATCTTATGCTGATCTATTTGCCCAAGTTGTGTCTGAAGTCGGAAAACTGGACATGGATTTGCACCTTAACCGTTGGAGTGTCAAGCCATATCCAGATTTTGTGCGGATTAGCGTTCAATCACTACATGAACGCACAAGTAGAGAGGTAGCTTATTTTGTTTGGGATTGGTTTGAAGCTATTACCCAAGACGAAGACTTTACCTTTGATGAACAATTGGTGAGGCTGCAAAATAAATTCCGCGCCTCTGTCTATGGTGGCCCCACAGTTTACGCCTTATTGCGAACAGCTTACGAAAAAGGTATTCCCGCCTTTTATTTGTGGGAAGAAGGATTAATGCAATACGGCTTAGGAAAAAAACATGTGCGAGGGGTCGCAACAACATTTAACTGTGATAGCCATCTAGATTCGGAGTTTACCACCCGTAAAGACGACTGTAAGGCATTTTTAAAAACTTTGGGTTTCCCAGTCCCTGAAGGCGATATCGTTTTTACTGAAAAGGAAGCCTTAGCAGCAGCAAGACAAATTGGCTACCCAGTGGCAGTTAAGCCAGTGGTAGGTCACAAAGGAATTGGCGTTACGGCTGATGTGCAGGACTCAAAAGAATTGGAAGCTGCTTATAATAGGGCATTAGCAGCGATTCCCGAAGATCAGCTAACTCGGATAATTGTTGAGAAAAGTATTTCTGGATCAGATTTTCGCTTGTTGTGTGTCAATGGCAGATTTGTCGCCGCCACAGAACGCCGTCCAGCATCAGTTGTTGGTGATGGCTATTTAACGCTTGCAGAATTAATCCGCCAAGAGAACCGGAAACCTGCACGCCAAGACACGCCTACCTCGCCGATGAGTAAAATTCAAATAGATGAAGCGATGGAACTCTATTTAGAAGAACAGCGCTTATCATTGGACAGCGTGATTGAGAAGGGACGCACTGTTTACCTGCGTAAAGTCGCTAATCTTTCAGCCGGAGGTATGAGCATTGATGCAACCCAGACAGTTCATGATGACAATATTATTTTGGCGCAAGATATTGCCCAACACTTCCAGTTGACTTGCCTTGGTATTGATGTCATTACGAAAAGTCTCTCAGAATCTTGGAAATCCAGTAAGTTTGCCATCTTAGAAATTAACGCTGCACCAGGTGTTTTAATGCATCTTAAACCTTCTGTTGGTGAAAGTGTTGATGTGCCTTCTTATATCTTAGAAACCTTTTTTGAGTCGGGTACAGATGCCAGGATACCAATTATTACCTTTAATAAAATCTCAGTTGAAGAACTGCAAGCAACAATTGACCATATCCTTTTACAAAACCCCAACTGGACAATAGGCGCTGTTTGTCGTGATGCAGTTTTTGTGAATCGCTCCAAAAAAGTATTAAGCAAAAATTACAACAGCAATGTCCAAACTTTGCTGCGTCATCCAAAACTTGATTTGCTGATTACCGAGTATGCGGAAGATATCTTAAATGAAGAAGGGATGTTTTACCGCAGTAGTAATATGGTAGTTTTGGATAATCCCACCGAAACTGAGATGATGTTGGTACGGGATGTGTTTGATGGTTCCACTGTGGTGATTAGAAAAGGCAACGACATTTCTATCCGTCGCAAAGGATTGATTGAAGATTATACTTTGGGTGAAGATGAACCATTTACGCGGGTTTATTTGAAAGAAACTGGAGCAATTTTGCAGTAGCGAATTTTATTCGCCCAATACTTTTCAAATCTCCTTTTATCTCATGTCCGCCTGACTACTTCTTAAACCTGAAGAACCCCACCCCGTAAAAGCTACGCTTCGTCTCCCCTCCCCGCAAGCGAGGAGGGGATAACGGCTAAGTGTAGTAGTGTGGGATTTATAACTAAATTATGCGACTATGATATTTATTAAACTAAAAGTCGCTATTTATCCGAAATCATCGATTTTCTAGAAGTTTAAAATATCTAATGATTCTTCTATTTCTAAATCTAATATTATTTCTCGTGTATCTTTGAGTGCTTCTAACTTACCTTCTTGACGATAGATGTCTGCCGCTTTTTGAAAATCTTCAATTGCTCCCTGTTTATCTGCTATTTCTAAACGGATATTGCCACGGTTGTAATAAGCATCTGCATAATTTGTATTAATCTGGATTGCCTGAGTATAATCTTCAATTGCTCTTTCAAAATCTCCTAAATCTGAACGAGCATTACCACGGTTGTAATAAGCATCTGCATAATTAGGATTAATTTGTATTGCCTCAGTATAATCTTCAATCGCTCCTTCAAAATCTCCTAAATCTGAACGAGCATTACCACGTTTTTTATAAGCTATAGCATCTTTAGGATTAATTTTAATTGCTTGGGGAAATCCCGGTTGAGAGCCTAATAAATAACGAGCAATTCCACGGTTTTTATAAGCATCAGCATAATGGGGGTTAATTTTAATAGCCTGTGTGTAATCTTCAATTGCTCCTTGGTTATCTCCTACGTGAGAACGAGCTTCAGCACGGTTTTTATAAGCTACGGCAACATTAGGATTAATTCTGATAGCCTGAGTATAATCATTAATTGCTTCTTCTAACCGCCCCAGTTGAGACAGAGCTAAACCTCGTTTATTGTAAGATTTAGCATCATGAAGATTAATTTGAATTGCTTGAGAATAATCTGCGATCGCAGCTTCATAATCTCCTATTTGATAGTGAGCTAAACCTCGTTTATAATATAAATCAACATCACCAGATTTTATTTGTAAGGCTTGATTATAGTTGGCGATCGCATTTAAATATTCTCCTTTCTCAAAACATTCATCACCTAATCTTACATAAAGTATATTTAAATGTTCATCATTATATTCTGGTTTAAAATAAGAGTTACTCAACTGATTAATAGTTGGCTTAGATGCAATTTTCTGCTTCGGAAGATATTTATAAATTGGTGTTTGTTGCCTAGAAGAATTTATAGAATATTGTAACTGTTCTAGATAACACCATAAACCGCCACCATACAGTAATTGCTCTATCCCAAAAGAAATTTTACCAGTCTTTAACTTAATCATTCGGGTTGGGAGAAAGCCAGCTAAGAAAAGGTGATATTCAGATTGCGCTTCACTCACATCTTCTTGAATCAAAATGCAAACTACAACTGCATTTTTTTCAACCTCTTCAGAACTAATTGACCATCTAACTCTATCAATACTACCGTGACGAGATTTAACCTCAATACCAATAGATGGGTCAGAAGTCAAGGTAAAATCTATATTGCCATCGCCGCCAAATCGCTTTTCATAATCAACTTCCGTAATAAAATCAGCTAAACGTTCTTTGACAACTTCCTCACCCAACTTGCCTTTGAGATAGCTAAGAAAAACATCACGGACTGGCAAAACACGCTTATATTTCTCAGCCATTTGCCAGCAAAATTCCCGTAGCGCCTTTAATCTTTCTCCAGAGATTATAGTTACTTCACTATATTGACCTTCTGTTTCACAATGAAGCAGAGAACCAGATGTTAACCTTTTAATAAAATCAGACTGTAGCGATCGCAGTAGTGTAATCCAGTCCATTTATGTTTCTGCGAATCTTTTGATGAGATTATTCTATTAAAATATCCATTCGGCGTAAAGCTTTAAATCAGCTTTTTAGGTGCAACCATGTCTGATTATGCCAGAGTTTTGAAGAGTTGGGAGAGGGCGATCGCTCTTAATAATACATGAAATATTAATTAGCTAACCACCAAGATCGCAAATGACCCAAAGTCACAACCCCAACCCAAAGTCTCTCACCGACTCCAGTCCCCCCTCTCCGTGCTTGCGAAAAGGGGGGTGGGATTTAGTACCTACTCAACAGAGAACCGCTATATGCTGTACTAATGTTTACAGTTGCCTTGCTTTTGGTGTTCATGACCATGTTCATGATGATGACCATGACCGTGAGAGCAGCCTTGCAAATTCTCCTTCATGAGATTGTCGCTAATTTCTTGTAAAGATTCATCCACAGCTTGTAAGCCAATCCAAGCATCAATCTTTTGTACATCAAATCCGACCTCGCGCTGTTCGCCTACTTCTAATAAAGGACGGCGAATCAACAACGGCTCTTTCAGCATCAGCGCCAAAGCGGTTTGTTCGTCCACTTTTTCAGGAACTACCTCACCAGATTTTACCTTTGGAGCGGAAGGATTAAACCATTCGGCTACGGGGCGATCGCCAAAAAATGAACGTAACCGCTCAACTGTCCAAGGTTCTGTTAGCAGATTGTATGGTATCACCTCATGACCAGCAGCTGTAAGCAAAACTTTTTGCTTAGTACCACCTTTACAGCCTGGTTTACTATAGAAAATTACTCTTGCCATTCAACTACCTCGCTGTAAAATACTATTCTTTTTTAAGGGCGCACAATTGTGCGCCCATACCGCGTGATGCTAAAAGTTTTTAGCACTACACTTAACCGGGTCAAACTCAAATCTCTCACTCGGATCAGTTTCGCCGTAGATATTAAAAGTCACAGTTGGTTCATCACCCATTGCTTCTACACTGTGAATTGCATCAGGAGTGAAGCTAATAATATCCCCTGGAAATAGAGTTATCTCTCCTGTCTGTTCAATCTTGCCCAGATTTTCAGCGCTATGGGTGCGTCGCCAAAAAGTATTTTTTTCCTGACCTTTTAACACCGCCACGATTCCCCACGTCCCATGATTATGAATGGTTGATCGAGTTCCTGGTGCAAATGTTACTGTTTGCACAGTCAACGGAAAACCCAATTCATCGTATAGGAGTAAAACAGAGGTTCCCGTTTTAGGCGAAGGCTCTAAATATTGACTCCGCACCCAGTAGGAATTTACTATTAAGCGCCTTACGAGCATTCGGATTTCTGGCAGACAACTGGTTTGATCGTCCACACTATTGAGAACATCTTCGATTTCAGTTAAAAACCGATAAACGCGATAATTTTCTCTCAATAAATCCCATGCTCTTACAGCTTTACAGGCTTGATAATGACCGTCCCCCGTTAGCAGCCAATCCTTACCTTTCATAACTTTTAAATTGATAGCTGAGAAGATTGGATGATGATGATCGGAGAGACATTAGGAATATTATTACCTCCAGGAAGTTTAGTAGGTATGGTGATAGGAGGAATGATAGAGTTGCTATCAGTAGCTACTCCTAATAGGGAGTATGAGGAATATGATGTGGTAGATAACCAATTGTTCATGATTGTTCACCAAAAGGGCATTGGGAATTGGGAATGGGGCATTAGGGGGCATGGGTTATTCTCCTTGTGTCCTTGTCTCCCCACTCGTTACAGACGCGATGAATCGCGTCTCTACAACGCACATCGTCTTGTCGAGATATGCATTGACTAATTAATCATCTTCTTCTGCTGGACGTGTCAAAATATCCAGAAGAATTCCGGCTCCAAAATCATGCTTTTCGTCTATCTCTTTGACTTTGGCGCTGATTTCTTTTGCTTGCTCAATTGCTCCTAACTTTGCTAGTACTAATCCAGAAGCAGCATAAGCATTTAAGTACAATCGAATTTGTGGGTCTTCTTTGCGATTGACTAATATCGGCTTAAGTTGCTCCCAGTCATCAGGCAAGTTTTCTATTTCTTTAATTTTATCTAATAATTTAGTTGTTGTTTGTAATGCAAGAGAATAATTATTTTTATAATAGAAAAATCTATATGCTGCTACCAATACATCTGTATTTTCACCAGTTTTGGCTAAAGCTTGTTGAATATATTTTTCCGATTCTGATGTGTTCTCCCAGGTTTGTGCAGCTAAAATTAATAGATTTTTGATGTCCTCTGGAACCTGGAACCATGAGAATTGGTTTGTATTAGCTTGCATATTGGTCACTGGGGATTGGGGACTAGGGACTGGGGATTGGGGAAGATGAGGGAGTGAGACAGAATAATTAATGCCCAATGCCCAATGCCCCCTGCCCCATGCCCAATTTAAAACAAAGTAAGAACGTACACCAAGGTGAATAAAATAATCCAGATAATGTCTACGAAGTGCCAGTAAATTTCTGTCATTTCGATGAAAGTATGATTGGTTGCAGAATATTCACCGGGAAGACGCGATCGCCACAATGCACGTAATATCAATAACAGTCCCACAAAAACGTGCAAACCGTGGAACCCTGTCATGATATAAAAGCAGTTAGCGAAGACGTTGGTAGTCAGTCCGTATCCTAATGTTGAATACTCATAAACCTGACCACCTAAGAAAATTGCCCCCATGATTGCGGTAATTGCGTACCATAGTTGCATTCCCTTGACATTATTCTTTTTAATCGCCGTATCACCGAAGTGAATGACGAAACTACTAGACACCAGGATAATGGTGTTAATCGTTGGTACGAGTAGTTCTACTTCGCTTCCTTCTGGAGGCCAAACTGCTGTAGTACCCCGGAAAAACAAATAAGTGGCAAAAAATCCCCCAAACATAAGGGATTCAGAAGCGAGGAACGTCAACAATCCCCAAACTCTTAAATCTGGATGTTCTTCGTGTCCTGCATTGTGATTTTCGCTTGTGGTTGTAGCTATGGTCATAGATTTTTTGACAATATTATCCACTGTGTCTGTTGTGGAAGCTTGAATGAAGAATGAAGTCTGAAGCGGCAAAATATTTCATTCTTCATCCAAAATCCTTGTTTAACTCAACTCTTCACTTGTTCAGGAATTCTCAAAATTCCAAGTTCCGAGTTCCGAACTCGGCCTTTCGAGTTCTGAGGCTGAAGTTCCGAGTTCCGAACTCGGCCTTTCGAGTTCTGAGGCTGAAGTTCCGAGTTCCGAACTCGGCCTTTCGAGTTCTGAGGCTGAAGTTCCGAGTTCTGAACTCGGCCTTTCGAGTTCTGAGGCTGAAGTTCCGAGTTCTGAACTCGGCCTTTCGAGTTCTGAGGCTGAAGTTCCGAGTTCTGAACTCGGCCTTTCGAGTTCTGAGGCTGAAGTTTCAAGTTCTCAAATCAAATTACTAGAAATTGTAGTCAGCTTGAGAGCGATCGCATTCCTCACTTTACTACCTAAGCATTAGCTGACGGTGTTGCAGATGGCTGTATTTCAAGAGTATTATCATGACCGTAGTCATAAGGGCCATGAGTCACAACCGGCAACACTTCCCAGTTTTCAATTGCAGGTGGTGAGCTAGTTGTCCATTCTAAGGTCAAACCTTGCCAAGGATTATCACCAGCCAAAGGCCCTTTCAGCCAACTGTAGATCATGTTGATGGTGAAAGGAATTACCGATATCGCCAAAACAAATGAACCAAAGGTACAAATTTGATTCAGGTCGATAAATTGGGGGTCATACATTGCCACTCTTCGCGGCATTCCTTTTAAGCCCAACTCGTGCATGGGTAAAAAGGTCAGATTAGTACCGATGAAGGTAAGGGCAAAGTGAATGCGTGCCAAGCTTTCATTCAGCATTCGTCCGGTCATTTTGGGGAACCAGTGATAAATACCTGCGTAGATACCAAACACGGAACCACCAAATAGAACGTAATGGAAATGTCCGACAACATAATATGTGTCGTGGACATGAACATCAAAGGGGGCTGTTCCCATCGTCACACCACTTAAGCCGCCCATGACAAACATGGACAACAAACCAATGGCGAAAAGCATCGCACCTGTGAAGCGGATTTTACCACCCCAGAGGGTAGCAACCCAAGCAAAAATTTTCACGCCAGTGGGAACTGCAACTATAAGAGTGGAGATAGTGAAGAACATCCGCATCCAGCCGGGTGTGCCACTGGTGAACATGTGGTGTACCCAGACGAACAAACCAACAACGCAGATGGCTACACTAGAGTAAGCGATCGCTTTATAACCAAAGATTGGCTTACGCGAGTGAACTGGTATTACCTCCGACATGATGCCGAAAATGGGCAGAATCATTAAATATACTGCCGGGTGAGAATAAAACCAGAATAAGTGTTGATAAATTACAACATTACCGCCTGCATCTGGTTTGAAGAAGGAAGTGCCAAAGTTGAGGTCAAACAACAGTAGAACTAAACCGGCTGCTAATACAGGTGTAGAGAGAAGCGCCAGCAACGAGGTTGCCAAGATTGCCCAGCAAAATAGGGGCACTTGATCCCATTTCATGCTAGGAACTTTCATCATCAAAATGGTGATCACAAAGTTCAGTGAACCCAAAATTGAAGAAGTTCCCACTAAGACGATCGCAAGTATCCACATACTTTGAGCGATTGGTGCTGTCACTAAGCTCAAAGGTGGGTAAGCTGTCCAACCAGATTGCGAACCGCCAAAAATGAAACTACCTAAAATCAGCGCACCGGCTGGGGGATTTAACCAAAAGGCGATCGCGTTCAGCTTCGGGAAAGCCATATCCCTAGCACCAACCATCAACGGCACCAAATAGTTACCAAATCCCCCAATGGCGCTAGGAACAATCCACAGGAAGATCATAATCGTCCCGTGATTGGTCATGAAAGCGTTATACAGATTGGGGTCGAGTACGTCTGCATCTGGTGTTGCTAATTCGACACGCAGAGCAACAGCCATCAGTCCACCGATGAGATAGAACACAAACGCCGTCACTAGGTATTGGATACCAATAACCTTGTGGTCAACATTAAATGTAAAATAGTCTTGCCATTTCCACGCCTTCGGATGGGAGGTGTGGCCAGCCACCATTTCCGGTTTCTTTTCTTCTGGTGGAGTATTCCGGGGAAATTCTACCTGCGTCATATTTTTTACCCTTATGCAAAGACCAGGGTCAAATGTTCAAAGCAATTAAATGTGACTCTTGATCGGGCAATTTTGGATTTTGGATTAAAATAATTTTTTGATTTATCCCCCAGTGGCGTAGCGGAACCAATCTAAAATCGCAAATCTAAAATCCAAAATCGTTTGACTAATGACCAATGACCAATGACTGTAGAGTTGCTGCACTAATTCCCATATCATGGGTGTGGGGTGCGAGAAACTCTGATGTTGATAAGTCGGCTGGATTAACCCTTTGGGTTCGCGAGTTCCCCATCGCCGGAAACCGCCAAGACGGGGACTCGCTCACTGCAACGACTTGATTTAAATTTTGCTGTTGAGCAATCTGGTTTTCTGTCCGCCAGTTATTATATTCTTCTGGTGTGTGGACAATTACTTGTGTCCGCATTGAACCGTGATAACCACCGCACAATTCAGCACAAACTACGGGATATGTACCTGGTTTAGTGGCGACAAATCGTAGTTCGGTAGGGATACCGGGAAGTGCATCTTGTTTCAAGCGGAAGTTTGGCACCCAGAATGAATGAATTACATCTTGTGCTGAAAGGTTGAGTTGTACATCAGCACCAACGGGTATGTGTAATTCCCCAGAGGTAATGCCACTATCAGGGTAATTAAATAACCAGGCGTACTGTATGCCTTTGACATCAACAACTAAGTCGGCTGGTTTATCTAGGTTTTTGGGAGACGCGCCAATACCAATTGTTGGGGCTATTGCTGGGGCAGTTGTTGCTTCAGTATCGCTTAATGTGGCTGCCAAAGCACTCCCCGGTATATGAGCAACATGAGCTGCTGAATGAGGATGACCCGCAGGCTCAAAGCCGCCCATTCGGTTAAAAACATCTACACTGTAAATGCCCAAGCCGAGAACAATCACTGTTGGGATTGCTGTCCAAAAGATTTCTAAGGGAACGTTGCCTTCTACTCGCACACCATCACTATCATCACCGCGACGGCGACGAAACTGAATCAAAAAAAGTACAATTGTTCCTTCTACCACTAAGAAGAGTGCGATCGCAATGGTAAACATGACGTTAAAAAAACCGTCTACCAAAGGCGCTTGTAACGATGCTTGCACCGGCATCAAAGTGTGATTCTGACCAATCCAAATACTGATTGCTGTAACTACTATCCCAGCAACCAGAGTCCATAGTGAAACAGGAACTTGTTGCATACATGCTACCTGTGTAAACAGTCTTTTATAGGTACTGGGTATTGGGTACTGGGGATTGGGGATTGGGGATTGGTAATTGGTAATTGGTAATTGGGCATTGTTATTTATTCCCTATTCCCCATTCCCCATTCCCCATTCCCTATTCCCTTTTCACTTATTAACTTTCTAACGTGCAGCCATAAAAAATGGGGGAAACTTCCAGATTTTTTCCATATCTTTCCCCCAGAAACTTACAAATTATATTTCAACTCCTATGAAAAAGGTAGCCCCCTGCTTCCAGAAAAGCTAGTTGTTCCAAGAGGGCACTGTTAGACCTAATATTGATTAGGCTATATTAGCAGCAAGTTTAATTTTGTTAATAACTGACATTTTGCGATTTACGGATTTGTTTACTGTGAACTTTCTATTAGTTACAGTAAATATTTAATATCCCCCTCAAGTTACCTTGCCTAGCACATTTGCGCTTTATACAAACAGTGCCTCCTTGAATGAACAACAATTTTGACTAACTTCAAAAACCTTAGTTGTTTAATGCAACATGGGTGTAGCAATTTTTGGGGCAAATCCGTGAACACGCTTCACAACCAATACAGTTTTCTGGAGAAGTAACTGCCATTACTTTGCGTTCAATTTCATCATCATCTTCATCATCTACAAATTCGCCTTCTTCATTGAGCGCCTTCAAACCCAAAACATTGTAACCGCATACTTTAACGCATCTGCCACAACCGATACATTTGTCCTTGTCAATTTCTTGAGCGAATTTTGGTGTCCAAGCCTTACCGCCAAATGTCAAACCTGTTAGCTGTGCCATGAATAATCCTTCGGCAATTTTGCCTTTCAATCTGTTTGTGCATTAATCATCATATTATCCTAATCTTTTATTCGTTTATATTCAAAAATTACTTTTTAGTCATCAAATTCCGATGACTTTGAACACAAAATTACATTGTTTTTAATTTCAAATTATAGATAAGGATTATTGATAATAATTGTCTAGTTGTAGGGAGCTAAAGTATCTAATTACTACTGTGTATGGATAACTATTATTTCCACAAGATACAAATATCTCTATAAAAATGATGATATTCTTTTTCAAGTATTTTTTGATTAGTCAGATAAATATATCAAAACAGTAGTGATTGATACAAAAATAAATGTTCATGAGTTACATTTTTATATATGCAATATGTATTTTAAAAGCCAACAATTTTGATTTTCCTTTAATTAATCTATTTAGATAAATGATGACAAAAGAGATTATTCTTTTACATCAAGAAAGTAAAGTTAATTATGAAGGAACTGTAAACTTGGTAGCAGAATATCATCATGCATTAAATATTAAAATCAGTAATAAATCAGATGAAATGTAATTACAACAAGCTTAAATGTTTTCTAAAAGCACTTTATGGGTAAAGGTAAAATGTTCATTGAGGTAGAATTTCAACAAATATTAAGATTTTCTTTAAGCTCGATACAAACAAATTAATCATTATTTTTATGAAATGTATAGTTAATAAATAAGTTTTATCCGGCTCGGTTTTAAAGCCTTAAATAGCTTCCAATTGGATGCAAACTCAAAATATGGATGTGGGGAGTGAGTATGGTGAGAAAAAATTATTCTCGCCATAAAGATATGTGGTAGCGAGTCATGAATAAACAGGACTCATCCAGGGGAGACCTGAGCCAGACATCTCAACGATTAGAGTGGGAAAAGAGCCTTATGCCTTATACAATTCCTAACAACAGTTGCGTTGGATGTGACAACTGCCGCCCCCAATGTCCTACGGGTGCAATCAGAATAGAAGACAATGAATACTGGATTGATCCTGGTCTTTGTAATAATTGTGAGGGTTATTATTCAGAACCGCAATGTGTAATAGCTTGTCCAACAAATTCTCCGATTCCTTGGCAGTCAAAAAAAGGGAGATGCAAAATAGAACCAAGAGATGCTAGCAGTTTAGACTTGTTTTCTAACGGCAAGAATAATCCATTTGCTTCAGCGATCGCTATTTGGGAAGCTTGTAATGTACTAGCACAACGTACATCGCTACATTGGGAAACCGATGAAGAAGGCTATATAAGTTACAGCCGACAAATCAATCAGGGACGAGGTGCGATCGCTTTTCACATCCAAGATCCATTCAAAGTTAACGACAAGGCCATAGATTTAGCAGCAATTGAGGGGCTTGACATCAGAGCCGCTTGCATACATCTAATTTTTGCAGCTTATGCTACAGCTTTAGAGCAACCTTGGGAGCAAGAATTTGCGATCGATGAGCGACAAATTGAGAAATATTTGGGGATGGAGAAACGCAAAGATTTAAGCAAAGCTGCCAAACTAGCTTTAATGAAAAATCTTGTCCAGCAAGCTTGCTCCCTGCTTATCTCCATTGACTGGCCTCAACAAGGTCGAATTAACGGATTTTCTATTACAGGTAGCCGCTTATGGCACTTAGTAGATATTCAGCACCACTTTCAAGAAGACAATCTTGGATGCAAATATCTTATTGGGCTAACTTTTAAAGTAAAAGCAGGTTTATGGGCACAATATTTCTTAAATAAGCAAGCATGTAAACAGCGAACCGCATTCTATCAATACGGTAGTCTTCCGAAAACGCTGCTAACTACAGTTATGAGCATTTGGCAGCAACATGAAGGCGCAGTCCGATTAATGCTGTGGTTGCTGTTTAAAACCAAAATGGGCAAGGAACAACGTATTACTATTCCTACCTTGCTGCGGATTGCTTACGGAGAAGAAAAAGTTGCCCTTGCATCCAGACAACGAGAAGAACGCAAACGTCTGCTGCGAACTTTTGAAAGCGACTTAGAAATTCTCAATCACTATGGAATGAAACCACTTTTCGATCCGGTTACCTACCCGCCAGAAATTCAACCTTTATGGGCGAAGTTAGTTGATCTTCCAGAAGATCCAGATGAAGCATTAGAATTTTGGACTAATGACGGTGGTGCTGAAACCCGCCTCACAGACACAGGCCCCCGTGGTAAATGGAATCTCTTAATGAATGCGCGGATTTTGGCTTTTGAACTCCCACCAGAATGGGAACAGCAAATTTCAGAATCAGAGAAAAAGAAAACAAGAACTGCTAAAGCCAAAAGGAAGCCTAAAGCTACAAACGAATTGCTGGGTGAACAGATTTTACAGGCGCGAAAAAATTTGAATCTCTCTCAAAGAGAATTGGCAAAGCTTACAGGTAAAAGCCAAAGCTGGATTCGAGATATCGAAAATGGCCGTTTAAAAGCCAAATTAGAAGACCAAGTACTTTTAAGAAAAGTGCTAAATATGACTTAATCTTGATTTGGAATTTCAACGCAGAGGAACGCAGAGGGAAACGCAAAGGTACGCAGAGATTTTGTTACGAATTTGTGCAGCATTATACTAAATACAGCAAGACTCCGCGTCCCTCTGCGTTGAAAAACTCCTCTCTTTTAAGTACTATAACTCATCACCTTACTAGAACTAACCCAAAGACTACCGACAGCATATTTAGTAACTACCAATTCTCGTGTAGCATTGCATGAACTCTTCAGTTGTTGAGTCTTAGTTTCATCTCTCACAAGTTTAGCCTGGTAAGTGTAGAGAGAACCAGAAGGTTGTTCAAAACTTAGCTCACCCAGAATAGTATTATTATCTAAACTTTGCTCCAAAATTTTGCCTGCAACTTTGTAATTAAACCAATCCCATCCATTACAAAGCATTAGTTCTCTTTCCAAAACCTGAAGTGCAGCAGGTAGAATTCCCCAGCCTCTATAGACTTTATTTAAGCATTGAATATCGCCAGTACGAGTCAAAACCGATCTAAATGAATCTATATCTATACGACCGTAATATCTTCCTTCTGGCAAGTCTATAATTGTCGGTGCAAACCGATGTCCGCCAAAGTGTGATGATTTCCAGATTCGCACATTATCCAAGCACAAATCAGCGTTCCTTGCTGTTACATTGAAGTAAAAAGGAGCGCCATATCTGGCACAACATTTATCATGGCTACCGTGGGTACAAACTAAAATATCTTTAGTTGTACTCGTTTCTATCTCAGAATTAGAACTGATACCCCATAACCATTTTTGGACAACTGCTGCTACTTGCTCAATATTTGGCAGCTTAAACTCTTTTTTATGATATCCATTACTTAGCCCTTCTTTTTTTTGATAAATCAACAGCGTAGTCTGGTTTACTTTGTGTGATTGATCATTGGCAATTAAGAGGAATCTAATCGGTAGTTTAGCACGCTTCACTTCCTCTACCAAAATCCTCAAATTCTGGGGTACCCATTTGGAATTAAAGGCTTCTGATATCCAAGGTAAAGGACACTCAACTAAAATATAAGTTTGAGAATTGGTGGCGCTACCAATAACATCTTCTCCTACTTGGTGTGAATCGTCAGAACAAAAAAAAGTATTCATCTCGCTGTACTCATTAGCGTATTTTATGGACGAAAGGTATTACAAAATACAATTGTGTTCTTAGCTACAATATCCTTGACTAAAGGAGATAAAAAAGAACAATATTCATTTCCTAGTTAAAACTAGGTATCCACTTTATAACATCATTACTGATCAAGGTCTTTCCGGTTAATAAAGTCTCCACAATAGAGATAAACAGCATCAAAATAGATTTTTCCGTATACGCGGCGTTAGTTTTGTATCTAGTTTTATTGTTATTTGGTATCTTGTAAATTTTCACTTGCTGAAACTCGGCTTTTCTAAACTTGGTTTCTTTCGCAAAATCAAATATGTTCAATCTTTTGCGCTCGCTTAGAGAGTAACAGACAATCAACTTGCTTACAATATAGATGTAGCTGATATTACAATCAAAAATATTGCTAGCAGCAACATAGTTATTTAAAGTTTTGCTGAATTTTTTTACATAGCTAGTTACAGTTGTTGTTTTTACATATAAACATATTCCTAAAAGTAGATGCGAGAACACCTGATAAACAGATAATACTTTTTTATCTGCTTTTAATGTATTTATCCATATATACATATTGAGAATAATTGTCAATTATTACAGAAAAAATAAAGACAATTAAATTGGGGGTAAACGCTTTGTGCCCCGTACTTTATACACGATAAGTTAATGAGCAAAATTAGTGACTAATTGTTAGCAGCGTCACTAACTATCAACATTAACAAACCTGCTATTTACCCTTTTACCTAATCTAACTTCCTGAAGCTCATGTCAGGGTTTGATTATATGCCTCTGCCTTGACTGTAACTGAACTTAATAATAAATGCAAGTATTTGAGAATATTTCTAATATTTTTAACGTTTTTCACCTCTAGAAGGTAAGTTAAATCAAGGTTAACGGGCATCTTATAGCGGAAATAGCTCACTTGAGCAAGCATTGATTTTTTCAATACAATAGATAAAGCTTTGCAATTGTGACAAATTATTGCCAGTAAGGGGATACAGCAGTTCCTAATAATCCAAAGATTTTTAAGTATGGCGATCGCATATTTCTTTTTTCATGGAGAATTGAATCATTTTTTACCACGGCATCATAAGCAGGTGAAAATCTCCCATTTTTTTGAGGAGAGAGGCTCAATTAAGGACATGATTGAATCGTTGGGTGTCCCTCATCCAGAAGTTGCTTTTATCAATGTTAATGGTGAATATGTAAATTTTTCTTACATAGTTTCGGATGGAGATACTATTAATGTTTATCCAATTTCTGTTAGGACTACTATTATAACAAACGTTTTGGTTATGCCAGAACCGCTCAGTATTATCCGCTTTGTTTTAGATATCCATTTGGGGAAGCTGGCGACATCTCTACGACTTTTAGGTTTTGATACTTTATACCGCAATGACTACGAGGATGAGAAATTAGCCGAGATATCCTACAGCCAGGGGCGTATTCTCTTGACTCGTGATAAGGGTCTATTAATGCGTAGTTTGGTAACGTATGGGTATTATGTTAGAAATACTAACCCTCAACAACAAATCTTGGAAGTACTGCAACGCTACGACTTGTTTAAATTAGTCTCACCATTTAAAAGGTGTTTGCGCTGCAATGGATTATTAGAACCTGTAGAAAAACAATCCATCGTTGACAAGCTACCAGAAACAGTGCGATCGCAAGTTGATGTGTTCCAGCATTGCCAAGACTGCGATCGCATTTATTGGAAAGGTTCACATTATCAAAAATTGCAACAGTTTATTGATGGAGTCCTCAACTCACAAAGAGATGAGTAACTTAGTAATGGCAATATTTAACTACCTGAAATATTGGCACTAATTATTTGACTACCCCCGATTCTAGGATCTTCATCTTCGCTATTGAAATCATCAGGAGTAGGGTTTTGCTTACTCTCTCCAGTGACTTCTTCAGGTTCAATGGGATCTGTCTCTTGAGATTTATCGATATCAAGAGAGACAGGAGTTTCTTTGGCGTGAGAGAAATCGATAAGTGGATTAGGTTCGGAAGTCATGAGTTGCTAAATTATATAGTCTTCTTTAGTGTTGAATTTATTTTGCTTGCAAACATCTTTCTTGAGAAATAAACCACCTATTATATAAAGATAAAAAACGATGACATTAATTTTAGCTCTCGATTTTGGTGGAACTAAATTGGCGGCAGGATTGGTAAATGTAGGTTCTAGAAAGTGGCTGCGTTATGAACGCCGTCTCTCGCCAGCGAATGCAAATGCTAGTACTGACTTGGAAATTATGCGATCGCTAGTATACTCTCTGCTAGAAGACACAAAACCAGGTGCGATCGGTGTCAGCTTTGGCGGCCCTGTAGATGCTTCTACGGGGACGGTGCGACTATCTCATCATGTGGCTGGATGGGAAAATATTCCTCTTAAAGGTTTGTTAGAGGAAGAGTTTGGTGTGAGTGTTGGTGTGGACAATGATGCTAATGTTGCTGCTTTGGGAGAACATCGTTTTGGTGCGGGACAGGGGTACGATAGCCTGTTTTATATAACTGTAAGCACTGGTGTGGGTGGTGGTTGGATACTCAACGGCCAGCCTTGGCGGGGTGCTGGTGGGATGGCTGGGGAAATTGGACATATTGTTGTAGATCCTGCTGGGCCAGTTTGTTTGTGTGGGAAGCGGGGATGTGTGGAACGTTTAGCTTCGGGGCCTTATATGGCACAAAATGTTAGGGAAATTTTGGACAAGGAACCGCCAAGTCGCCAAGTACGCCAAGTAGGAGAGGTGTTAAGGGGTTTGGTGGGGGATAATTTAACGTTGCTGACGGGACAGTTGGTAAGTGAGGCGGCGGCGGCTGGGGATGATTTGGCAAAGGAAGTTTTACATAAGGCTGCTTGGGCGCTGGGTGTAGGTATCGGTAATGTGGCGAATTTGATGAATCCGCAGCGCTTTGTGTTGGGGGGCGGTGTGACGAAAGCGGGGGCAGATTTTTGGCAAGTGCTGCGTCAAGTGGCGCGGGAGACGGCTTTACCAGAAGTTGATTTTGAAATTGTCCCAGCGATTTTGGGGGATGATGCGCCGTTGTGGGGGGCGGTGGCTTTAGCAGAAATGGATAATTAAAACATTAACTGAACTGTATTGGTCTTTTGACGACTTTCGCTATTAGACTCAGAATTTATTCTGAGGCGGGATAGATGAGAACGAAATAGCGTTACTATTACTAGACTTGTCGCCTAATAAAGGTTTTGAATTTTTCGAGCCAGGCAAAGCAAGGGTTTCAGACACTAATTTTTTATAAAGCGACAAGTCTACTACTGAATACCCTGGCGAAACTCTCTAAGCGCTTCCAAGGGAGACGACAACAAAATACAACGATTGAGCAGGAATAAATCTAATTCTGGGAATAACTCACTTGTAACAACTTTCTCATATTCTTGCTCTCGTAAGCAGTAAACTTCAATTGTGCCATCTTCCCAAAACCAAACTTCCGGGACTCCCATTAATTTGTACTTCTGTAACTTTATGGGACTACCGCTAGTAATCACGACTTCAATGCACAAGTCTGGTACAGCTTTGTCCGTTCCAAAGCAATAAGATAAATCTGCTTGATATTCTACTATCTCGGGAATAACCTGGCTAAAACTTCCACTGGGGAAAAATTCAATGCCCTGTTCCAAGAAATACTGCCCCAAGAGCAAACCAGTTAAACACTTAATTGCCTCATGAGGCTTGCCAATACTCACAATTTCTAAGATTCCCTCACAATAAAACAATCGCACTCCCGCGACATTTTCAAAGCTAGCTTGAATTGCTTTAAACTGTTCCCAACTTAATCCACGTTTGAAGAAGTGTTGTTCTTCTGGGAAGTTAACAGCATTTTCTAACGTTTGAGTCATAATATTTTTCACTCTCGCAGTTAGTACTTAGGAAACTTATCTTATTTCCATCCTAAATCAAAACCAAATTATCCCGGTGAATCACGGTTTCCACACCCGCATAGCCTAAAATTGCGGAAATTTCCCGCGAATGACAGCCGCGAATCTTTTGCAATTCATCGCTGTTGTAATTCACAAGTCCTCTAGCAATTTCGTTACCGTTGGTATCACACAATTGCACTGCGTCCTGTGTGCGAAACTCTCCCTCTACTACCTTAATTCCAGCTGCTAATAACGATTTTCCCGCCAGAGAAATTGCCGCGATCGCACCTTCATCTAAATACAATTTACCCGCAGGTAAAAGTCCGTAAGCTATCCAACGTTTACGCGCCGAAGTTGGTTCAGGTTGTGGTTCAAAATGTGTCCCAATCAGTTCACCTTGGATAATTTTTTCAATATTCTGGGGAAATCGCCCTTGGGTAATTACGGTACGAACTCCCGCCGCGATCGCAATTCTCGCGGCCGAAATTTTTGTCACCATACCGCCAGTACCCCACTGAGAACCTTGGGAACCTGTTTGTATTTGTAATTGAGCTAATTCTTTAATGCTACTCACTAAAGCGATCGGTCGCGCATCTGGTACGGAACGTGGATCGGCTGAGTACAGTCTATCGACATCGGTAAGCAAAAATAGCCAATCTGCTTCTACTAAGCTAGCAACCAATGCTGAAAGGGTGTCATTATCACCAAATTTTAGTTCGTCTATTGCTACGGTATCATTTTCATTAACTATGGGGATAACTCCCAGCCCCAATAGTTCCTGAAAAGTGTTGTAGGCGTTGAGATAGCGGCTGCGTTGTACTAAGTCGCTGCGAGTCAGTAATACTTGAGCAATTGGTTGTTGTAAGGTAGTAAATAAATCATCGTATACACGAATTAACCTGCCTTGTCCAACTGCTGCTACAGCCTGTTTTAGTGCGATCGCTTTGGGACGTTCAGTTAAGCCCAACCGCGCACAACCCACTCCCACAGCCCCAGAAGAAACCAAAATCACCCGGTGTCCTTGGCGTCTTAAATAACAGAGTGTTTCCGCCAAGGTAGCGATGGTCGAAAGTGCTAATTGTCCCGTTTCTGGTTGAGTTAGGCTCGAAGTACCGATTTTGACAACAATTGTTTTCGTCATTGGTCATTAGTCATTAGTCATTAGTTATTGGTCATTAGTCATTGGTCATTAGTAACTGACGAATGACAAAGGACAAAGGACTAATGACCAAAGAAATTGTAAAGCGCCAATCCCTCTATAGTGAAGGCTGACGCTTTACGGGTTTATATTTATTTTGTATGCTGTAGGGTCTTTTTTGGCTGACCCCATGTTATTAATACTTAAGATCCCCGATTTTTGGATTTCAATAAGATTCTTTAACCATTTCTTTAGATTTACTTTCCTGATGATTTGTCAAGTTTTGTGAATTTTGCTTTTCTTGGGTGTAATAGAGGCTCCAAGTATTTCAGATATCCAAACTTCAAAGTTGCGAACAGGATGAGAACGCAAGGCTGCGTCTGCATGGACAATCGGTTCAACTAGAATAGTAAACATCCCCAAGCGATTACCTGCTATGACATCCGTAAATAAGCGATCGCCTACCATCCCCACTTGATGCACTGGTAGATCCATTCCCCTCAGTGCTGCTCTAATTTTGCGTCGGGAGGGCTTGGCTGCACCTAAGTAGTAAGGTAAATTAAGCGATCGCGCAATTCCACCAATTCGGGCTTCACTCAGGTTGTTACTCACCAAACACAATGCAGTACAGGAGCGAATTTGCTCCACCCAATCTTGTAGTTCTGGGGAAGCCAGCCCTACTCTAAAGGGTACTAAGGTTTCATCTACATCCAATACCAGCCCTTTAAGCCCGTATTTTTGGATAATATCTGGTGTTAGGTTCAACACTGAACCTTCTAAAATCAAGTCAGGCTGTAAAAGATTGTTCCAGACCATAGTCAACAGTGAAATTTAAGTAGCTCTAGACAAATGAGCATAACCCAATATAGTTTAGTTAGTCGAATTCGATTTTGGTACATCTCCCTGAACACTTTGAGATAAAATCCCTAAAATCTTATCGATCTCTTTAATATAATAATTATTTAAATCAATAAATATATTGTTTTCTTCTAACTTCAAAAACTTCCAAATATCTCCCGTTGTTACTGCCCCATAAATTTTCCTAATATCATTTCCTTCTCGTTGATTGAACATTTATGCTGCCAACATTGTCGCTGCACATTGACCTAATCCACCTTTAATATTTTCATTTTTCGCTTCAATAATAACCACCACAGGCACATTAATTGTTAATTGCTCTTTAGCGCGACTGATGATAAAATCACAACAGCCATTTAGACCTTTTTCGACATCTACATTAAAATCTGTTCCTAAAAATAAACTAATTGGATAATTAGCCCTACGTCTTACCTCCAACAAAATCGGAGTGATAATCATTTCTGAACGAGCTTTTTCAGTATTAATTGCTAAAGCCAGTTCTGCCGTTTCTTCTAGAGAATTTATAAGTTTCTCGCTTGGCTGTAAAGGTTCGATGTCAGCACATAAATCAGTTTCTTCATCAATGTGGATGCTGAATGACTTTTTAAATTTACTTAATGTAAAGTCGCTATAAGCCATTTTCAGCACCTCATCCCAATTTTGGATTTTAGATAATGGAATTAAAATCCCTACCAAAATGCTTTTTCCAGAATCTTAAACAAGAATAGTACAGTATGGCGTAAATAAACTACCCAATCCAAATAGCCAAAAAGTCTGCCCTATAAACTTTTTGACTTTTGATTTTGAACGCCAGTTGCTTCTCCTGTCGGAGACGCTGCGCGAACAAGTCGGCAAAGCCGCCCAACGCACTGGCTACTTTTGACTTCCGCCATGCGGTACTAATTGTCCCAATTTAGTGTCAATAATTACATTGCTTCCACAGTTAATGGGACATGGTAAAAGGTTTAAGTAAATTTGTATTCCAATTAAACATTCCCAGTTAAAAAATTCAAAATGAAAATGTTACATTTTGAATTTTTAATCTTATTCCACTTCATTAAAAAGATGTTCTTCTAACAGAGGCTGCACTTTCCGAAATTCCTCTGGAGAAAGTAATTCAGGTTCACCTGTTTTTGTTATCCGTGCAAAAAATAACAAGGGATCGAGGGGTGTATAAATTGCATACTCCTGATCTTCATCATAGAAGCTAGCGAGTAGCTGTAATTGCTCCGGATCTAAATCTGCCTCTTCGTCTTCGATTTCTAAAGTGAAAAGTTCTGATTCTTCAACGGGCGGTAAATCACCTGCAACAGTCAGAGCATAAGCTGTATTCTTTAATATCAGGTTCTGCTCAGATAGTACAGCTTGGGCAGTGGCAAAAATTTGCTCAATAATGGTGTCATCTTCTACCAGAACCGCTTCTTCTTCCTCACCGTCACCTTCCCAAGAAAAAATTTCTACAGGTGAGTCTACAGGAAGAAGTAAAACGTATTCTTGTCCATCGACTTCTAGGGAATGCTCTATGTAACATTCGAGCGATCGCCCTTTATCATCGGTTAAAGTGATGGAACCCGCATGAGCGTTATCATTTTCTTCAGGAAATGGAGAGGAAAACATAGCCGAAATGTAGAAATTTAATAAATACCAGCAACTTTGAAAATCGCTTAACTATTTAATGACATTATTATGCCAACTAAACAGCGTTATACGTAGATACAACTGCTGGCTAATCGTTTTCAGAATATCATGTTAAAAGGTATCAATATTCAATAGCTGCAACTGAACTGCGGGAACTAGCACGCTTAACATCCAGCCATTGTTGTAAAATCAAAGCGGCTGCCTTGCGGTCAATCAAACCTTTATGGCGTGACGGGGAGCGGTTCTCAGCTATCAGCAGTTGTTCTGCTTGAAATGAAGTTAATCGCTCATCGATATATTCCACAGGCAGTTTCAGTGCTTTAGCAAGTCTTGTAGTAAATTTTTGAACTTGACGCGCTTGAAATCCTAGTGAGCCATCCATTGAATAGGGTAAGCCCATCACCAGGATTTGCACCTCGCGTTCATTAACTATTTGCCGGATTTGCTCCACATCCTGCTCAAAAGATGTGCGCTCAATTGTGGTAATTCCCGTGGCAATTAAACCCGTGCGATCGCACCCGGCCACACCAATCCGCTTGCGACCGAAATCTAGTCCCAATGCTGAAATAAAAGGTTTTGGTTGCTCTTGGGATATCACAATTAATTCTCCTGCTGTGCATCTGCTGATTCCGAAATCGGTGATGCTTCCACGCTAGGATTTTTTACCGAAAAGTTAATCGGTTCTGACAAGCTTTGCAGTGGTTTATCTGACGATGGCAGTTGTCCTGGTTGTATCCATGACATCCCACCCGGTATAGGTTTACGTGCTGGTTGTAAACCTTGCAGCATATCAGTCCACTGAATTCCTTCTAAGGAGACGAATTTAGACTCTCGTAGCTTGTGCCATACAGAGCGAGACATAACTAATGTATGTTCTATGCGTTTTGCCCCAATTCGCTCCAAATATTCTTCTCGCTCTGCCTGATAGTCTGAAGAAGCGAGTTGTAACCCTTGCTGGGGAAAATCTTGGGCAATACGAGCCAGCTGAGATAATAATTCTGGATACAGCCAAGTATAAGCAGGATGAACAGTTAGCGTTGCAACGTGGGGGACTTCACCCTTACGGTCAAGTTGCACCTGAAAATAGCCGATCGCAGCCTTGCGTTGCGGTTCAAATACGTAACCACTCACTACTTCTGTTTTGCTGACCCATTGCATTACTGCATCTGTTAAAGCACCAAACAAACTGGTTTTAAAGTCGCGGGTGTTACGGTCAAAAACCTGACGTACCAAAGGTGGCATCGATGCCGTATCTAATTGATATAGCAACTGGGCATCAGCATTACTTACTGGCAAAAGGTTGGGTAAGTCTGGCTCTGCTTGCGCCAATTCAGCCAGTAATTCTGGCCCAATTTCCCAGTACGTCATTTCTGCCAGACGCTGGAATCCATTTTGCCGATATAGTGCCAGCGCCTCTATGTCATTGATATTAACTTCCAGTAACCAAGTCCGAGCTTCCAGAATCGATTCAAAGCAATGACGCAAAAGTTGTGAGCCAGTTCCTTGTTTATCGACACCACGCTCTAACAGCACTTGATCAATGCGCCAAGTGCTGCGTGTCCGGTTAAAGGGTGACACTTGAATCATCCCTAAAAGCATCCGTCCTTGCTCTGCTATGTAGGCACAGAGGCGATACTGTAGCGGGTTAGGAAACCAACTCAAAAATTTGAGTAATCCATACCAGCGACGCAGTATGAGCATCTGGCTGATAGCAAAACCTGCTCCCTTGGGAGTGAGGGCTGAGAATGACTCTTGAGTTATGCGCTCAATTCCGTCCAGATCCCGGTATTGGACTGGTCGGATAATAACGCTGAGGTTTCTGGGAAGTAATGAAGTCATTTTTATTCGAGCCGCTATTTAGCCTTAACTAACTGCTCTTCAAAGGAACTGCTGAAATAATATTAACTGCTTTTTGCCCCTTACTATTGCGCCAAAAGGGTGATTTCAGTAACTCAATACTTAAAAAAGCAGAAAAAGCAGACCTTGTGAGAACACCATTGGCATTAACCCAACAACATCTGCCTTATATTTTATTGGAATTTTGATTAAAATTTGTATATATTTTATAGCCCTTGTCGAGAAACTAGCTTTTCAAATTGGGCTTGAGTTTGATGGAGTAATTGGTGGCGACTATCTACCAGTGTTTGCTTCAGGGTTGGAACAAGATTGCGAGCTTGCAGAGTCATGTGAAGTTGCAGGTTGGCGACATATTCACTGAAATCTTGATTCATTTCATCTGCGCTTGCATTCGTTAATAAATTTGATTCCATTGCCACTGTGTTCTCCTGTGTTAATCCTATGCTGTCTCTCTTCATGAACAAAAAGTATCACGTTATTTTGACTAACTTCTTAATTTGCAATGAAGTTTAACGCTTCTTAGGGATAGGGATAGGGATAGCGATCGCAGTAGGGTTTTTTTCTGCCCCTTAAAATCTCAAACCAACACCACCTTGTACAGAGATAGCTGTACCACCGCTATCACGGTAGGCATCAAAAGCGATAATGGCATTGCCAAAAAGTACAGTATTGCTATTTGGGATCATATAATCAATGCCCGGTTGTAAAGCAAAACTAATTTTGTCGCCCACAGGAGAAGAACCACCACCACTAGCCAACACTAATCCAGCACCCAGGTAAGCATCAGCTTGCCAGTTAAGGGGTAAATCGTAGGAAACCGTTGGCACAATTGCCGTATTATTACCAATTAACACTTGGGCACGTAGTGAAAGTGGCGCTTCCAAAAGCTTGTAGCGACCGGCTAGAACTCCACCCAATTGGATACCATCAGTAAAACCAACAGTGGGGCCTATACCGACATAACTGCCATAAGCTACTTGAGCTTGTACTGGTTTAGCAGTTGCCAGACTCAACACCAAGCCAGCCCCCAAAACTGAAACCAAATATTGAATACACTTCATAACTAACTCCTCACACCAATTAGTCATTTGTCATTTGTCATTTGTCATTTGTCATTGGGCATGGGGCATGGGGCATTGATTATTCGCTTTATCTTCCTCATCTTCCCCTGCTCCCTCTGCGTCTCCCCTCCCCTTGCCCCTCTACTCCCCTCCCATTCTACGGGCAACTAGAATGAATGCCTCCTTGAGTACAAATGTATGCGATTTGCTTAGGATCTAAATTTTTGGCTTTAGAAAAATCAACCCCTTGGACTACGGCAGATACTGAGCCTAAATCTGGGGTTTCTACAAATTGATCGGCTGGATCTTGTTTACTAGGGGCGAGAATTGCTCCCTTGAAATCTGCTCCAGCAACATTTGCTCCCCGTAAATCTGCAAGACTCAGGTCGGCATTTTGCAAGTTAACGTTTTCCATCTGGGCAGAACGCAAAACAGCACCAGCTAGACGAGTGGCGCGGAGGTTAGCATTGCTAAGATTAGCACGATCCAAATAGGCTCCTGATAAATCTGCCCCTTGCCAATCAGTGTTCGTTAAGTTGGCAAAGGATAATTGTGTTCCTATGGCAGTGGCGCGACCTAAACGGGCAGCGTACAGATTGGCTTCGTTCAGTTTAGCGTCACCTAAATCTGCTCCTGTCAAGCTGGCTTTTTCCAAAACTGCGTTTCGGAGATCGGCTCCTACTAGTTGGGCGCTGTTGAGTTTAGCCTCATATAGACGTGCGTTGGATAAATTGGCTCTGTTGAGAGTGGCGCGGCTCAAATCGGTACGGTTCATCAAGACGCGACTGAGATTAGCATCAGTAAGATTGGCTTGCTGCAACTGGGCTTGGCTTAAATCAGCCATTACATCGTCGTAGGTATCCCAACGTCCATCTTCACCCACGCCTCGAAAGCGGCTACCTTTAAAGCTAGCTTGATTAAGATTTGCAGATTTAAACTTAACTCCTGACAAATCAAGGTTGTCTAGTACCAAGTTGAAGAAAGAACTTCCTGGAGTCCCGCTTTGACCTAATTGGGTATTACTAAGGTCAACGCCCTCGATTTTACCGCTATAAACAGAGAGAATCTTGTTGAGCGTTCGCTGGTTTCTTTGTAACCGCCCTTGCCGTAATTCCCGTTCTTGGGTTGCAGCACTACCCACAGACTCTAGTTCACTAACCAAAAACTGATTTTTATTTTTTAATTCCGGGATGGCTTTGGGCCCGACAGTTGTCAAAGCTTGTTGAATTGTATCTAAGAGGGTGGGGTTAGTTTCGCTAACCAAGAGATTCGCCAAAAATTTGATGGACTCTGGGTCATTAAGACCACCTATAGCCAAAATTGCACTTTGGCGTTGCTCATTAGTTGCTCCAGAGTTGGGAGCTAATTGTTTGACAAGTTCGAGGAACTGTTGGCTGTTGATTTTCTCGGTTGCTCGCTGGGATTGTTGAATTTGGATATAAACTTGAGTACCGATTAAAGTTGCCAATACAGCAGTCATACTCGTAAGCCCTACCCCAAACAAAGTCAGATTAGGATTTTGCTGTATCCGCCGCCAGATATTGGGCGACTGATTGGTTTGGGCTGCCGCTAATTCTTCTCCCTCCTGCCATTCTTCTGGTTCATCATTACCATCAGCAGACTGAGCTTGTTTGTTGTTAGCTGAGAGTGAGGATGGCAAGGGGCGAGTCGCGTCTATTGTATAAGTGCTTGCAAGTTGATCGTGCAATGCGCGACGACCCCGGCGCGACGGTAAGCCTATCCCTTCACCCACAATCATTAATAAAGATAAAAATGTGAATAATCCTAAATTAGGAAAAGCAAAGCTGTAGCGCCACAGCAGATAGGCGATGGAAACGGGTACAGTCCAACGCCCAACTCCTTCTCTAATCACTACTGCCCCTAAACCAGGTGGTCTTCCTTGCTCGTTGACAACCCGCACTTTTAACCAACGTTTAGGAATTGTGCTACCAGTCTTAGCCAGTAAATATAATTGCCACCATGAGAGAGTTACAGGTGCTAACAGGGCAATTGTCCACAAAATATTAGTCGGCCATGCTACATTACGGATGCCATAGCTAACAGGTAGGGCCAGGGGTCTAGCGATCGCTCTTTCTGTAACTACCAAAACGGGATTAAGCGGCACTCGGTTAAAATCACTTCTAGAATCGGCATAGACACCAATGCTGAAGGGAATCAACCCACTTGTAACCACTAGTGTAATTTCAGCCGCCCAAGCAGCAAACCGCCTGCTTGCTAGTAGCAACGAATTGGCTCTTTCTGGTTGTTTGGACTGCCCAGATTGATTACTTCTTTTGACAATTGGTGTCGTCATCGCATAATTTCCTTTGATTATTATTTATACGCCGCGATCGGCACAGTTAAAATAGACTAAGCTAATCGGCAAAACGTGAAATAGAATTTTGGAGCTATAAGTCAGGAGCCTTTTGGATCATGGCTCCTGACTTTCATAACTACAGATATGCAAAGTAAATGCATATCAGCTTATTACTTACGTTGAAAGCTACTGGACACAAAAATTTTGTATCCAACATACACTAATACCGCCAAAAGTGCCAGACTAATTACAGATGCAACCAGTTTAAACACTGCTTGCAGCATTGCCAAGCCTACTAGCACTGTCACACCCGAAACTACCAGCTTTTTTGTTCCAGATAGGCTGTTGAACCAAATCTGAAATCGCTCCAGTTGCAAATTAAATTTGGTAAAAATAGATGCCTCAGTCTGTTTTTGTGGTTGGGGAACCACTTCCGGCGAAGAATTAATCTCTGCCTCTAGCTTATTGAGGCGACGCTGCAAGTCTTCTTCTCTTTGAGGATTCATTAATCTTTTCTACCTCAGCTAGGTCACTTATTCCACAACAGACCAACCAAATTATATTTTTGGTGGTTGTCTTAGTGATTTTAGCTAATGTCTGTGTATGCAATACTTTTCTAGCAGTAAAAATTATGATGATTTTTGGAATTTTAACGTACTACGGATTGAAGTGTAGAATATTTTGGTGTAAAAGCGCCACCACACATAGATAATTTGCACAATTAATGGTTTTTACACCCATCAAATCTTCACAAAAAATCCTTAAATTAATGGTATTACTTTATACGGTAGCTTTTGGAACCAAGATGGATTGCCGTCGTCTATTAAGTCCTAGATATAACAATATTGCTCTACAAAAAATCTGGAGCATTAATTAAAATGAAAACGCTTAGGCTACTTACAATCGTTCCCACAGCTTTGGCGATGAGTTTGGTTTTCGCCCAGACTAATTTGGCACAGACGCCAACAATCCAAATTAATCGGAATCTTCAAGCAGATCCACTGATTTTGAAGGGAAAGTCTGGGGGAACTGTCAAAAGTAATTGTGGCAATATTACCACTGAACCTAATCACGTTATCCAGGTTACAGAATCACTGCCTTATTTGCGATTAACAGTAGAGAGTGAAGGAAAGCCAACGCTATTGATCGATGGCCCTGGGGGTCGTTTTTGTGTAATGGCAGATAAATATTCCGGAGGCAAGCCAGAACTTTCTGGTTTCTGGCAAGCAGGAACATACTTGCTGTTTGTAGGCGAACAATCCCCAGAAAAGCCAAACTTTAACTACACCCTCTCAATCTCGCAAGAAACAAAGAAATAGTCATTAGTCATTAGCAAATGACTAATGACTAATCTTCTAGTGATTTGCCTGGGATTTCGACAGCTTTGACATCAATTGTGCCTTCTGGTGTGAAGCGCTGAAAATGACTATTTTGTACTAACAGTGACTCTCCACAGTTGGGGCACTGCAATTGACTGTTATTTAAACCTGTAAATTCATATCGACAGACGGGACACTGGTCAGCAACCAAGTTACGTTGCAGCCACCAACGAAAGCCAAAAAAAGCCACAATGGGTGCTAAAAACAGCAACCCGACAATAATTAGTAACGAATTAACCAACCAACCCAAGCCCAGTGATGCCAGCAACCAAATAACTGCCAGCAGGGTAAGCCAAGGGCGGAGATTTAAAAGATTCAATTGAAATGACTTAAAGCTCATTTTTTAAATGTCGTCCTGCTCTCCTTCTAGGATAGCGATTTTAGTCATTGGTCATTTGTCATTTGTCATTTGGATTTAAATGGATTTCATTGCTGGGGATAGAAGAATTTTTTGCAAGTGCTGTTGAAAGGCATCTATGCCAAACAGAGCGATCGCTTGTTCTCGTAGCCACTCTCCATTACATCGTTGGTCATTCCCTTGAAGCATTTCTATACAAGCCGTTGCTACCGCATCAGGGCTGCGGTGTGGGACTCGCCATCCCAGTTTACCATCTTGCAAAGGATCAGCTGAACCATCGTCGTCACCAGATAATACAGGCACTCCACAAGCCATTGCTTCTAGATAAACTATGCCAAAGCCTTCTTGCGAAGGCATAATATAGGCATCAGCAAGGCGGTAATGTTCCATTAATTCTTCTGTAGCAACGAAACCAGCAAATACGACGCGATCGCTCACACCTAAATATGCAGCCAGTTTAGCTAATCGCGGTTGGTCATCACCGCGACCAATTACCAAATATTTCACTTCTGGGAAAACTTGAGCGATTTGTGGTAATGCCCGAATCGTTACATCTACACCCTTATAAATATCCCCTGACCATAACCGTGCTACTGTCATTAGCACCTTAGCACCAGTTAAGCCATACTTCTTTTCTAATTCTGGCTGCTTGGAACCAGGAGTAAATTTATCGCCGTCAATTGCACAAGGCATCATCTGTACCATTTTTGGGTTTAGACTATTAGCAGCACAAGCGCGATCGCGGCTGTAACGACTAATTGTCCAAATTCCAGCTGCTGATGTCAGGGCGCGACGTTCTTGATTTTTGAGCGGTTCCCAGACTTCTTTGCCGTAAGTTAGCACTGTGTAAGGAATCCCCAAGGGCTGGCAAAGAGTTTGTACTAATACTCCTAAGTTAATATGACCGCAGAAAACTTGTTCTGGACGGTTTTGTAATAGACACTTAAGTAAAGCTGCTGCCATTTTTAGTCTCCCTATTTGGGAAGACTGATTTTTAAAGTAATGAAATTTTAAGTTCTTGTCTTTAAACGGATTTAAGCTATCAGGACTATCTCGCAGCAAAAAGACTTCCGCTTTGTAGACTTGGCTCAATCCTAGATAGGCGCGAAAAATATCTTTTATATATGATTGAATACCGCCTTCGTGGGCAAAAATTTCTAAAAACACGAAGACATGATTAGTTTTTTTGTTAATTTTATCACCTAACTTAAGGTTTTCTGTCACTCTAGTGATATGCATGTTAGGTTATTTACACTCGCGGTAAAGGTGCGATCGCACCGCTTTTTAACCGCTCTAAATCTGCTTTTACCATTTTTTCTAAAAGTTCTTCAAAGCTCACTTGGGGTTCCCAACCAAGGTTTATTTTAGCTTTATTAGGGTTGGCTACTAGTTCAAAATGTTCATCTTGTCGCAATAAGCTGGTATTTAAAACTATATGCTGTGTCCAATCCAATCCGACAGACTCAAAGGCTGCGGCAACTAACTCTCTAACACTGTGCAGTTTACCAGTGCCTATCACATATTCTTCTGGTTCATCAACTTGCAACATTAACCACATTGCTTCTACGTAATCACCTGCAAAACCCCAATCACGTTTGGCATCTAAATTACCCATTTCTAAGGTGTCAGTTAAACCCAATTTAATCGATGCGGCTGCCAAAGAAACTTTGCGTGTAACAAACTGAGGCGGACGTAGAGGAGACTCATGGTTATATAAAATTCCACTACAGGCAAATAGTCCATAGCGCTGTCTGTGATGCACCATAGTCCAATGAGCGTGCATCTTGGCCGCAGCATAGGGATTTTTGGGGCGAAAAGCCGTTTCTTCATCTTGAGGCGAAATAAATACATCGCCAAACATTTCTGAGCTACTGGCTTGATAAAATCTGGTGGATAAACCAACTTGTCGTACTGCTTCCAAAAGTCTGGTAGCCGTACCGGTTATTAGATCCAGGGTTCCCAATGGGTCGTTCCATGAATCGGGTACAAAACTGGGAGCCGCCAAATTATAAATTTCTTGGGGACGTAGCTGCTCAACTGCGGTCAACAGCGCTGTATTATCCCTCAAGTCAACTGTAAAAATTTCTACCTGATTTGCCAGTGTTCCCAGTTTGGTCAAATTAGGTTGTCGATGCGGGGGTACTAATCCTACAACTCGGTAACCACGGTTGAGGAGCAAATGGCTGAGATAGTAGCCATCTTGACCAGTTATTCCTGTAATTAGGGCTGTCTTAATCATATTTTCTCCCCTATTCCTCTATCTCTTTAAGCACAAAATGGCACTTGTTGGAGAATAAAAATAAGACTCTCAACACTGCTGACAAATATTAACAAGGGAGATAGCGTAACTCGAATGTTATCTTTACTGTATTCATTAATTCTTTTTATACAACAATATTTTTTGAAGCTTTACAAAAAAATCATAATTCATAAGCAATTTTACGTAAAAAATATATTATCCCAATCCTAATAGTATTGAAAAAAAGTATACTTTTATCAATCAAATAACTACATATTTGAGCATAAATTACTTCTGCTCGTGTTTCTGTTTTCAAATAAGTGGCTCAACTTAAGGCAAAATTTCCGCCCCTTGCGCGGCGACATAGAAGAAGTTTTGTTTGTTGTACTCCTAATTATAATCAGGCTATGTGCAACGTATTGTAGAAAAGACAAGCTTTCGCACCCTGCGGGTACTCCTTCCCTACGCTGCGCCTATGCTCAAAACCCAAAATTGATATCAGAAGTATTCTTATCTACTTTTACCTTTGACTGCTTAACTTTTACTTTTGCGCTTCTTGAGAGTATTTGACGATGAGGAGGCAATTTCTACCATCTGCACCACGTTCGTATACAACACGATCAGCTAACCGCCGCAGGAGAAACCATCCATAACCGCCTACTTGCAGTGTACCTGGTTCTGGCTCTGCGATCGCATCAGGATTAAAAGGTTTTCCATAATCCCAAATTCTAATCTCTAGTCGGTCAATCCATAGATAAATGTTAATCTCAATGGTTGTTTCTGGGGGTAAAGCATGATGAGCGTGACGAACAGCGTTAGTAAAGCCTTCTGCTAATGCTAAATTTAGGCGATCAAGTTGGGTTTTTGACCAGCCAAGTTGAGACAAATGTTGCAGACAAAATTGCTCAAACCATTCTTGCACTTGGTTTAGGAGACTAAGTTCGCTCTTAACCGTCAGATGGTCTTGCTGCACTATGCTAAACATTAACTGTGACTTAAATATAAGTAAACCCAAGTTGCTAGTTATTAAATTTTGCACTATTCGCAGAATTTCTCTGATATAGAAAAATCTAAATTTAGATATTCTATGTCCCAAAAGACAAAACATGAACGATTTTGACATTTCGAGAATTGTAACTAGCAACTTACGTTAAGTAAGTGAAAAATGTTTGTATTTGATGACTTTCGGTGATTTTAAATTTTGGAATAGTTTTTCCATCCAAAACCTCAGATCCCAGATGCAATCTGAATTATTAAAATTGACGCCTGTAAATTTTTTTCAAAAGCACATCTGCATCTGCTCTTGAAACTCACAGGCGTCAAAGCACTTTGTGGTGACTAATTTAGAATAGTCCCAAGGTCAAAGATTTATCCAATGGCAAGGCAGCACCAATACCCAGCCACAAGGTGACCAGGGTACCAAAGAGGAACACTGTGGTTGCAACTGGACGACGGAAGGGGTTTTGGAACTTATTAACGTTCTCAATAAAGGGAACGAGGATTAGCCCTACTGGTACAGAACCCATTGCTAACACTCCTAAAAGTTTGTTAGGAAGCGATCGCAAAATTTGGAAGACTGGATACAAGTACCACTCTGGCAAAATTTCCAATGGTGTGGCGAAAGGATTTGCTGGTTCACCGGTCATAGCGGGATCTAGCACAGCTAGAGCCACAATCGCAGCGAAGGAACCCATGATCACGATTGGAAATACGTAAAGTAGGTCATTAGGCCAAGCGGGTTCACCATAGTAGTTGTGACCCATGCCTTTAGCAAGTTTGGCTCTTAACTGAGGATCGCTCAGGTCAGGTTTTTTTTGTGTTGACATATTGAAATCTGCTCTCCTGCTTAACTTAAATTAAAGCATTTGTGAAAGCTATCAGCTACTAGACAACCCTAGCAGGCGGCAAACAGTATTTGTCTATTTTCGGTCAGCCGCCTGGAGGGTGTCTCCAGCTTTAGCCTTCAGATACAAATGTTTGTTTTTTGAAACTTATGTACAATTAATTTGTGTTTCATAAGTTTAAAACAAACAACTTCATCTGGAAACTGATAAATGTTGCCGAGGGCTAATAGCTGAGATTACAAAGGCCCGGAAATGCCTTGTTTGCGGATCATCAAGAAGTGAAACAGCATGAAGACTGCAATCAACCAAGGCAGTACAAAGGTGTGTGCGCTATAGTAACGAGTTAGTGTTGCTTGACCAACACTCGAACCGCCGCGCAGTAGGTCGGAAATCAAAACGCCAACCACGGGAATTGCTTCTGGTACGCCGCTAACGATTTTCACAGCCCAGTAACCAATTTGATCCCAAGGTAAGGAATAGCCTGTGACTCCAAAGGAAACTGTAATCACAGCTAGGATGACACCACTTATCCAGGTCAGTTCGCGGGGTTTTTTGAAACCACCAGTCAGATAAACGCGGAAGGTGTGCAAAATCATCATCAATACCATCATGCTGGCAGACCAGCGATGGATGGAGCGAATTAGCCAACCGAAGCTGACTTCATTCATGATGTACTCTACAGAGGAGAAAGCTTCAGTAACTGTTGGTCTGTAGTAGAACGTCATCGCAAATCCAGTAGCAAACTGGATGAGAAAGCAAACCAGGGTAATTCCACCCAAACAGTAGAAGATGTTGACGTGGGGAGGGACGTACTTACTAGTAACGTCTTCAGCGAGTGCCTGAATCTCTAGGCGTTCCTCAAACCAGTCGGAAACGTTGGCCATACAATCTCAAGTTCCTAAAAGTCGGTTGCGGTTGATAAATCCCGAAGTTCTGAATCGGCGACCAAAATTCTGATGATTTCAAGCCTCGGCATCCTGTGAGTTTGCCTTTAGGTTTTCCCGTTCGATAAAGGAAAGGGGTTGCCACAGGCTAGGGTAGCAGCAGAATTGTCTACGGACTTCTCATAAGCCGCCGCTCAGACTTCTCTCCCAATTAGCAATTTTGGGATTTTAGTAAAGGCGAGTTTTGTTTACTTGTCAGCTTTCAGCGTGCTAAGAGTCTTCAGAAACTTTACACTCTGTAAAGAAGGAATATATTGCGATCTCTTTACGCCCCTGCACAGAAAATGGTGGACACAAAGTAGATTTTATCCTTTGATCAGTGGATACAACGCATCAGTTGACTGAACAACTTGATGAGAGGAATGCACCACTTCTATAAAAAAAGTAACATAATCGAGAGATAGATTTCATCAACAACAGAGCAAGTGGGCATTATCTAGGCAATTTGGGTTGAGGTGGAATTGATAATGGGGTTCATGAACAAACAAGTCTTTCGGGTTGGATTTTCATTGTTAATGGCGTTTTGGGTGGCATTAGGTACGCTCACGCAGCCGGCGATGGCTTTAACATCTGAACAAAAGCTGGTTTCGGAAGTTTGGCGAATTGTTAATCGCACTTATCTAGATGAGACGTTTAATCATCAAAACTGGGCGGCTGTGCGGCAAAAGGTGTTAGAGAAGCCACTAAAAGACTCAAATGCCAGTTATGAGGCTATTGGGAAGATGCTTAAGAGCCTTGACGATCCTTTTACCCGCTTTTTAGATCCAGAACAGTACCGCAGCTTACAGGTTAATACTTCTGGGGAACTGACTGGAGTAGGATTACAAATTACTTTAAATCCTGAGACTGGGAAGTTGGAAGTAGTGGCTCCGATAGCAGGTTCACCAGCAGATAAAGCGGGAATTAGACCACGCGATCGCATTCTCAAAATTGAAGGCGTTTCCACAGAAAATCTTACCCTAGATGAAGCTGCGACTAAAATGCGCGGCCCGAGTGGCAGCCTTGTTACTCTCCTCATAGAACGAGACGGAGAGGCAGAAACAGAAATTAGACTGACACGCTCGCGCATTGCTCTTAACCCTGTGGTTTCAGATTTGCGTGTTTCTCCTGAGGGTACGCCCATTGGCTACCTTCGTCTTACTCAATTCAATGCCAACGCCTCAACGGAATTGGCACACGCTATTTCTAGTCTAGAAAAAAAAGGCGCTGATGCCTACATTCTAGATTTACGAAATAATCCTGGGGGGTTACTACAATCAGGAATTGAAATCGCCCGTCTGTGGTTAGACTCTGGTACTATCGTCTACACTGTGAACCGACAAGGTATTCAAGGTAGTTTTGAAGCCTTTGGGCCAGCCCTGACGAACGATCCTCTGGTGATTTTGGTGAATCAAGGAACTGCCAGTGCTAGCGAAATTCTTGCTGGCGCCCTCCAAGATAATGGTCGCGCCCAGTTGGTAGGTGAAACTACTTTTGGAAAGGGCTTAATTCAATCTTTATTTGAATTATCCGATGGTTCAGGCTTGGCAGTCACAATTGCTAAGTATGAAACTCCTCAACACCGGGATATCAATAAACTAGGTATTAAGCCAGATAAAGTGATTTCCCAAGATCCAATTAACCGCGAACAGATTGGCACGGAAGCGGATCTGCAATATCAAGCAGCAATGGAACTTTTGAAGAAAAACTCGGTTGTGGCGGGGAAGGTGTAAAAAGAGACGCGATTAATCGCGTCTGTACAAGAGTTAGAAGAAGGTTTTTTACATGAATTTAAGTTTTTTCAAAAAGCATCCACTGTTGTTTGTCATAATAATTTTCTTTGGGCTTTTTTTCAGTAGTACAGTAGTTGCTGCCAACTTAAAATTGTATTTAGCTGCTCATAACTCTCGGTCACTACAATCAGCAAATCCTCAAGCCATTACGATTGCAGATCAACAACTATCTGTAGATAAATTACTAAAATTGATCCAGCAACGATTGCTAATTGCACATGATGTAGCCAGGTGGAAATGGAATAACAAACGTCCTATTGAGGATCTGAAGCGAGAACAAGAGTTACTATTAAAGGTTAGGCAACAAGCAAAAACTCATAGTCTAGAACCCGATAGAGTTGCAGCATTTTTTAAAGCACAAATAGAAGCAGGAAAAGTCATCCAAACAGTTGATTTTCAAAACTGGCAAAAGCAAGGCATTAAATCTTTTCCTAATGTGCCAGACTTAAACCAAACATTGCGACCATCGTTAGATAAATTAAACACAGAACTTGTCTTAGCTTTAATAGAAGTGACTACTGTTCTAGGTTGTCCGCAGATACGAGAATTAATTCAGTCACGTTCTCAGGTGATTATTCAGGGAGATGGTATTGATCGGCAAGTGCAGAGTCTAGCAATTTCACCCCTGCTGAAATTTCAAAGCGCTTCTTGCAAAGTAGTTTCCTGCTTATGCTATCTTCCCTTTAGCTGGAACCGAACGCAGACTAGCAGCGCTGCGCCCCCATGCTGCCAAACCATTACCCGGAAAAACAATCGCCATTCTCGACCCAGGGACAAAACTGGTGGTTGATGTTATCCCCTGTGAAGACGGTCATTCCCAAGAACGCTCCTTGTTCAATCAGGTTTTGGCACAAGTGTACATGGGGTAGACAAAATCGAAGTCGGTCTATCTGATTTTTACTTGGTGGATGATATTCACGGCATCTATCGGGGCATGATGATTAGACTTCTTGCATAAGTCGGGAAAAGGGGAAGGGGGAAGGGGAAAAAGTTCTGTATTATCCGCTTCCCCTAAAACCATTACCCTTTTCCCCAAGAGTGCAAAAAGCACTTTTGCAAGAGGTCTATTGCCATTCCTCCGGTTCATTGGCAATGCTTTGAGGATTTTACACTCAATCAGATGGTAGATATTCTCCAACATCTAGCCACAAAAGTACATCTGAAATCGTTTCGCAAGCATTCCAGAAGTCCCAAAAAGAAGCGACCAAGCACAATCGGGTATTGAGCCAATTGCAAAGTATTATTAATCAGTTAGAAAAAGTGCAAAATTGTACTACAGCCTATCTTAAAGCTCAAAAGTTACTACTTTCGGCAAATAATAAACTCAGGCAGCTACAGATTAAATAAATGGTAGCGATCGCTTTAGTATGTTAATATCTCTGCCAAAAATCTTTGCAATATAATTAATCGGCTATAGGGGCGTACAGCTATACGCTCCTACTTATATATCAGATATTTCATGAAATGAAATTAGTCCATTTGTACTATATATTTTCTATTTGATTTCTAGCCAGTTGTGGTGAAGCGGTGACGCTCGCTCTACTTGTTAACTGCATCCAACCCTAAAAGGGTAGTTCACACGGGCGTCAACAACTGGCCATTGGGTGGGATTTTTGAGACGGGAATCGCTCCCTTGTAGAATTTTCTCAATGTCCCAGTAACCCTGTTGATATCTCAATTAAAACTGCAACAGAAAAATTTTGGATGCCAAATTGCCAAAAGCACTCAATCAATTTTGATTGGGTAAACATAGGCGTTTTTATACCATGAGAAAACGCTCCAGGTGTACTCTGGAGAGGCTTTGCAGGATTTGTTGTGACTCAGCAGTATATTAAAAACTGATGCAGAACTTTATATATAGGAAGTTCAGTAAGCCTTCATGTTGAATTGGGGTTCTGCCCAATCCAGTTAATTTGGATTTTGATCATTTTTTCCTGAATGAATGTCCTGTTTTACCTTTTTACTCGCTGTAGATGTGATTAGAAACGCAAGGATTATTGGGGAGAATTCTTTGAGCATCGAAAACGACGGTCGCGGCAGTGGCAGGAATTGTTATAGCTTTTGTATTAGTCTTTAGATAGCGTAGGCGCACCCCGCCTTAGACATCGCTATCGCCTGGTGAAGTTTCCTGATTAAAGTGGTCTTATGTTGAATGGGGGCAAGAAGAGTGAAAAATCCGGATTAATGTCTTTTACCTGCTCCCAGATATAGCTCACCCACTTTAGGATCGTTCAACAGTTCTTGACCTGGGCCTGAAATAGCATCGCGTCCTGACTCCAGTACATAGCCGCGATTAGCCATTTCTAAAGCCTTACGGGCATTTTGTTCCACTAATACGATCGCAGTACCCGCCTGATTAATTTGTTTAATCTGCTCAAACACTTGTGTCACCAAAATCGGGGACAAAGCAGCAGATGGTTCATCCAAAATCAGCAAACTAGGTTCCAACATCAAAGCTTTGCCCATCGCTAGCATCTGGCGTTCTCCTCCAGAGAGAGTACCGGCGCGTTGACGACGGCGATCGCTTAGTCTGGGGAACATAGTAAATATTTTATCTTTAATTGGTTTCAGAGGAACGTTAAGCACAAAAGCACCCATCTCCAAGTTCTCTTCAACACTAAGGGAGGGGAAAACATTGGCGATTTGCGGTACGTAGCACATTCCTCGTTGAACTATTTCATTGGACTTTAGCCCCACGAGATTTTCACCTTTGAAGGTAATTGTCCCTGTGTGGGGGATCAAAAGTCCAAAAATTGCTTTTGCTAAAGTAGATTTACCAGCGCCGTTGGGGCCAATCACAGTTACCAATTCGCCTGGTGCAACGCAAAAATTTACGCCTTGCAGGATATCTACATCTTTAATGTATCCAGCGTGGACATTTTGGACATCTAGTAAATAATCATTTGTCATTTGTCATTTGTCATTGGTCATTGGTCAACAGTCAAGTTAAAAATAGCTATTGACTGTTGACTATGGACTATTAGGGAGTTTTTTGCAACTCTGGTCGTTCTTCTGCAAGAATTGCCCCTTCTACTGGGCAAACTTGGAGACATATACCACAATCGATGCAAGTGGCAAAGTCAATCCAGTACCAATCAGTTCCCTTGGCATTTTTGCCTGGGCCATCATGAATACAAGCTACTGGACAGGCATCTACGCAGTCAGCAACGCCTTCACAGACTTCTGTAACAATTGTGTGCGGCATGTTCTCGATTCCCTCTTTTCTGTATCGGCTATTTCTAGCCTAGCAGGGGAGTGGGGAGTGGGGAGTGGGGAGTGGGGAGTGGGGAGTTAGGAGTTAGGAGTTAGGAGTTAGGAGTTATAGATATTAACTCTTCACCAATGCCCAATGCCCAATGCCCAATGCCCAATGCCCAATGCCCAATGCCCAATGCCCAATGCCCAATACCCAACTCACTTAACGCAATGGTTCAATTTTTGGTGAGCCATCAGCTTTCATCCAAACAATTTGGGCAATGCCGCGATCGCTTGCATATTGGCGAATAGCGTCTGCATCCCTTCCCCCTAAATCAATTTCTACGCGCACTAAATCAGTAGAATCTCTGAGTTTTTGCGCGTAGGCAAAGGCAAAGGCGTTAGCGCTAGCTGTCTCTGGTACTACCAACCAATCACTTGTTGGAGTTGCCTGTGGTAATTGCTGAGTTGACAACAGAACTTGGTATAAATCTTCAATACTTAGTCCAAAACCAATACCGGGAATGTTTTCTCCTTGGGGATGATATAGCCCCAAAAGCTGGTCGTAGCGACCACCTCGCCCTAAAACTCTAGCTTGAGATTCGGTATCATTAACAACTTCAAAAACGATACCAGTGTAATAATCTATGGTCTGGATGAGGCTGAGGTCGAGGATTAACGGAAATTTTTTCTCTGATTCCAGTAATTCTACTAGGGATTTGAGGTTATTTACTGCTTCTCGCTGTTCTTCGTCTAGATCCAAACTACTAACTTTTTGCAACACGTCTGCACTGGGGCCACGCAAATCTAGCATGGTTCGGGCACGATCGCGTAGTTTATCACTTAGAGGTAAAGTATCTATAGTAATGCGGTCAAGATGAGCGATCGCACTGCGAACTTTATCCTGTAAATTAGCAGGAAAGGCACTCAGGAGCGATCGGGTAATTCCCGCTTCACCTAAAATTAAATGCCATTCCTGCAACCCTAGTGCTGCTAAACAATCTGCTACTAACAGTAGTACTTCCGCATTCGCCAACAATCCGCCAGCACCTAATAATTCCACCCCAGCTTGATAAAACTCTTGCTGGCGATTGTGTCTACTTTCCCAAGTGCGGCGAAACACATTAGCGTTATAGTACAACCGTTGCGGATAAGTTGCATTTGCCATGCGAGTGACAACTGTGCGAGCAATGGATGCTGTTAATTCTGGACGTAGCCCTAATTCATCATCTTCGCCATTTTGTAGTTGAATCACCATCTGGCGCTGGATTGCTTCCCCCGCCATCAGAGTATCCATGCGTTCTAAAGTCGAGGTGATAATCCTGTGATATCCCCAACGGTGAAACACCTGCTGTAATCTATCTTCAATCCAGCGTTTTTTCTCCACATCCAAGGGCAATAAATCCCTGGCTCCTGCTGCTGGTTGATACACCATTATTTTTTCTTCCCACCAAACAAACCACCGAACAAACCACCACTACCAGATTTATCTGGTTGCTTATCTCCATTATTGGCGGATGAAGTCACCTTATGATCACTTGGTTGTTGTCCTATAGCTCTATCTATTTTAGGCTTCCATTGCAGAGCCGCTTCGTCGTTGGGGTCTAATTTAAGAGCATTGTCGAAGTGGATTTTTGCCATTTTTAGCTGATTTTGCTTCAAATACACCATTGCAATTAAACTATGGCAATGACTATTTTTAGGTTCTAGCTTGAGGGCATCCTGCAACTCTACTTTGGCTTGGGCAAATTGGTTTTTATCAATCAAAGATTGAGCGCGACGAATATACTGTTCTACAATCAAGTCTTCTTTTGGTGGCGCTGGTGCTGGTGCTGGTGGTGTATTTGACTGAGGCGTAACTGATTCGACTTTGGGTTGAGCAGGTGGCCGCGGCGCTGCGGATAGTTTGCTTGCACTCCGCATTAAATACACTAAATTCAACTCACTAACTTGGGCAATGACTTGCAGTGCTTGCTCTAAAGAATCATATTGAGTTTCAGCGATTTTAGCGATCGCACTTTTATAGAAATGCTCAAGATTAGGCGTCTGGGCTAACTGTTTAGCCAACTCGGTGGTGAGAGTCACTGAAGTAGATTCTTGTAGCAGGCGCTTGCCAATTTGCGACAAAATTAAAATATATTCTGTGCGAGTGCGATCGCCACACAGTTTTTCGTAAGCTGGGTTAACCAACTTTGATAAAAATTCGTTCCCTAGCTGTTTTTGTTCATCAGTTTCAGTAAAACTACTATCCGGGTGTAAGCGACGGGCAATTTTGAGATAGCGTTTGCGAATCTCTTTGACATCCGCATCCACTGGAACGCATAAAACTGCGTGATGATCTATGAAATCATATTTAAATAGTCCACGATCTATTTTGAAAGACATATAGAGGTTTTGCACCAAAGCAGCATTTAGATTCTTTTTAGTTTACCCAAAGTCAGGGGGAAAGCTCCCACCTGCTAAACCCATGCTGACAGTGGTGGAACTTGTAAAAGTTCGTTACTGAGAGAGTCGTGAATATAACTATTTGTAGCAAGAATTCTACCTGACTCAATTTTGACAGGTGTCCCATCGTAGGCGGTAACTTTGCCCCCAGCCTCTTGTAACAAAATTATTCCGGCTGCAATATCCCAAGGAGCAAGCCCTCGTTCCCAGTAACCATCGACACGTCCACAGGCAACGTATGCTAAATCTAGCGATGCGGAACCGCTTCGTCTGACTCCTTGAGTTAGATGAGTCAGGTGACTAAATTCTGCGTAGTTGTTATCAGAGGTTTCGCGGCGATCGTAAGCAAATCCTGTGACTAGTAAGCTTTTATTAAGTTCCGATGTTGCCGAAACCTTAATGGGGCGACGATTACGCGTTGCTCCTAAGCCAGCAGCAGCCCGGAATAGCTCATTATGGAAAGGGTCATAAATTACACCAAGTTGCGGAACGCCATTAATTAACAGTCCAATAGAAACAGCAAAAAATGGGTATTGATGAGCGTAGTTGGTTGTGCCATCTAGGGGATCTATTGCCCAAAGGTATTCATTCTCTTGATTACCTAATTTTCCTGATTCTTCAGCAAGGATAGAGTGATCGGGAAAGTGGCGGCGCAAAATTTCTAAAATCACCTCTTCTGAGGCTTTATCAGCAGCAGTGACTAAATCACCAGGGCGACCTTTTTCAATAATTGCGTCTTCTAATTTACCTAAATAACCTTGCAAAACGACACCAGCAGCTAAGGCAGCTTCAGTAGCAATATCTAGAAAAATTTGTAGATTAGTCATTAGTTATTAGTCATTGGTCATTTGTCATTTGTCATTTGTCATTCGTTTTCTTCCCCTGCCTCCCCTGCTCCCTCATCCCCCATTCCCCACTCCCCACTCCCCACTCCCCACTCCCCACTTTTCAAAGATTTTGACGGCGAAACTCAGCAGGAGTAAGGTGCATCGGTTTTTCTGGGTTCCAGATTCCTTGGCCCATAAGTCTAGCCCATTGTTGGGCGCGTTCTAAACGCTGGTCATATTTGTGATTAGGCGATCGCTCAACAAACATTGCATTCCCTTGTTTCACTAATTCCTCATTCAACAACACCTTATTTTTCCATACATAAGCTAGAGTTCGTCCGATTTTGTCTTTTGTTTCTAAATCAAACTCCAGCGTTACCGATTGTTCTGCACCTCCAATTAGATTTTCTAACTGTTCTTTTGCTGCGTCCCCCCAAGGTCGCTGTCGCAAATCTGGTGCATCAATGCCAACTAAGCGCACTTGGGAAATTAAATTTGGTTGTTCAGCCATGCCTACCACTTCCAAACTTTGCCCACTAACTACCCGCGCTACTTTTACCTGAGCCTCATTGTTTGGCAGTTGGTTTTTACCTTGGCAACTTACCAAGAGCAACAAGCAAGCCAAAATCGCTATTTTTCGCACCCAATTACTAAGATGCATAGGCATTAAAATTTCGCCTATGTTCGCTGCTGCACGATCAGTGATTTTGAATAAAGGATGCAGGAGGAATAATCTCTTTTGCCTCGTGCTGCAACTAGAAATAACTTTAGTTTGAATCCCCAACTTCTTCAAGTGACTCTTTCTCAGGTGCGGTTGATGAGCAAAACCTCCTGCCTTATTCAATTGTTTATTCCTCATCTAAGGGTAAACCTGCTTTAACTTTCCCCCTAGCAAAATACCGACCAAACTGGAGTTCGTAGACTTCATCTTCGTCTTGTGTCTCTACCTCCAAGTCAGAACGGGGGTAACTCACACATAACAAGGCGTAACCTTGCCGACGTAAATCTGGCGACAATCCGATCGCCTCCGGTTGGTAAATTTCTCCCGATAAAACTCTCACCGCACAAGTGGTACAAGCCCCGTTACGGCAGGAAAACGGCAGTTCTACCCCTTGTTTTTCGCCAGAGTGCAGGATGTAGCGGTCTTCTGGGACTTGCAGGGTGTGGGTTTGGCCAGTGGCGCGATCGCGAACTCTAATTGTATATGTACGGGACATCTGGATTTGCGTTTTGGAATTGGGACTTTCAGATTCAATCTAAAATATCTTTCTTTATCTTTGCATTTTCTGGGATTCTATAGTATAATCGTAACTTGTGGCACCTGGAGAGGTGGCCGAGTGGTTTAAGGCGCAGACCTGGAAAGTCTGTTTAGGGAAACTTAACGGGGGTTCGAATCCCCCCCTCTCCGTTCTCGAAGCTAGTTTAAATATATAGTTTGAACCAGATTTCTACAAATAGTCAGGTTCTTTAAAAAGCAATATGGTTTAGTTAAGGCTGAAAACTGAAAGTTGCGTTGGTTGGAGAGCCACTATGCCCTTGCGGTTTTCCCAACCTGTTCGCGGCTAGTTCGAAGGGATAAGTAAGTGGCGTTTGAGGGAAAAATTTAACATTTTATACTAATAAACTTTATACCCACAACTAAAGTTTTCATTAATACTTCTTTTCTGCTAACCTCGGTTTCCTCTTGTAACATTTGTTTATTTTTCACTCATAATTGAGCCATTTTGTAAAGTGGCCAAACTCCTACTTCACGATGGCGACAGCCTGATGAACGGATCAGGTAAATTAATATAAGTAAATAAAACGCTTTGAACTAAATGGCAGCTCTAAGCTTACAAGAAATTTCTACTCAGTTAGAAAGTCCGAATTTACGCGATCGCATGGTAGCCCTAGCCAATCTGCGTCATGCGTCTCCTGAGGATGCAGTTCCTTTAATTAAAAAGGTACTAGATGACGAATCTTTGCAACTGCGATCTATGGCAATTTTTGCCCTTGGAATCAAGCCAACACCAGAGTGTTATTCAATTTTGGTCAGAATTCTCGAAAATGACCCCGATTATGGTATGCGTGCTGATGCTGCTGGTGCTTTAGGATATTTAGGTGATGCCAGAGCCTTTGAAGTACTTTCACGGGCATTTTATGAAGATACTGATTGGCTAGTACGCTTTAGTGCAGCCGTTTCTTTAGGTAACATTAAAGATCCTCGTGCCCATCAAATACTTATTCAGGCATTGGATAGCAAAGAAGTAGTGTTGCAACAAGCAGCAATCTCTGCACTGGGAGAAATTCAAGATATTGAGTCAGTCGATCAGATCCTGCGCTTCGCACAATCAGATGATTGGTTAGTAAGGCAGCGTTTGGCAGAAGCTTTGGGTAATCTTCCTACTCCCAAGAGTGTTTCAGCTTTAAAATACTTAGAAAAAGACAATCATTTCAACGTTGCCGAGGCAGCCAGGATTGGACTCAAGAAGCTTGAGGGAATAGGCAATCAAGCTTAATATTAAATCCTGCTACCTTTTAATAATTAAGTGAGAATTTTAGCATTTTGATGCAGGGTAATTTTGTTCATGAATATTGAAGAGTTTTTTCAGTTAAGTACTGGTAAATGGTTTTCTCATCGTACAAGTCAACATTTAGCTTTTAAAGAATCTGAAGAGAGTAAGTCAGACATCATCATTGAGACGCTGGCACTAGATGATCCAAAAGTGATCAAACTATGTCAACAGTACGAAATTAATCCTAGTTCCGCTTCTTGTGCTGCCAAAATTACCTGGAACGGCACAATAGAAAAAGATAAAACAAAACACAGTGGTTCAACTGTGTTAGTTTCTGTAACTGATGCAGATAATCCAGCTGAAGGTAAGTTACTGCGGGAAATAGTTGATACCGATAAAACTCCAGTTGCTGGACACTATAAATTTGACAGTGATGGTGCTTTAATTCTAACTATAGAGGATGAAACCATGTCGTTAGAGGAGCGTCTGTGGTTTGCTAGCCCCAATTTACGAATGCGGGTAAATGTCCTCAAGAGTTCTGATGGATTTAGTATCGCTTCTTTTACTTCTGAGATTCGCATGGGTGGTTTTCCACCAGCTGCGAAGGCTTCAGAAGCGGCTAATTCAGTATCGAGTTAGGTTTTGTAGGCTGTGTTATGCCGCCCTCTTACGCACCATCCTAAATTTTTACTGCGTTATTTCAGTGCGTTAGGACTAATGTCTATAACGCACCTTTTTATATTAGAAGAAGTGCAAATAACAAAATACCAAACTGTGGCAATACTTGTCGGTTAAGGGGAAAAGGGGAAAGGGAAAGAAAAAACCTTTAACCCTTACCCTTTACCCTTTTCCCCAAACCTGATTCTGAGTTAAAAATCCTTAACCGAGCAGTATTGCAAACTGTGGTTGATTCCATAGTGAAGAAAAACTTAGATATATTTCTCTTGGCGTTGAAACTTTTTAAATTTGCAAAAAGTTAGCGATCGCCTGCGGTAGTGGCAAAATAATTACAATCAGCAATGCCATTGCCAGTAATCCCCAAACGTCACGTTGGTTATCCAATTCAGTGACATCATTCAGTGCAGGCTCATCAATCAATGGCATAAATAATAAGATAATTGCCCACACCAAAAATTCTTCTCTGACTAAAGCCAGTAATAGCAATAACACACGAGCAATTTGACCAATTACCATCGCAGTTCGTTGTCCGAACATTGCATGGACAATGTGACCTCCATCTAGCTGTCCCACAGGCATTAAATTTAAGGCTGTAACAATTAGTCCCAAAAAACCAGCTACTGCAACTGGATGCAAATCAAGGGCTGATTTTGCCGTTAACTGACTACCCAAGGCTAACTTCGAGAGTAGTGCTAGTAAAATGGAATACTTGGGATTAAGGGCATCAGGATTTAAAAGTCGGGTTTTTTCAGTGATGGAAACCACATCAGAATGAGCCAAACCCCATATTAGTAATGGGACAGTCACCACAAAGCCTGCAATTGGCCCAGCGATACTAATGTCAAATAAAGCTTTGCGGTTAGGAATAGGACTACGCATCTGAATAAATGCACCGAAAGTTCCCAAGAAGAAGGGTATGGGAATAAAGTAAGGCAAAGTTGAGCGAATCTTGTAGAATCTAGCTGTTAAATAATGCCCAAGTTCGTGAATACCCAAAATAGTCATTAACCCTAAAGCATAGGGTAATCCCTTGAATAGAACATCTGGGTTAGATAGAACTTTGAACAAAGAACCGGCTTCCCATAGAGGCGGTAGAGAAACACCAGCAATTTCTACTCCCACCAAGGTAGTAGTTACCAAAGTAGCTGCTAGCAGTAAAAGTGCTAATCCTGGTCGAGTTAAGCGTTCCTGTTCGCGTCGTGGTGTTGTATTATTTCTCTCTTTAGCAGCTTGAGTGTTGGGAACCAGCACAAAGAAAGGTTTGTCATTTAAACCTTCTTGAAAGATCAGCAAGAAGCGATCGCCAAATTGTGCTTCAATATTAGTTTTAATCTGCTGATAGGCGTTGTTAGCTTTAGTTCGCAACTGACCACGGCAAATCACAGCTTGTGGCCGATACTCAATATTTTGAACGTAGTATACAGACCAAGGAAAACAATTTCGTAGTTGAGTTTCTTCTGTTGGCTCAATGGGACGCACTATTGGTTCTGTAATAGGCTGGATAGTCGGGGGTGATTCTGAGGCTTGGGGTTGGGTTTGGGCCTGTGTATCTCTTGGCGATCGACGTCCCCATTGAAACAATGTCCAGTACAACACTGTGGAGACAAATATCGACCAAAGAATCAGCGCTGGCGGTGGAGGTTGTTTCGGCCCATACACCAGCGTCCATCCACTCAACAGTAATGCTGGTGCCATTAAAACCAGCCACAATAACCATACTGGCGTCCGGGTGATCTGAGCGACGCTGTGCTGCACCATTAGATAAGTAGCTAGCCCCAGTAGGAGGATAAATAGAAACCAAAATGCCATATTATCTTCAGTAATTTTGACAAAACGTCTCACCAGTAGCTTCAGCACCATAGCATTAACTACAAGGCAGACCTCAAATCCCAATTTTTTTCAAACGGTTAACAGTGCTGGTTAACGCTCAAGTTTCAATTCTTTAGAATTTCCACACTGTCACCAGATTGTCTACAACTCCTCAGTTTCGGCTCTTTTATCATGTGCCCTTTACCTCAAGTGCCAAGTCATACAACTAAGCCACCACGGGCTGTCTTCCCTAACGAAGTTCCTAGCGCAGGTTCTCTACAATCGAACTTCGCACAAGAGAGCATTTTTGCTTTTCCACCCAATCGGGACACATTAGGAGGAACCTCTTATCTTATTGTAAGAAATGAAGGCAATATCCTGATAGACTGCCCTGCCCTAGACCAAACAAATCAAGATTTTTTGCGATCGCATGGAGGCGTGCGTTGGTTATTTATTACCCATCGAGGCGCAATTGGCAAGACTGCTGAATTTCAGCAAATCTTTAGCTGCGAGGTTTTGATTCAAGAGCAAGAAGCTTATTTGTTACCAGGCTTAACCTTAACTACCTTTAGCCAGGAATTTACGCTTGATGCCGCAGCCCAAGCAATTTGGACACCAGGTCATTCTCCCGGTTCATCTTGCTTCTACTACAGCGAACGTGGAGGTATATTATTTTCTGGTCGTCATTTACTCCCTAACCAGCACGGTGAACCAGTACCATTACGGACAGCCAAAACCTTTCACTGGCCCAGGCAAATTCAGAGTCTTCGATTCTTGTTAGAAAATTTTACACCAGAAACTCTCCGCTACATTTGTCCCGGTGCTAATACAGGCTTTCTCAGAGGCAAGCGCGTTATTGATCAAGCTTATCAACACCTCGCCTCTCTAGATTTATCAGCTTTGCTGCGGATACAGCCTTTTTGAAGCATTGGGCATAGAGAGTTAAACCAATTCGCAATTCGCAATGGGCTAACGCCCCGCTCCGCTAACGCAATTCGCAATTACGTTTTGTGTCGGGGTCTAAATCCCCGTCACAAAACGTGCTGCCTATCTTGCTGGGGACTTAAACCCCCAAAGTTCGTTAAGGGACTTCCAACTAAAAAAATATCCTATCGTGGTGTAGGCAGGGGGGCAGGGAGCAGTTCTTGCTGGGGGAGAAAGAAAAATATGATCTGAGTAAATTGGATAATTTATTTTCTGGAAGTCCCTAAGTATTCCTAAAGAACACAGAAAATATATACATAGGGGTGAATAATTGAAGATTTGTAGTAAATACTTGAGTCCTAATAAAACTTGCTATGAGTGATTAATCACTTACTACGAACTATAATTTTATTGTATGTTTAGTTATGCCTACATACTTAAGTGCTAAATTACGATGCTATCTGAAGATTAAATGACTCTTAAATCGTGTAAAAAGGTACTGTTGCATCTTGCTTAAGTCTGATATCTTCCTGAGAACAGCTTTGTTTTCTGGTAGATTGATGAGTCGAATTAATGGATTTCTAGGACGACGTGATTTCTTAAAATTTGCCAGTTTAGTAGGTATTGCAGCTACTGCTTTTGGTGATAGTTTTTGGAATACAGAATTTAGAAAAATTTAAAAGCAAAGCACAGTCGTAGTTTGTAACAAATAAATCCGGCAGGGGCCATATAACAAGGCCACCCGCCAGGAAGGTATAGTATATTCTGGCCATGTTTGATTAGGTTAGCGCTTATTTATAAAAAATAATTGCATATCCCTAGATACAATAACTAAATACTTTGGAAAACACAGTTAAGAAAAGTTACTAAATAGGTTAATTTCTAATTAAACCAACAATTCCCCAAATGGGGAGATGAGTGAGCAGAGGAGACAAGCGGACAAGGGGACTTAAATCAAAATTTGCAACAAGTGTTTCCCCTTGTCCCCAAGTCCTCTTTTGAATGCCCAATACCTAATGCCCCATAATATAAGAAAGCGCTTCACACTTCTTAAATAATCAGCTTTATTAGAACAATGGCAAGAGACTTGCGGGGATTCATTAAAATTTTGGAAGATAAGGGACAATTACGGCGAATTTCAGCTTTAGTTGACCCAGATTTAGAAATTGCTGAGATTTCCAACCGGATGCTACAAAAAGGTGGCCCAGGATTGTTGTTTGAAAATGTCAAAGGCGCTTCTTTCCCGGTGGCGGTGAATTTGATGGGAACTGTGGAAAGGATTTGCTGGGCGATGAATATGCAGCATCCAGAGGAGTTGGAAACTCTGGGGAAAAAACTAAGTATGCTGCAACAGCCAAAACCGCCGAAGAAGATTTCCCAAGCGATAGATTTTGGGAAAGTGCTGTTTGATGTGCTGAAAGCAAAACCAGGGCGTGACTTTTTTCCTGCTTGTCAGCAAGTTGTACTTCAAGGTAATGATTTAGATTTAAACAAGTTGCCCCTGATACGTCCTTATATTGGTGATGCTGGCAAGATTATCACGTTAGGACTAGTAATTACCAAAGATTGTGAGACGGGTACTCCAAATGTAGGTGTGTATCGCTTGCAACTGCAATCCAAGAATACGATGACGGTTCACTGGTTATCGGTGCGGGGTGGGGCCAGGCATTTGCGAAAAGCGGCCGAACGTGGGAAGAAATTAGAAGTTGCGATCGCACTTGGTGTAGATCCTCTAATTATCATGGCAGCAGCTACACCCATCCCTGTAGATTTATCAGAATGGCTGTTTGCTGGACTTTACGGCGGTTCTGGTGTGCAGTTGGCGAAGTGCAAAACTGTAGATTTGGAAGTTCCCGCAGATTCAGAATTTGTTTTGGAAGGGACGATTACACCAGGAGAAGTTTTACCGGATGGGCCTTTTGGCGACCACATGGGTTATTACGGCGGTGTAGAGGATTCGCCGTTAATCCGCTTTGAGTGTATGACGCACCGGAAAAATCCGATTTACTTAACAACATTTAGCGGTCGTCCACCTAAAGAAGAAGCGATGATGGCGATCGCACTAAATCGTATTTATACGCCTATTCTGCGGCAACAAGTATCAGAAATCGTCGATTTCTTCCTACCAATGGAAGCTTTGAGTTACAAAGCGGCGATTATTTCCATTGATAAAGCATATCCGGGACAAGCGCGACGGGCAGCTTTAGCATTTTGGAGTGCTTTACCACAATTTACATACACCAAATTTGTAATTGTTGTAGATAAAGACATAAATATTCGCGATCCGCGTCAAGTTGTGTGGGCAATTAGTTCTAAAGTTGATCCAGTGCGGGATGTCTTCATTCTGCCAAATACACCTTTTGATACCTTGGATTTTGCCAGTGAAAAGATTGGCTTAGGTGGACGCATGGGAATTGATGCGACTACAAAGATTCCGCCGGAAACAGACCATGAATGGGGTTCGCCTTTGGAATCTGATCCAGATGTGGCGGCGATGGTAGAAAGGCGATGGGCGGAGTATGGTTTAGCAGAGTTGCAGTTAGGAGAAGTAGACCCAAATTTGTTTGGTTACGATATGAAGTAGTATGCTATTCATCACAGCAGTTATTAGATAACTGCTGTTTTGAACTAATTACTAGTTCGTAATTATTGGTGGAACACCACATTACGGGAAAAAGGATTGGGTTAAAAATAGGAGTTAAATCAATGCCTTCTATATTTCCTGGAATGAACCCTTATTTAGAACATCCTGAATTATTTCCAGGATTACATCATTTACTCATTAGTGAAATTGCCAGATTTTTATCTCCACAACTGCGCCCTAAATATCGAGTTGCGGTAGAAGTGCGGATGTATGAAACAACTGACGAGAATTCCTTGCTTGTTGGTATTCCTGATGTAATATAGGACTTACGCAAAAATTGCTAAAAAGCTTAATTTCTCGAACCGCCAAGACGCCAAGAGCGCCGAGAATTCGTAGAGTGTGCGTAAGTCCTATAATAGTCAAAAATCGCCAGACTCTAACTGACTCCACGATTACAAATGTAGTAGTTGCCGCACCGACATCTGAACCTATAAAAGTCAAAATTCCAATGCCAGTGAGTATTAGGGAAGGATATTTAGAAGTACGAGAAGTAGAGACAGAGATATTAATTACTACTATTGAAATTTTATCTCCTACGAATAAACGTATAGGAAAAGGACGGCAGATTTATGAGGAAAAACGCGCACAAGTATTAGCTAGTCGCACTAATTTAGTTGAAATTGATTTATTACGTAAAGGCGACCCCATGCCAATGATGGGTAATGATATTCAGAGTCATTATAGACTTTTAGTTTGTCGTGGCGATCGCCGTCCTTATGCTGACTTATATGCTTTTAATTTACCAGATATAATTCCAGCTTTTCCCCTGCCTTTGCGTTCTGGAGATACGGAACCAGTTATAGATTTGCAGACATTGTTAAATGAGGTATATGATATCTACGGCTATGATTTGGTAGTAGATTATAGTCAACAACCAGTACCAGCGTTATCAGAAGCAGATGCAGCTTGGGCAGATGCACTGTTGCAGCATAAGGGTTTACGGTAACTCAAAATACTGTGAATTCTAAGCATATACTTATGCGATCGCAATATTACCTTAAGTTTTTCCTTAACGATTGATACATATTGCTAGAAAATTAAAGAGTAATTTTTGACATGGTTATTCTCAGAGTTCTGAGAATAACCATGTCACGAAATCACAAAGAATGCCTTACTCTACTTGAGCAAATTCGCTAGGGTGGAAAACCAAAATGTCTATACTGTCAATCAACCAACATCCCCAAGACAATCTCACTTAAGAGTTATCTTTGTAACATATCGTAAAACTATACTGAGTTTTGTCACAAATGTTACAACGCTAAACTTGGATGGGCATAGTAAGTATGCTTAATATTGCAAGAATAAAAAACAATGACAGCTACTTTATCTGGTTATCAACTCCTCGAAACTCTTCACTCTGGTAGTAAAACTGTCATTTATCGGGGACGGCGAGAAACCGATAACGTCTCTGTCATTGTCAAAACTCTCCTGTGCGAACATCCACTCTTAGAAGACATAGCTCGACTGCGCCACGAATATCAAATTATTGAGCCTCTGCAAATTCCTGGCATTGTTAAAGCCTATGAGTTAAAGAATTATCAGCATGGACTGGCTTTGGTTTTGGAAGATATTCCAGGTTGCTTGCTCCAAGAACTGATTGCAACTCAAACAACCACCTTAATTACTTTCCTCAAGGTGGGGATTAACCTAGCACAAATTTTAGGAGAACTGCACGCCCAACAGATTATTCATAAAGATATTAAACCGCACAATATTTTAATTGACCCCGATTCTGGGGAAGCCAAACTAATTGACTTCAGTATCTCCTCGCGCCTTGATAAAGAAAATCCCACCTTGAGCAATCCTAATTTGCTCGAAGGTACGCTTGCGTATATGTCACCTGAGCAGACCGGCAGAATGAATCGGGCGGTTGACTATCGCACCGACTTTTATTCGCTGGGTGTGACTTTATATGAAATGCTGACGGGTATTTTGCCCTTTCAAGCTGTTGACCCGATGGAGTTAATTCACTCTCACATTGCCAAAACACCACCCGCACCTTGTAGCGAAACCGTGTGTCGCGTTTTGGAAGATGTGCCAGAAGCGATTAGTGCAGTTATTTTTAAATTATTAGCGAAAACAGCAGAGGAGCGGTATCAAAGCGCCTGGGGACTGAAAGCGGATTTAGAGGAATGTTTGTTTCAACTTCAAACGACTGGAAAGATTGAAAACTTTGTACCGGGAAGACAGGACAAATCTGGGCATTTTTTGATTCCGCAAAAGCTATACGGACGCGAAGCAGAAGTAGCAACATTGATGGCTGCATTTAAGCGTGTGGCAGGTGGTAGCAGCGAACTCATGCTCGTCTCTGGTTATTCAGGAATTGGAAAGACGAGTGTTGTCAATGAAGTTCATAAACCGATTGTGGGAGCAAGGGGTTATTTCATTGCAGGCAAGTTTGACCAGTTCAAGCGCAATATTCCTTATGCATCCTTGATTCAAGCATTCCAATCCTTGATTGGGCAATTACTTACCGAAAGCGAAGCTCAAATCCAAATTTGGAAAGAGAAACTTCTAACTGCATTAGCAGAGAATGGGCAAGTCATTATTGATGTGATTCCCGAAGTCGAACTAATTATTGGAACTGTGCCACCCGTAACACAACTGGGTACGGCTGAATCTCAAAATCGTTTCAATCGCGTTTTTGGGCAATTCATTGGCGTATTCACAAGCCAAGACCATCCTTTGGTTGTGTTTCTCGATGATTTGCAGTGGGCAGATTCGGCATCGCTGAACTTAATTGAGCTATTGATGACAGATAGCGAGCGCAAATATTTATTGTTAGTCGGCGCGTATCGGGATAATGAAGTATCGCCCACCCATCCGCTTATGATGAGTTTGGACAAGATTCAATCTTCTGGTGCAGTGGTAGATAACATCGTCTTGTCACCATTGCAGTTAACGGATGTGGAAACGTTAATTAGCGATACGTTGAATGACACAGAAGCCAGCAAGCCACTAGCAGAATTACTATTCCACAAAACTGGAGGAAACCCTTTCTTCTTAACACAACTGCTGAAAACTCTACATCAAGAAGACTTGTTAACGTATGAGTTCCATTCAGGAGTATGGCAGTGGAATATCCAACATATTCAAGCGATCGGTCTTACTGACCTAAATGTAGTTGAACTGACGGCGAGAAATATTCGTAAACTGTCTCTAGAAACGCAAGAAGTACTTAAACTAGCTGCTTGTATTGGCAACACGTTCAATCTGGATGTATTAGCGATCGTTAACGAAGCATCTTCTTTAACGACTGCGGCGCAATTGTGGTCAGCCCTGCAAGCTGGGTTAATTCTGCCATTAAATCAGGATTACAAAATTCCCTTAGCATTTAATCAGGAGAATTCAGGCAGCGTTACCTTAACTGATGTCAAGGTTGATTACAAATTTTTACATGACCGAGTGCAGCAAGCAGCGTATTCTCTAATTCCCGATGAGCAGAAGAAAGCAACACATCTAAAAATTGGTCAATTACTGCTGCTAAATACTACATCAGAAGAACGCAAAGAAAATATATTTGCTTTAGTTAATCAACTCAATTACGGTGCTGATTTACTGATATTTGAAACAGAAAAATATGAATTTGCTGAACTCAATTTAATTGCAGGTAAAAGAGCGAAAGCAGCTACAGCACACGATTCTGCCGTTAAATATTTGCAAGTTGGTTTAGGATTGTTAGCAGAAGATAGTTGGCACACTCAGTATGACCTAACATTAGCACTGCATGAGGAAGCAGCAGAAGCAGCTTTTTTGAACGGTGATTTTGAAGGAATGCAGAGGTTCGTCGAGATAGTACAAAACTGCGCCAAAACGCTGCTGGACAAAGTGAATGTCTATGAAGTCCAGATCCAAGCTTACATAGGGCAAAACAGGCTGCTAGAAGCAGTTAATACGGGACTAAAAGTTTTAAAGCTCTTAGGGGTGGAGTTTCCCCAAGAGCCTAACCCATCAGATATTGGGCAGGCATTAGGGGAAACTGCGGCAATTTTGAGTGGAAAGCGAATTGAGGATTTAATTGACCTGTCTCAAATGAGCGATCGCTATAAATTAGCAGCCATGAGGCTGATGTCAAGTATCTTTGCTCCTGCATACATGGCTGCGCCAGCACTGGTTCCATTGACGGTGTGCAAACAAGTAAATTTATCCGTTCAATATGGTAATGCTTCTGTCTCTCCCTTTGCTTATGCCAATTATGGTCTTCTTCTTTGCGGAGTTGTAGGAGATATTGATTCAGGTTATCAGTTTGGTCAATTGGCTTTAACTCTAGTGTCAAAGTTAAATGCTCAAGAAATCAAAGCCAAGACACTCCTGATAGTAAATACATTTATCCGACCTTGGAAAGATCATCTGAGAGAAACCTTAGAACCTTTTGTGTCAGTTTACTCTAGCGGACTAGAGACAGGTGATTTAGAATTTGCTGCTTATGGTCTACTAATGTACTCTTATCTCGCTTACTTTAGCGGCAAAGAACTGACTGTCCTTGAAAAAGAGATGGCAATCAATAGAGATGCTATTCATAAAATCAAGCAAGAAACACCGCTTCATTATCTAGAAACCTATCGGCAGGCTACATTAAATCTGCTCGGAAAAAGTGAAAATCCCTGCCTTCTAAAGGGTGAAGCCTGCGATGAGCAGATTGGGTTTCAATTGCACGAGCAAGCGAACGACAGATTGGGAGTTGCCTACATATATTGGAACAAACTTTTACTTAGTTACTGGTTTGAAAATTACTCAGAAGCGATTGAAAATACTGTTATAGCAGAGAAATATTTGGACGCAGTGATAGGATTGCCTGTTGTTCCTCTATTCCATTTTTACGATTCTTTAGTACAGCTAGCAGTGTATTTCGATCGCCAAGAGTCAGAGCAAAAGGCGATTCTCGATCGCGTCCAAGCTAATCAAGAAAAAATGCAAAAATGGGCGCATCATGCCCCGATAAATCATTTACACAAATTTTATCTAGTAGAGGCAGAACGGCATCGTGTTTCAGGGGAAAAAATCGAAGCCATCGAGATGTACGATCGCGCGATCGCACTTGCCAAAGAAAACGAGTACATCAACGAAGAAGCACTTGCTCACGAACTCGCTGCCAAATTCTATTTGTCATGGGGTAAAGAAGCGATCGCCCGCACCTACATGACAAATGCTTACTACGCCTATGGCAATTGGGGAGCGATCGCTAAAGTCAAAGATTTAGAAGCACGCTATCCCCAATTGATTGTGCAATCAAATACAGAAAAACTAGAAACGAATTACCTGCAAACTATTCAAACAAGCTCTACGACTACCGCAGGCGGTCAAATTCTCGACTTGATCACGGTGATGAAAGCTTCACAAGTCTTGTCAGAAGAAATGGTGCTGAGTCGCTTGCTCGAAAAATTGCTGAAAAATGTCATCGAAAATGCTGGCGCTCAACAAGGTTACTTTATTGCTAAACACAAGAATAAATGGATGCTAGAAGCAACGGGAATAGTTGTAGGTAAGGAGGTTAGTGTTGTTGTTAACGCAGAAGATAAAACTGATTCACCCTTACTCCCAGTTGCCTTATTCAATTATGTCGAAAGAACCAGAAAGAATCTGGTTTTAGGTAATGCTGTTAAAGACTCTCGTTTTGCTGCTGATGCTTATATCACCACTTACCAATCTAAGTCCATTTTGTGTTTACCATTGATTCACTCTGGCAAGTTTACTGGTATTCTTTATCTGGAAAATAATCTCATTTCTGATGCGTTTACCCCAGAACGGGTAAATGTGCTGAGTTTGTTGATAGCACAAATTTCGATTGCGATCGACAACGCCCGTCTCTACACCAATCTGCAAGCTTACTCAGAACAACTGGAAGCAAAATCACAAGAACTCGAAGCTAATAATGAAGCTTTGCAAGCATCCGAAAGGCGAGAGCGAGAAAAAGCGGAGCAACTCGAAAAATCTTTGCATAAATTGCAACAAACTCAGGCTCATCTTGTGCAAACTGAGAAAATGTCAAGCTTAGGGCAACTAGTAGCTGGCGTTGCCCACGAAATCAACAATCCAGTCAATTTTATCTTTGGCAACCTAACTCATGCCAACGGCTACACTCAAGATGTGCTGGGATTGCTGGAACTTTACCAGAAACATTACCCATCTCCCCATCCAGAGATTCAGCAAGAAGCGGAGGCGATCGATTTAAATTTCCTGCTGGAAGACCTGCCTAAGCTACTGTCTTCCATGCGGGTTGGAGCAGACCGAATTCGGCAAATTGTCGCTTCCCTACGAACCTTTTCACGTATGGACGAAGCCGAGATTAAAGCCGTTAATATTCATGAGGGAATTGACAGTACTATCATGATTCTGCAACATCGCCTCAAAGCAAAGTCAGATCGTGTCGGTATCGAGTTGATTAAACACTATGGCAACTTGCCCCAAGTGGAATGCTATGCAGGACAGCTAAATCAAGTGTTTATGAATGTGTTGAGCAATGCGATCGATGCTTTAGAAGAGTCATTAGCAGACAATCAAGGACAAATAACAACTCCAACTATTACTATTTACACTGAACAAATTGATGCTCATCAAGTCGAAATTCGGATTGCAGACAATGGTCTAGGTATACCAGAGTCCGTTCGGCAACGTCTATTTGATCCTTTCTTCACTACAAAACCTGTGGGCAAAGGCACAGGTATGGGTTTGTCAATTAGCTACCAAATCGTCACTGAAAAACATGGTGGTTCACTCTCTTGCACCTCAGAACCCGGCGAGGGAGCGGAGTTTCAAATCCGCATTCCAGTTTACCAGGAAATCAGCAAGAACTTTGCTACTGATGTCTAAGGTCTTTAACGTTCTTGGCAACTTTTGATGATGGAAAGTTACGCGCTTTAAGGCAGCAGGATTAATTTCATCGGTTCATAGTTGGTGCTTTAGCAAAGCCCCAACTACAAACAATTGAGTAATTAATTTGCTACTCGCGCCACACTACTTAGAACGATATAAATTTGCTTGAGGAATAAAAGAGAAACGTGTCAGCACATCATCGATAAATGTAAATCTAGTAGAAGCATCTGTATTGAGCGTAGCGTACACAAAGTCTACAACCTTCTGTTGCTTAAACACTGAAGGTTGTAGAAAAGTAGGCTGACCATAAATCGATATCACCTGCTGCGGGTTCATGCCAACTCGGATACGTTGGGAGACAGACCCGCTTTTTGGCATGGCTGGTTCTGCTGGCAATATTACTCCCAGAATTTTGACTGGAGTTTCCAATCCGACATTCATAGCCTCCACCCGGCCATCTGTGAGAATTATATTTACTGGTAGTTGACCATCTTTTGCGTATGTGAGTCGCTCAAGTTTGTAAATAGAAATGTCATTACGTTGCTCAGACAAAGGCTCACCCATTAATTTCAGAACCTCTTGACGACTCATGCCAATTTTAATGCCCTGAGCAAAAGCAGGAACATCATTAGTAGTTATGGTTTTGACTTCGCAAGCAATACCTGATAAATAACCATCAATTATTGAGACTTTAGTGATAACTGGCTCTTGGCGATAATTCAGGATTTGAATGTGCAAATCTGAATTGGAAAACACCTTAATATCAGTTGGTTTTCCCATTACCTTTTCTACCTCAGCTTGAGTCATACCTTCGTATAACAGGCTAGATTTCAGAGGTTGACGCTTAATCTTAATATCACTAAGGATTTTCGGCAAAAAGGAAGGTTTGTTATCTCCTTGGGATTCAGTGTGAACTTGATTCTGTCTGGGGTTAGGAGTTTGAGCTATTAAGGGTGTAGCGGTAGCTGTAAGACTAAATGCTACAACGCATAGCTGAAGAGGCAATTTCACTGGAATAAACTCTTGTAATGGCATGATAGTAAATAAAGCTGTAGTTCACCTTGATAAGCACCGCTATATTGGTAATTAATAAAGGGCCCTGACTCAAAGCCCAATCACTTCAAATACATGAAGCAGATTTAAACTGTTGTGTATTTAATTTACATACACAACAGCTAATTTTGAAGGACTTCTAAACCAATGCTTTGGGAAGTTTATTTTATTTGTTTGAGGGAGCAGAATCTACCTGATTTAATGGAGCTAGAGGCCCAGAATCATTTATGATAAAGAAACTAGGGGCTGGGTTTGGATCAGAGAAAGTAGCTGGGGCGTTGTTTCCTGTTCCAGTCGGGTTAACAGTTGTTGGTGCAACAGGGCCAAGCTGTGTTGTACTACTTGCTGGGATATTGAACAGTGAATTAGGTGAATTCTGTACCACAGGAGCATTTGAAAACTGTCCGTTCGGCCTTATGGGCGCCAAGATAATCCTCTGCTTGCCAGGATTACCTGGGTCTGAACTCAATTGTGGCCCTACAGTAATGGTGGCTTTCTTTTGTACAAGGGTAGTAGTCGCCGTACCATTAGAATTAAACGACGGTGGACGACTATACACAGAAGCGGCAGTATTGCCACCGAGTGGGGAAGCGTCGTCTCTATAACCTCTCACTACTGCACTACCAATGGTATACCCCAAGGCTTCACCAGCTACTGAGTCAGAGTAGTAGTGTACACCTCCTTGTCTGCGGGAAAGGGAGGCTTCTCTACCCAAGGCAACGAAATTCTCTACTGGTTCTTCAGGAAAACATGCCGGCCCCACAGCCATAAAGACACCAGCAGAAGTGGAGTGACCAGAGGGGTAAGCCGGGTGGTAAGGTGTGGGCATTATGGGATTAGCAGCTTGAAAAGTATAATTAGTTACTTGATCCGGGCGGGGACGCAGGTACATGAATTTGTTGTACCAGGCAGCTAAAAGCCCAGCATAGATGCCTTCGTTCAGCATGGCGCTACAACGCGCTGCCAAGGGTGGACTGTATTTATAAAGTTGAACTAAATGGTCAAAATAGTAGTTGTAGTTTGAAGCAGGTGGGTCAAAATTCCAACGACTAATAACTTTGATCGTATTAGGATTGGTACGAGTAGCTGCCAATTGGTTCAATTCCCTTAGTTCATCTGCGGTTTGGGCAGAGGTATTAGAGGGCGGTGGAGGAAGGATAAACTTGTCAAATTTTCTCACCGGATTCTGGGGGATCACCCAGTTGGGAGCAGTAGGAGCAACAATCTGCGAATCGTCTAGGATTGTTGGAAACTGGGGATTCGTGAAAGTATCTTTAGGGTTAAAGCGTACATTATCTGGCTGATTAGGAACCTGAGCATGAGCTGCTGGAATGGCAGTAAAAACAAGCAGAGATATAGCAGATGCACTCTTAAGAAAGAATGAATTTCTCATTATTTTTAGTAGTATTAAATACTAAGTGTGTTCTACAAAATACTGGAGAATAATCTAAAACGATCGCTCTCAACAAAGATCACTTTGACTACTTGTAAAGTAATTATTAAGCGTATCTAGTTTAGGAAGACAGGCGGCTAGTACCGCAAGGCGGAAGTCAAAAATCAAAAGTCTTTAATTATAGGCTTTTCGGCTGTAATGAAATGGTAGGTTTATTTCCGCCGACCTGTGCTAGATGGTTTCCCAGCATAAAGATGACTTTGACTATCACAAAGCAAAATACAACATTTATTTAACTTTGTTGGATACACTAACCTAAACATAAACAGAACTGAAAAATATATATCAGTTGAGCACTTAAGATTTACTTTACAAATGATCTATCAGGAACGATTAATCAGGAACACAAAACGCTAGTAGTAACAGCATATTTGTTACCGAGGGTTTTTAAAATCTATCTTAAGATAGATTAAATTATCATTTTTTTGTGAAATATTATTGCGATTTGACTAACAATCGCATAAAGATAGCATTAAAGTATATACTTAAATAAACAGTTAAATTAAGTAATAAAATTTACATAGTATGATAAATATAGTTTAGGAGCCAGAAGTCACAAATCTTCTCGCTCCTAACTTTTTAGATATCTTCTTGCTTTTCTTAACGCACGCTAGCAGTTTCTAAGGACAAATCTTGAAACATGGGGGTGCTGAGATAACGTTCGCCAAAAGAAGGCTGAATCATCACGATTAACCGCCCGGCATTTTCTGGACGTTTACCTACTTGAATTGCAGCGCACAAAGCTGCACCAGAGGATATGCCAGATAATAAGCCTTCTTCTTTTGCTAAACGTCGTCCATAAGCGATCGCTTGTTCATCGCTGACTCTAATTACTTCATCAACCAATTCTAGGCGGAGAACATCGGGGATAAATCCGGCACCAATACCTTGAATTTTGTGTGGCCCGGCTTCACCGCCGGAGAGAACTGGGCTGTTGCTGGGTTCAACTGCGATCGCTTTAAAAGTCTTCTTACGCTGTTTGAGTACTTCTGCAACCCCAGTAATCGTTCCACCAGTACCTACCCCAGCAATGACAATATCTACTTCCCCGTCTGTATCTGTCCAAATTTCTTCTGCGGTGGTTTCCTGGTGAACCTTGGGATTAGCAGGGTTGCGGAACTGTTGCAGCATAAAAGCATCAGGAGTATTAGCCACAATTTCTTCGGCTTTGCGAATAGCTCCCCGCATTCCCTCAACGCCTGGTGTTAACTCCAAAGAAGCACCATAAGCCCTGAGCATGGCCCGTCGTTCTTGGCTCATTGTTTCTGGCATTGTCAAAATCAAACGATAGCCACGCGCTGCTGCTACCATCGCTAGAGCAATACCTGTATTACCAGAGGTAGGCTCAACTAAAATGGTTTTTCCAGGGGAAATTGAGCCAGCAGCTTCTGCTGAAAGTACCATACTCAAGCCAATGCGGTCTTTCACCGAAGCTGCTGGGTTCATCCCTTCTAATTTGACAACTATCCTTGCTACTACTCCCTCAGCTTGAGGAATCTTGTTCAGTTGAACTAAAGGAGTTCGTCCAATCAGTTCTGTTATGTCTTGAGCAATCCGCATTATTTAACTCCTAAAATCCTAAATCTTAGTACAGAGTATTTACTTATAACAATAAGCTCTTGTGTATTTTATTTGCAGTTTAGTCTCAATGAGTGCATATACTATGTATTCTAACTAAATCACAAAATATGAAAGTTTAGGAAGAACCTTTATCAGATGTTCCCATTAATTCTCACTTCAGCAGAAAGCTAGATTGCCATACTTATATTTTACCATTTGTAATTGCTGACTATTGTTTATTGGGCATAAATTCTGTATCTATGCATAATTTTTACCATTATTTTTAATCTCCTCTATATGTTATGTAAATCTAATTTACTTTCATAACATTTAATTGTTTTTTCCAATTTATTAGTCTATCTTTATCAAAAGACATTGATATTGCCTTTTGAGTGCAGTTTTTGTTTGTCGAAATTTGCATCAAAAACAGTCCTTAATCATTGCCTACACTGCTTTGAGGTTGAGTGCAGAAATACCAGAACCCCACCTCATAAACACTAGAACCCCATCCCAAAAACACTAGCACCCATACCCCAATTAATTTTTGTAAGACTTATCAGGCAGGGATTACAGGCTTTGAGTACTATTCTAATGAATTTAATAATCTTAACAGGGCTAGGGTAAACTGTTTTGTGGAGAGCGGCTGATATAAATCGTATAGGATTTACGCAGAGATTCCCCTCTACCCCCCAACATTCCTGAGCGAAAGCTTAGTGAACTAGGGGGGACTTCTTAATCTCTCTTTTGAAAGGAAGATGAAATCACATTCTCTGAATCTGAGTGCGTTATACCAATTTGAAAAATGATTAAGACAGATGGATTAATTGAACCCGCAAATAAAAAGCGATTCTCAATCCAAAATCTAAAATCCAAAATGGTATTATTTCTGACTGATTAATCCTACGTTTTGTGAAAAAGTTGGTAACTTTTCAGTGGTTAGTAGTCAGTGGTAATTATAAAAATGACTGGCAACTAACGATTGTAAAACTACCATTTACACATATTTTAATATCAAACCTGTTTAAAAAGTAGAAATATATAGCTACTTAAGATAAACAGCAAAAGATATTTTCTTGCTGAGTGCATACTACCTAGCAGGGGAGAGCCGAAATGAAAGCCAAACTTTTAAATCTTCTCACAGTTTGCGTAGTTACCTTAGTAGTGCTTTCTCCAGGATTAGTAGTATTTGGCATAGTTTGGGAACGACATTTGGAGTTAGTAAAATCCCAGAACTTAGCCTGCGAAATTAACAAGACTAGTAGAAATGCTCCTATCTTGGCTTCCCAGACAGAGGGTACACATTCCCCTCAGACTAGCATCAAATCCTCTGACCGTAATGTGATTCATCAAATGCTGACTGTTGCTGAACAATATAAATTTGCCACGATCCTACAATGGTTCTTCTTGCTAACCCCTATTTGTATTGGGTTAGGGATTCTTTTTTACGACAGATATCTTGTTCATCGTGCTGCTGTTTTAAAAGAACAAGTTGAAATGTTGGAAAGGCTATGGCAGCACAGTATCGAACAGTAACTAATTCACAACTCACTAAAATCAACAAAATTACTATGTCAGAGCAACGCCAACAACTATATTTCAATCTGATTGATGAGCTACTCAAATGTCCTAATGGTCAGGAACCAGAAGTTTTGGAAAGTAAGCCAGAATTGATTGATTCTGGATTTGTGGAGACAATGTTACAAGTAGCAACTATGTTTGCCCATGAAGGCAATCAAGATGGCGCTAAGTTTTTATTTTTTGTAGCGCGTGAGCTAGCTAAAGAACTGGGTTTATACCCGGAAGTTTCCAATCCTGAAGTTGCAAATACTGAAGCCGCAAATAAGGAGTAAAAATGCTGTTGACTTCAACGGATGCGGGACAAATAGCTTTAGAACTGCTGATGGCAGATTGGAATATATCAGAAGAGAATCGGGAATGGTTTACAATATATAACTCTCGTCTGATTGGCGAGAGTTGGTACACTGTAGAATTAGGTGTAGAAGGGTTTCCCGATAGATGGTTTATTCAAGTATATGACAATGGAGTGTGTGATCCAAACTACACATTTATATCACCAATCCGTGGCTCTGAAGGATTTACGGACTTTGTAAATGTGCCGGATATTGTAGCAGAAGTCTTAGTTTGTGAACGCAATGCTCGATAATAATTAAAAAGACAAAATTTAGAATTCAATATTAAGATATGCTATTTAAATGCATTTTCTTTGAATTCATAATTTTCAAATTTGGTTTGGGGAAAAAGTTAAAGGTTAAAGGTTAAAGGTTTTTTATTTCCCCTTTCCCCTTTCCCTTTTCCCCAAAACCCGACAAGTATTGTAACTGGTTTAACCTACGCAGGTGGGTTAAGTCTCTTATAACTGCGAATTCCATTTGCCAAGTCTAATACCGCAAGGCGGAAGTCAAAAGTCACGCAAGATTGTATTCTAAACTCTTGCGCCATTTAAAATGGTATGTTTGTTTCCACCGTGCTGCACTAAGGGTTTTCAAACCAATACTTTTATATTTAAATATAAAGATGCTTTACGCGTATCTGAGGTAATACTAAACAATGTATGCCTCTTTTTTTTGTAATATTTAATATTTTATTTAAGCCTAAGGGACTTCCAAAGAATAAATTATTCCAAGAAAAACAAGAGACAGGTTTTCTCAAGAATGATAATCATTTTAAGGGGGGGGGGAAGGGGTTGCCGAAGGCAACCCCTTCCCCCCCCCTCATCTATGCATGAAGAATCTATACACTTGTCGTCTGCTTTGAAGTTAAACAGTGTAAAATTAGTATGTTTTGTAGCTAAATAAATGCTGTTATTAAAATCAAATAACTTTTGTTTTACTACAACAAATATCAATAAACCAATTACCTAAATTTGGGAAGACTTCATGAGTAGAATCGGTTAACCGCTCAATCTGTTTTTCAATTTGAGCCATAGCTTTTTTTGTAAGTTTTACCCCATTCTCATAAGTTTTGTGTACTAGCTTAACTACTGGTTGATTTCCTTTCCATTTCATAGTACTAGCAAACTTTAAAGCCGTCTCCACTTCATCTAAAATGTTGCCATTCCAATGATTCTCTAGTATTGCCCATGTCCTTTCTATCGGATTATATTTACTATGATAAGGTGGATAATAAGCTAAACGTATATTTACTTGATGCTTGTGGGCAAACTCTACTATACGTTTCATAAATTGGGTACGCCGTGAACTATTCTGCGGCCCATTATCTTGATTGAGAAGTAGGGTTTGAATATCAGAAAAACGATGCTTTTCTGATAACCAAAAATCTTCTAAAATATCAACAATAAAATCGCTTGTAACTTTCGATTCTGTAAAGTATAAAAATAGCTCATCAAGCTCTGGAAGAAATATACCGTAAGGAGTTACAGTTGTTTTTGGGTTATAATCATGGTCGTCAGCTTTCGCTCCGTCCCGGCTTTTACCCCCGCGATCAAATGAGCCAATCTTAACGCGAGCTTTTGCATCCATGCTTAGACGTAAAATACTTTTATCTTCCGAAGCATCAATATTAACTAGGTCTAATTGCTCAAAGATGGCATCAGTTTGTGGGATTTTTTTTGAGGTTGAACTTTCTTTACCCTTCTGAGCTTGTAACCTAAATTATTTAATTTGACTCGAATTGTTTCTGATGTATGTAAATTTTCATCACTATAACCATATTTTTCAATTAATTGCTTTCTGACTTCGGCTGCACTGAGTCTGCTATATAGTCTTTGACTTTTAAAACTAGGATCAGTCTGACTTTGCGAATCTACTATATTTTTTATATCTTCTAAAAGATTTGGCAAGTGTTCTTCTGCTTTATAACGCCCTTTGCCACTCATGTTATCAATACAAGTAATACCACTTTCTAATTCTCTTATTCCTTTGCGAATTGTGTCTCGATTCCATCCTAATTCTGATTGTGCAAGTCTTTGCCCTCCTAAACCTAATCCCTGAACTGTCTGTGCCATAAATTTGCGCTTTGCTGCACCTTTTAATCCAGATACAGTTTCAATCAACAACTTTTTGAGAGAATCAGTTAATACTATGTCCATCAGTTACCACACTCAAAAACAAGCATCATTATTCAAATTACTACAAAAGGGGAATGAAGGGGCTGCCGTCGGCAGCCCCTTCATTCCCCCCCCCTTTAAAATGATTATCATTCTTGCTAGTGGAATAGTTTATTTTCTGGAAGTCCCTTAATAGGCTATTTTGTCATGTTTAATTGATAAAATTATGTTATATTAAATAGCGTGATGGACGCTACAGAAATATCAGTTCCAATGATTGCTGAAGATATCTTAGCCAAAGAATTCACAAGAGTCCTCAACGAATACTACCCAAAAGTTGGAGAATTACTAGACGGGTGTTATGTGAAAGTCATTACCTGTTTCTGGGGACGACCTGCGAGACGCTTGCAATATATAGGAATTTATTGCTCTGACGAAATGATTTCCTGTGTGCAAGCCCACAAAGAAATACTCAGAGAAGTAGCAGACAACATGGGTCTAGTACAAGTAGTCTGCATGAATGCCAAACGATTATTGCGCGATCCGATGTCGAACATCAAACACAATAACCCACGTCTATGGTTGGAGTTACAGTGGGTTGCAAATTAGTCTTTGATCGCATTAATGGAGAGGAGTAAAGGTGTTTGTAGTGGGGACTTTAGTCCTCAAATATTTAAGCACGCTTAGTGCTTACTACAAACCTATCGACCACTAGAATAGCCAGCACAAAGTATTAACGCAAGTAATGAAAACTGGAATTTTCTGCAATTACGATAATCATCACCAAGATGCTCATCGTGCCATCTTTGAGCAAGTCGCGCTAGTAAAACAGGCAGAAAGTTTAGGTTTTGAGTCAGCCTGGGTGAGTGAACATCATTTTAGTGAATCCAATCTCAGCCCCTCTATGTTGCTGTTAATGGCACACTTGGCGGGGCTGACTTCAACTATCCAATTAGGCACTGCGGCGGTGTTACTGCCATTCCATAACCCGATTCGGGTAGCGGAAGATATCGCCACTCTGGATAACCTGTGCAATGGACGATTATTATTTGGGGTTGCTAAAGGCGGCCCCTTTCCCCAACAAAACAAGCATTTTGCGACACTCCCAAGTGAATCTCGTCCCAGGATGCTAGAGGCGATCGCACTGATTCAAAAGCTGTTATATGAAACTGATGTATCATTTAATGGCAAGTATTATCAATGCGATCGCTTAACAATTTATCCAAAACCATTGCAGAGTCAAATACCAGTGTATGTTGCCACTGGCGGCGATGATGGTATCGAGTTTGCTGCTAAACATTCCTTCAGCTTGATGGGTGGGCCGCCATTCTCCCTACAGAGATTGAAGGATACTGTTGCTAAATATCGAGCCTTAAATTCTAGTGGTGCGGAAAATTTCGTGCTGGCACGCTTTTTTTATGTTGGCAAAACATTTGATGAGGCAGTGAGTGAGGCATTACCTTTCATTCGCCAATTTAGCAAGAAAATGACAGCTAATTCGGCTGAATTATTACAGAATAGTGCGAATCCCAACCAAAAACCATTCGATCGCACAAACATTTGTTTCGACGAAGATTATTTGATTGAGAACTCAATTATTGGTGATGTGGAGACTTGTCGAGACAAAATCAAGAAATTTCAGGACGAATTAAATTTAGGTACGTTAGCACTCAAACCCTCGGCTTCGGATATGCAAAAAAACCTGGAGAGTTTGACGCGCTACAACCAAGAGGTGCGAAATTATGTCTTCTAAACTTTACTTGCTTCCTCCCGATGATTTACCTCCCACTGAGGTAACAAAAGAGGATGGAATGCTGCAAATGGAGCTAGAACAGTCTACTGGCAGATGCTTTTTTCTAGCTTGCGATCGCATTACGCGAGTCTTGTTGTCTAATTGTCAGTGGTATCTCACAACAAATGCTAGCATTCTAACATTAATTGTTGACTGCCCTGACTTAGTATCTTACTGGCATATAGTCAGCAATATTGCCCAGTTAGGTAATAGGTTAGAGCGGTTTGCTAGCAACGGTAAAATCCGCGTTTATCCGCCATTTGGCAAGGGGATGCCGTTTGAAATCAGCGTAAATGAAATATCAGCTTATCGAGATTGGCTTTGAGGTAAATAGAAACTGGGAATCACACAAAATATAGCTGCTTACACCTTGTACTCCTAAAGTGCAGGGTGTTGCAATTTTGGAAGAGTTTCAATATGGTATATGTTTAATTTTATTCCCCAAAAATAAGTGTTTGGGATGAGTAAGTACCGTAATAAGGCGGTTTAACAGACTAGTTAAATTTTAAATTTTTCCTTTAAAATTTCTCTAAGCACCTTGCTTGCTCTTTCTATAAAATCTTCTTCCGTCTCGCTTGCATTTGGTTCACCAATTTTTTTACTTGAAGAAGATATGACCTCTTTTGATGTTGCATATTCTGAAACTTCCTTGCTAAATTTTTCACTTTTTCTTTGTGTATCATCCAGTCCGAATAATGTAGCTGCAAGAGGTGCACTAGCTATTAAAGTAGCAGCAGTAATAGAGGATTGTATTGTAGATACATGAATATCTTCAGAGTTATTTGGAATTTTTGTATCTGCTTCCCAAAAATCTTCAAAATTAAGATTTTCTAGATTATTTTGAATGGTAGAGCCTTCTGAATGATTTTCCATATTATTCAAATTATATTGACTAAATATTTTTGTTCTCGTGCCAATGCCTGTAGTAATTACGGAATAGTTTTGTAAATTCCTTAACTATCAACTCAATTATCTCTTTTTTGAGGCTATCGGGCACTTTTTCCCATAACGAAAATAATAATTTGAAAAAACTGAAAATAAGATGAAACATAATAAAGTATAATTTAGGTTTCTTTATAGTTTATATTTAATATGCAAGACAAATATAAAAAATAATATTCATAATGACTATAGTATTTTTACTGGAACATAAAGTTAATTTTTACAGCAAGACAGTTTTAATACTTACCTAATTTAAGCCAATACAGTTCAGTTAAATATTTTTTCCTTTGCGTTCTTTGCGTCCTTCTCTACGAGACACTGCCCGTTCACGTAGTGTCTCGCAGAGAAGGCGGTTCGTCAAAAAAAATTAACCAAGGTCAAGAAAGTCTCTGGGAGTAATTATCTGGTTTTGATATTCGGCTAGGATATTGAGTGATAAAAGGTCTTGATCTCCTGTGAGCAGAAACTCGGCGCTGGAATCTTTAGCAAGTTCTAAAAATTTATTGTCGTCTGGATCTCTACAAATGTTTACTTGAGATTTTATTTCTATAAATTTACTGTATTTTTTAACTACATCCAAAAAATCTTGCCGTTCTTCATTTGAAATATATTTATCAAACTTACGTTTGTAAATTCGTGTCTTTAATTCTTGATAAGTTTCATTGCTTTGAGCAATAAAGAATTCTTTATAGATTTTATCTAGAGCTTTACGGGCTGTTCCATCAGGACTTAGGGCAGCACTAAGTAAAACATTTGTGTCAATGACAATTAGTTTATGATTCATCGGCGAGTAGTTCTTCTAGCATTTCTTCGGTTAGTCCTTTGGCTTGAGCATTTCTGCCGATTCTTTCAAAAACACTAAGTAAATCTTCATCTTTATTTTTTGGAGAATTTCTCTTTATTTCTTGAATGAGTTCTTCTTGTTCTTGTGCTGGTAATTGTAGGACAAGATTAAGAATTTGCTCGAAGGTTAGTGGAAGTTGATAGGTTTTTTGATTCATGGTAGGTTCTGGGGTTAGTGGATAGTGACTTAGCCCACGTCTATTTTACCTGTGATAAACTAACGAGATATTTACTCATTCTTGGGCAAAGCTTATGGTAAAAGTTTATAAATTTAAACCAGGTTTTTATCCCAAAGCTTTGCCCAAATGCTGGTGTTTGCTTACGCCAAAATCGCCATTCCTGAAGGAGGCAAATCAATTCGTACAGTTGCGCGAAGGTCGTTATGATGTTGTACAGCTACAGTTTGTCCGCGCGGTGGGTAGCGTAAATATGAATCACTCCAATCACTTTTGTATAAAAAAGTCATGGTCGAGTCTGGAGGATGCATGTAAGTATCTACTGTCACTTCTGCACCGCGATTTTCTAAGCCGTTGGTATTCAGCACCATCAACACTTCTGTGTCAAATAAAGTCTGTGACCAAGCAACTAATTCGCATTGTCTGGGAATCGAGAAGGGGGAGTCATAAAAGGATGTTTCGCGCAGGTAGTGATGTCCACGGCGCAATGCTTTGCCAATTTTATCGTGACTGCTGCGAATCCGCGCGATCGCAGGTTATCAAATTGAGCTGCGATCGCTAGCGGCAGCCAAAACGGGACGATTCAGATTTGGGATGCCCAAACGGGTGAATGTTTAAAAACACTCAATCCTGACAGACCTTATCAAGGAACCAATATTACAGGCGTAACAGGAATCACGACAGCTCAAAAAGATGTCCTCAAAGCTTTAGGTGCTTTCGAGATTTGAGTCAGAAATTACGCAAACAATAGCCGATGCAATCGATGTGCAGGTCAATGCAATCGATGTGCAGGTCGATGCAATCGATATGCAGGTCAATGCAATCGATATGCAGGTCAATGCAATCGATATGCAGGTCGATGCAATTGATGTGCAGGTCGATGCAATTGATGTGCAGGTCGATGCAATTGATGTGCAGGTCAAAAGAGTTATATATCAATACAGTTCAGAATAAGCAACAAAACCCTCATGTAGAGACGCGATTCATCGCGTCTTCAACGACCAATCATCTTGTCCTCTGCTTCAACCTTAATTTTTTAGACGAATTCGACTTAATTATCTCCTCAATTTTCCATAACTTATCTCCATCGACGCGATCGGGCTAGAAACCTAAAGAACTGACACAGATGGGATTGTTGATGGTGGCGCTGGCACTGATACTCTAGTTGCCGACTACAGCCAGTTGAACAATGGTACTCCTGTTGATGTCGGATACCAGGGTCAAAATGCCATCTTCAGCCGCTTTACTGGCAATCCTGTACTCAGCTACAGCAATATTGAGCGATTTGAACTTACTGGTTCACAATACAACCAGTTACCCATTTATACCAATTATCTAACCCTGCACCAGTAATTGCCGAAACCTGAAAAATCTGAATTTGAGGATTCACCTGTACAGCATATTCTATGCACTTTTGCACATCAAAATCTAGATAAGGTAGCAAATCAATTTTAGTGATAATCATTACATCACTAGCACGGAACATGTGTGGGTATTTTATCGGCTTATCTTCTCCTTCTGTGACAGAGAGAATCACGACTTTTGCCTGTTCTCCTAAATCAAATAAGGCTGGACAAACCAAATTTCCGACATTTTCAATCATCACAACTGAATTTAGTGGCGGATTCAGTTGTTGTAAACCCCTGTCTATCATTGATGCATCTAAATGACAGCCCGTTCCGGTATTGATTTGGATGACTTTAGAACCAGTTTCTTTAATTTTTTTGGCGTCGTTAGCAGTTTCTTGGTCGCCTTCAATGACACTAATAGATAATTGCTGCTTTAAATCATTAATGGTTCGCGTTAAAAGAGTTGTTTTACCTGCACCGGGAGAACTCATTAAATTTAAAGCGAGAATATTTCGACCTTTAAACCATCCCCGATTTTGAGCAGCTAGCAGGTTATTCTTTGCCAAAATATCCTGTTCTAAGGATATCGTTGTATTGTGTATTTTGGCATGAACTTGAGACGCTTCTATATGAGTATCATGATTGTGGGAATGAGTGATGACAGTTCCATCTGGTAAAGTGTGAGTATGATTATGTTCAGCTTTATCTGTTTCCAGATTTGTAATTTTGACTTCACCATCATCAGAACAACCACAGGTTACACACATAATTCCTCTATTTCTATTTCTTTAATTTTCAATTCTTCACCAGTAATTAAATCTAATTGCACGCTACCGCAATTACAAATTCCAAATGGTTTATCTAAATAAATTTCTGCACCACATTGGCGACATCGCCCTAATCCAGGAATTTCCAAAATTTCTAATGTCGCCCCTTCTAAAACTGTGCCTTGAGTGCAAATATCAAAACAAAATCGGATAGCATCTGGCATGATGGCTGAGAGTTTGCCGATTTCTAATAAAACTCGCTGCACTTTTACGCCTTTGGCATTTTCAGTTACAATTGCCACTATATTTTGGGTAATTCCAAATTCGTGCATACTATAAAATCTATTAACAAATTCGTGGTAATTGGTCGCCTACTAACATATCAACAATTCTTTCAGCACCAAAAGCTGTTTTTAATAATACTATACCTGGAGGTGAAGAAATAACTTCGCCGATAATACAAGCATCTTTTCCTACTGGGTGTAATTTCATAGCTGATAAAACGTTTTCAGCATTCTTTTTTGGAACCACCACAATTAACTTACCTTCATTAGCTAAATACAACGGGTCTAAACCGAGAATTTCGCAAACTCCGTTGACTTCTTCCCGCACCGGGATAAATTCTTCGTATAGACGGATTCCTACATTTGAACTGAGAGCAAATTCATTTAGTACTGTGGCTAAACCACCGCGTGTAGCATCTCGCATAGCATGAATTTGAGGACATGTATGGAGAATAGTTTCTACTAAACTATGCAACGGCTGACAGTCACTTTCAATATTAGTGTCTAAAGCTAATTCCCCACGGGCAATTAAAATTGCTGTACCATGATTGCCTATTTCACCATTAATTATTATTGCATCTCCGGGTTTAATATTCTGGGCGGAAATGTTAACTCCTCGCGGGATGATACCAATACCAGCAGTGTTAATAAAGAGTTTATCGGCAGCACCACGATGTACAACTTTTGTGTCACCAGTAACAATTTGAATACCCGCTTTTTCTGCGGCTGTTTTCATACTGGCTGCAACACGGCGTAAGGTTTCTACAGGTAATCCTTCTTCTAAAATTACGCTACAAGTTAAATATAGAGGTTTTGCACCGCTTACAGCTAAATCATTAACTGTACCGTTTATAGCTAATTCTCCTATATCACTACCAGGGAAAAATAACGGGTCTACAACATAAGAATCTGTTGTAAATGCGAGTCTGTCTCCTTGTTGGAGGAGAGGGGTTAGGTTGAAGCTGGCTTGGTCTTCTAGTTGTGAGAGAATGGGGTTATCAAAATTGCTGATAAAGATTTCGTCTATTAAATCACGCATGGCTTTACCACCGCTACCATGTGCGAGAGTTATATGAGTGTCTTGCAGTTTTGCTTGGCGACGGCGGACTTGTTCTATTTTTTGGAATAGGGGATTTTGTATTGGGTTTGTGGGGGAAATGTTCATATTAAAAATTTTTTTAACGCAAAGGAACGCAGAGGGAAGCGCAGAGGTACGCGGAGTATTATAAGTCTGAGGAGAAGCCGCAAGCGGGGAGAGGTTCTTGAGTTATTTTTGGTTTTTGGGTGATTGTTCTTTTGGCAATGGTGGAGAGTCGCCCATATTTGTAATAGGCTGCACAAGCGCCTTCGGAAGATACCATGCAAGTGCCGATTGGTGTTTCTGGTGTGCAAGCTGTACCGAATACTTTACACTCCCAAGGTTTTAAGACTCCTTTGAGAATTTCTCCACATTTACAAGCTTTATGGTCGGCTACTTTGAGGTTAGGAATGGTAAATTTAAGTTCGGCATCAAATTGGGCATATTCAGGTTTAATTTTTAATCCTGAATAAGGAATATCACCTAAGCCGCGCCAATCAAAACTATCTCGGATGGCAAAAACTTTATTTATGGCTTGCAGGGCTACTGTGTTTCCGCTTTTTTGGACAATTCGGTTATATTGATTTTCGACTTCGCAACGATTTTCTACTAGCTGTTGCAATAGCATCCAAATTGATTGGAGAATATCTAAGGGTTCAAATCCTGAGATGACTATTGGCTTATTATATTGTTGAGAAATAAATTGATATGGGTCACTGCCAATTACCATGCTGACATGACCAGGGCCAACAAATCCATCTAGTTGTAAATCGGGATTATCTAGCAGTGCTTTGAGGGCGGGAATCACGAGAACGTGATTGGAAAACATACTAAAGTTATGAATTTCTTCGGCTGCTGCTTGCAAAATGGTGAAGGCGGTGCTGGGGGCTGTGGTTTCAAAGCCTAATGCGAAGAAGATTACTTCTTTATCGGGGTTATCTTTGGCAATTTGCAGGCTATCTAAGGGAGAGTACACCATACGGATGTCTGCACCTTGCGCCCTAGCTTGCAGTAAAGTGGTTTTGGAACCGGGAACTCGCATTGCATCGCCAAAGGTGGCAAAAATGACGTTATGATTTTGAGAGATTGCGATCGCATCATCTAATCTCCCTTTTGGCATAACGCATACTGGACAACCAGGCCCATGAATTAGTTCGATGGTTTGGGGTAATATTTCTTCGATACCATATTTAAAAATGGAATGGGTATGTCCGCCACATACTTCCATGATTTTGATGGGTTTTTCTAGCTGGTTGCATAATTTGGCGATTTCGCGGCGTAAGGCTTCAGCTTTTTCCGGTTCGCGGAATTCGTCAACATATTTCATAAGGATTGGGGAATAGTTAATTTTGCTTTTGTGGTGGGGAGTTTTTTACGAACCGCCAAGACGCCAAGAACGCCAAGGAAGAAAGAGATGAGTTTTAAACCCTTTCTTTACGTGAGACAAGAAAAGTCTATTATTTAATACTATTTCTTTGTGAAGCTGCGCTAAATCTCTTAATTTCTTATTTCTTCTCTTCGAGACGCTTCGCGAAGGCGTTCTTGGCGCTCTTGGCGGTTCGTTCTTTATTTTTTACACTATAGGCACATCTTCATACAGAATTGGTACAAGTATTAATTCCTGCTTGTGCTGCTGCTAATTCTTGGAATAGTTGTAATGTTTCTGCTGCTTCTTGTTCGTTAATTCGATTCATGGCAAAGCCAACATGTACTAGCACCCAATCACCAATACAAGCTTCGGGGGGATGTTGTTCATCTACAATGCAGGCAATATTTACTTCGCGCTTCACACCACCAATGTTAACTAGGGCTAGTTTATGGTTAGCGTTGGTAATTTCTACAATTTGTCCGGGGATTCCTAAGCACATTTTTTTATTTTGAAGATAAACTAACCGCAGAGGCGCAAAGAACACAGAGAGAATTATTTCTGAGTTTTTTCAAATATCAATACTTGTGTATTAATTGTGCTGCTCCAATAACTGCTTGTCCTAAAGATAAGCCGCCGTCGTTAGCTGGAACTAAGCTATGAGTGAGTACTTTTATTCCCAATTTTTCTAATTGTTTGGTAACTTGCTGTAACAATATACAATTTTGGAATACTCCTCCTGTTAGGGCTACCTGAGAAATCAGATTTTCTCGAGAAAGATGTTTAACCATTTGCACAATTGCTTTAGCTAAACCTTTGTGAAATTTGGCAGCCATAACTGGTTGGGGAATCTGCTGCTGTAAGTCATGGAGTAAGGCTTGCCACATTGGACGCAGGTCTATACAGTAAATACTATCTGAAATGCTAAAACTAAAAGGGTATATTAGCGTTTCTTCATCATTATTTAAGCTGCTAACATCTACTATAGCTTCAAGTGCGATCGCAGCTTGTCCTTCATAGCTACATTCATCTCTATAAATACCGATAGCCGCCGCCACTGCATCGAACAATCGCCCCACGGAAGACGCTGGAGGAGAGTTAATTCTTTTATCAATAAGTTGATTGAGTAGTTTGAGTGGCTTGCTTTCCAGAAATTTTACGATTTCTAAATCAGCATACTGTTGTCGGCAGTCATCCCAAAGATTAGCAGCTATTAATTGTGCATAAGTATTACGCCAAGGCTGATAAATGGCTTGTTCACCACCAATCATTGCTACTGGTTTAAATGTTGCTAGTCGCTGAAATTTCCGATAATCTGCTAAAATAAATTCTCCGCCCCAGAGTGTACCATCATCACCATAACCTAAACCATCTAAAGCAATGCCCAATACTGGAGGCGCATCTAGAGGAATCCCATTTTCTACCATGCAAGCGGCAATATGCGCGTGATGATGTTGGATTTGATGAATTTTGATTTTATTTGTATCTGCGAGTTCTTTACCAAGTTTGCTTGATAGATATTCAGGGTGTTTATCAATGGCAATTACTTCTGGTTTATGTTCAAATAAATTTAAGTATAAATTCAAAGTTTCTTGATAAGCATTAAAAGCCGCAGCATTTTCTAAATCTCCCAGATGTTGAGAGAGAATTGCTTCTCCTTCACGCAATAAGCAAAAGGTATTTTTTAACTCACTACCCATTGCTAAAATTTGCGGTACATTCTTAAATCCTGATGGTAAACTAATTGCTGCTGGTGCATATCCTCTAGCACGGCGAATTATTTGAGCTTTATCGCCGATAACACGCACAACAGAATCATCTACCCGATTAATAATATCTCGATTGTGAAAGAGAAAATAATCGACGATTGTCCCTAATTTTTCTCTTACTTCGTCATTATCAATACATTGTGGTTCATCGGCAAGATTGCCACTTGTTAAAACGATTGGGCGATTCATCCGCCGCAAAATTAAATGATGTAGGGGCGTATAAGGTAGCATGAAACCAAGGGTATTTTGCCCGGATACTATCGATGGGGCTACTACTTTTTTACCTGTTGCTTGTAATAAAACAATTGGTGCAGCAGAACTTGTCAATAATTCTTTTTCTTTGATGTTAACACTACAATATTGTTCAATTACTTCAATATCCCGCGCCATTAAAGCAAAGGGTTTATGATAGCGCCTTTTACGCTGACGCAGTTTTTGTACAACAGTTTCCTGTGTTGCATCGCAAGCCAGATGAATACCACCTAAGCCCTTAATTGCGACAATCTCACCCTTTTGCAATAAGGTACAAACGGCATCAACATCATCCAGCATAGAAAACATGGAAGCAGTAACCGATTTACCATCAGCGCGTTCTAACCAAGCTGAAGGGCCACAAACATGACAAGCTACAGGTTGGGCGTGAAAACGCCGATTTTCGACATCGTGGTATTCCTTTGAACATTCGGGACATATAGCAAACGCAGACATACTGGTATTGCTTCTGTCATAAGGAATCGCACGAATAATACTCAGGCGTGGGCCGCAATTAGTGCAGTTGGTAAAGGGATAGCGATAAAAGCGGCTAAAGGGGTCGAATATTTCTTGTTGACATTGCAAACAAGTGGCTGCGTCAGGGGTAATTTCTGTTTTAATAGCATTACTAACACTAGTAGAAATCACAAAATTATCAAATTTAAATTCACTTTGATAAATAATTCTTGTTAGTTGATTAATTTTTGCCAACGGTGGACACTCTGTTTGCAATCTGGCAACAAATTCTGTTATTGCTTCCTCACTACCAGATACCCTAATTAATACACCTTGACCATCATTACAAACATCTCCATGCAAACCGCAAGCTTTAGCCAGACGATATACTGTAGGGCGAAATCCTACTCCTTGAACAGTACCGCGAACTCTAATTTCTTCAGCCGCCATATAAATCTGACTTTCAAAAATTATGAATTATTAAACTGCCACAACAAAATTCGGTTATTTCCAGAATCAGCTATGACTGCTGTATTGCCATAAATTTTTATCCCGTAACACCAATTTAAGCTGTCTCGTTTTGGCAATCCGAAATTACGATTTTCACCTTTACTTTGAAAATTTATTTGTCCTGCTAACCCATCTGCTGCCGCACCTTGCAGTGATAAAATTGATTCTGGTTTCTTCCATCCTAACAAACGAGAATTAGCGGTATCTGCAACTACTAACCAATCGTCAGCCACTCCTACACCATAAGGCATACTCAAACTACTAGCACTTGGCAAATAAACTCCTTGATTCATTTCCACAAAATCAAAGCTTTTTTGTCCTAAAACTACTGCACAAGGAGCATTATTTTCTGTGGGTATTCCTTGCCAAATCATTACCCGGTGATTACCTGCATCGCTGACAACTAGATTTTTTCCCCAAAAAGCGATATCGTGACACCAACGCATACTCGCTGCGGTTGGAGAAGCACCGCCGTTTTCATTGCGAGATATCATATCTGGTTGTCCCAAAACTACATCAGCAGGTTGACCATTTTCTGTTGGTAATTGATGCCAAATTAATACTCTTCGATTACCAGTGTCAGCAATAAATAGCCGTCCTTGATGATAGAAAACACCATAGGGCCAGTGCATTGTACTAGCAGATGCTACTTGATTTCCTTGATTTGGTTCATTATTGGTAAAATTAACTTGCCCTAACACCAAATCTGCCGGAACATTGTTATCTTCTGGTAAATTCTTCCAAATCAAAACCCGATGATTCCAAGCATCTGCTACAGCTAATCCTTCGCCGCAAGCACAAATCCCTGTTGGTACACTTAAGGTTGCCCTTCCTGGTATATTTTTAGCATTTTGTCCTTCATGATAAAAATCAAGTTGTCCAATTACCCAATCAGCCGGTTGACTATCTCTAGTGGGTAAATTCTGCCATCCTAATAATCGATGATGTCCTGTATCTGATACCCATAATGGGCCAGTTTCTGATAATAAACAAGCAGCACGAGGCCCAAACATTGTTGTGGCATTGGGTGCTACAGGTATAACTAATTGCTCTGGTTCAATAATGTTACCTAAAATTACCTCCGCACCTTGAGGTGATAGAGGTAAATATTGAGGATTTTCTGTTGCTTCTAGCGGTAATTGTGATATGGAATTAATTATGTTTGGGATATCCATGAACCGCAGATAGAGGCTGATAATTATTTAAAAACATTAATGTTGATTAGCATGTAACAACAGTAACGGTTTTGCATTATGCTTTTTTCAAATTCAGTTAAAACCTCTAATCAACTTCTGTATTAATCAAGCTTAAAAATCAAGATAGCTTTTAGTAACTTTTGCTACATAGCAAATTTTTGGCATGAGTGCGTGATTTACTGAAATGAGAAAGCAAACTGGGGTTTGAATAAGTCAAATGATCTTTTGAGAAAGTAATATGCCTTTTTACTTTCTCAAAACACTAAAATCAATACCTGAATTACACAAATGAGAATGAATTTAGAGATATTGAGAAAGCATTCGGGCATTTTGCTTGTACAAAACACTAAGATGAATGCGCGAACTACTGAAATGAAAAAGCAAATTAGCGGTGATTGACTAATTGCCAAGTATATTTGCTGACATCTTATCTTTGCATCATCATTTTTGTAGTTTCACAAAAACTTTATCGTCTTTAACCTTGACTGGATACGACTGAAGCGAAACATCAGGAACGGTTAAGCATTTACCTGTCTCTAATTTGTACTGGAATCCGTGGGCAGGACAGGTAATAATACCATTTTCAACTTTACCTTTTTCTAAGGGAGATCCTAGATGGGTACAAGCATTACGGTAAGATTTAACTGTAATGCCTTGACGATGTAAAATTAGTGAAGTACCAGCAAGTTGTACTGCTAATACACTAAATTCCGGAACTTGATCAATAGTCGCTACTTTGATCCAGGTAGAAGTTATTTTTGAAGAGAATGGGCTGATTAAACCAGAATTTACGTTGTTAACAGTAAAGTTGTTAGCAACTGCAACTACTTTGGTAATTTCTGGACAATGGTTTTTGATTGCCTGTTCTACTCCTTGAGATAAAGTTAAAGTAGAAGCTGGACAACTGCTGCAAGTTCCGATTAATCTGACTTCTACTGTATCTGGCGGCTTAATTGCCACTATTTCTACATCCCCATTATGGCTTTTTAAACCTGGGCGAACTTCTTCAAGGGCTGTCTGAATACGTTGTGAAAGTAGAGGTTTCGGTGGTTTGACTAGTTCGTGATACAGTAAGACTGCATACACTAATTCATCTGCAACAGCATGGCGCAAAGCTGGCATTGATTCTTGTTTAAGGCTTTTAATCAAGTTAGTCAATGCAGCTTTATGCAAAGCCTCAATTGCTCTTTTTAGACCTACTGCTACACACCTTTGGCTTTCATCCCACTCGGATATAATCGCCTCAAAGCGGTTAATTTCCTGAACTAATTCTTCAAGGTTTGTCATTGGTCATTAGTCATTGGTCATTGGTCATTAGTCATTAGTTGTTTATCAATGACTAATCACTTCATTTTGAAGTCCTTGAGGAGAAATGGCATAATTATACCCGTCACCAAGCTAGATAATATTATTGGTAAGTAAAAGGGAATTGGGGCTTGTGCGAGTAACACTAATAGTAAGAAACCTATAGCAATACCAATAGTAGTTTGTTTAACAAAATACACTGGGTCACGTAGTAGCTTTCCTTTAAAAAATAACTTGGCTGAAAACCACCCTATTTCTAACATGTTGTCTCCTAATAATTTGTCAATAAATTTAAGGCAGCAAGCCCTAAGAAGATGGCGGGAATTACACCCGCAGGGGCAAATAATGCACCAAGCATGGCTGAAAACTGATAGCCTATATCTTTACCAGCTAACAGCATTCCGCCAATTGCACCGCCGACCATAGACAAGGCTGCGGCGATGATTAACCACACAAATTCTGTTGCTATGTTCAAGTCACCATCTGCTAAACTTGTGAGAAAATTTATCACGTTTGAGTAGGTAAAAATATCTCTCATGCTGTTTTGTCCTGATTGTTAGGAATTAGGGGAGTGGGGAGATGAGGGAGAAAGAATAACTAACCTACTCCCTATTCCCTATTTCTGCTTCTACATCTTGTAGTGCTTGGGCTACTACCTCTGCTTGGGCAATTTGTTGGTATTTCGTAAATATTTCTAAAGCGTCTTGATAGTAGATACGCGCTTGCAAAAGATTTTGAGGATTACCAGCTTCTGGTTTTTCCTGGTCGTCTGCTAAGTTAAATAGGGCGTTGGCTTTGTTGGAAATTGTGTTAGCGTACTCTAGAGGTGTATCTTTGGCGTTACGCACTTTTAGCGCTTCGTCATAAGCTGCGATCGCTCTTAAATTATTCTCTACAGGATGGGAACTCACTAAATATTGCAAAGCGTTACCTAAATTATTTTGCAACATCGCATATTCTCTAGGATGGTCAATCAGATTAATATGCTTTAGTGCTACCTCAAATGATTGCACAGCTAACCCTTGACGCAAGTATTCCCGTTCTGATGCTAGGGGCATAGAAAGGTAAGCGATCGCAATATTGTTATACAAAATGGCGTATTCTTGAGGATAATCTTCCCAAGTAAACACCCGCAAAGCCTCATGATAAGCTTGGATGCTGTCTGTTATCCGCGCCAAATTAAACGGCACTAGCGACTGCAACACCAGACCAAAATTCATCTGCGTCTCTGCCACTTCCTCTGGCGCAGCTAATTGTTGTAAAATCGGTAATGCCTCTTCATAACCGACTTTAGCTTGCATCAACAGTTGGTAATCAGCATCCGGTATTGCCTGTAATGTCCCCGCCATCCCTACTTGGGCCCTGGCTTTTAATAGGGGATACTCCTCACCACACATTTCATAGGCCCGGTAATATAACCCAACTGCATTTCGCAAGTCTTGGGCAGCTTTGGGCTTTTTTTGAAAACCCTGTGCTATCTCAATCAGCATCTGGATTTTTTCTTCTGCTGAGGCTGACTCTGAAGCAACAGCTGCTACCGCAGCCTTCACTGCTGAATCTGTAATGCTGGGGGTCATAACTCTGCCGTACTCTAGCCAATTGGGAATTGAATCTGTCAACGCCCACGAATGATTGAGATACGTAAACGCATCTAATCACGGGCCATACTGATTTACGCAGGCTTCGAGTCCTTTAGGCGGAATTCCCCTTTTTTATTTGAGCTAGGATTAAAGACTAGAAACTAGGGAAAATACTAAATACCCTATAGCCAATGTCTTATGCCATGCTCAATACAATACTATAAAACACCCTATTTCTAAAATTCTAGGGGGAAATTGCTAATATTAATGTCAGTTTTAAACACCTAATTTTTTTTAAATACTTTTTGTATCATCGTGTTATACAATTTCAATCTTTTTTATTGAATTGTTGACATAGAGGAATCCGGTTTGATTTGTGAAAATACATGTAGGATGTGTTAGCGACAGCGTAACGCATCAAACCCACGATCATAGTGCGTTACGAACTCCGTTCTAACACACTCTACAATACTTAATTTTGTTCAAAAATTAAATAGTAATTTTATATATATTTAGTGTAATCAAAATAGTTGCCACGCGATCGCCGAAGTGTAAAATATATTCATCAACTGTAAAACAAGCTACCTTTGAAAACAGACAGTATCTTCTATCGGATCTTTCAAAGTATCCCCAGCACCTTTTTTGAACTGATTAATTAACCACCGCAACTAGCTAGTGCTTACCAATTTTCTTCAGTAGAAGTTAAACAACTGGCGTTTAGAATCGATGGTGTCTTTCTCCCAAATACGCCAGAATTACCGATTTATTTTGCTGAAGTGCAATTTCAACCAGACAAAAAATTCTACTCACGTTTATTTACCGAAATCTTTAACTATCTCGACAAAACCGAATTAACTAACAATTGGCGTGGTGTTGTCATCTTCCCCAACCGCAGCGTTGATACTGGAGATACTGAAAGATATACAGAATTACTCAACTCTCAACGAGTAACTCGCGTCTATCTCGACGAATTAAGCTCAATTGAGACATCATCAATCGGTATGGAGGCAGTTAAACTGATTATCGAACCCGAATCAACGGCGACAACAAAAGCTGTAGAGATAGTAAACATTGCCCGACAGCAAATTCCAGATGTCACTACTATTAGGGAAATTATACAATTAATAGAGACGATATTAATCTACAAGTTACCGCGATTGAGCCAGGAGGAGATAGGAAAAATGTTTGGATTAAATGAGTTAAAGCAAACTAGATTTTACCAAGATGTTTTTGCAGAAGGTAGGCAAGAAGGGAAACAAGAAGGTATACAAGAAGGTAGACAGGAAGGTAAGTTAGAAGCGATACCCCAGCTATTAGGGTTGGGTTTAAGTATTGAACAGATAGCTCAAGCGTTAGGTTTGGATGAACAAGTTGTTAGGCAAGCTGCACAATCAAAATCCTAAAACAGCAGGAGATAAAAAATGTTTGGCTCAAATGAGTTAAAGCAAAGTAGATTTTACCAAGATGTTTTTGCAGAAGGTAAACAAGAAGGGATAAAAGAAGGTAAGTTAGAAGTGATACCCCAGTTATTAGGATTGGGGTTGAATATTGAGCAGATAGCTCAAGCGTTAGGTTTGGACGAACAAGTTGTTAGGTAAGCTGCACAACCAAAATCCTAAAACAACTGATATATAGTTGACGGGGCGCAAAGTTTTGTGCCCTTATTTTTGGCTCATTTATTATATGAAAATCTAATGGCTTAAAATACTCGCCACCTCAGACAATTAATAGTTGATAGTAATTATTATTAATATCAAAGAGCTTTAACCGTGATAAATTAAGCACGTTGAGTTTGTTAAGGTCAAGGCTTAAAAACAAAAGGTAGTTTTTATTTATACATTTTGCATTTATTAAATGTGTTACATATATAACAGACATAGCCATTGAAAATAATCTTGAGAGTATTTAATTTATTGTTAATGATTAATTCTTTTTTAATGAAAGTAAATTAGATAAAAAATATCTTAGTATTGAAAAATAAATATTGATAAACAGGTGAGACTTTGCAAGCATTATCACCTACATCATGCATGGTAAACAATACAAAAATACCTAGCCGATGACTAACGTACTATGGCTACAAGGTGGTGCTTGTTCCGGCAACACCATGTCATTTCTCAACGCTGAAGAACCGACAGTCTGTGATTTAATTGCCGACTTTGGTATCAAGGTACTTTGGCATCCTTCCTTGGGGTTAGAACTAGGCAACGACTTACAAACACTGCTGCGGGATTGCATTTCTGGCAAAATTCCTTTAGATATCTTGGTATTTGAAGGCAGTGTAGTTAATGCGCCCAACGGCACAGGCGAATGGAATCGCTTTGCCGATCGCGCCATGAAAGATTGGTTATTAGACCTCGCTAAAGTCGCTCAATTTATCGTCGCCGTAGGAGATTGTGCCACATGGGGAGGAATTCCCGCCATGTCACCCAATCCTAGCGAATCGGAAGGTTTACAATTTCTCAAACGTCAAGAAGGCGGTTTTTTAGGTAAAGACTTTGTGTCGCAAGCTGGATTACCTGTAATTAATATACCTGGATGTCCCGCTCATCCCGACTGGATTACGCAGATATTAGTTGCGATCGCTACTGGACGCATAGCAGACATTGCTTTCGATGAACTAAATCGTCCCCAAACTTTCTTCAACACCTACACCCAAACAGGTTGTACCCGCAATGTTCACTTTGCCTACAAAGCATCAACCGCCGAATTTGGTCAGCGCAAAGGCTGCCTATTTTATGACTTGGGTTGTCGCGGCCCCATGACTCATTCTTCCTGCAACCGCATCTTATGGAACCGCGTCTCATCCAAAACTCGCGCCGGAATGCCTTGCTTAGGTTGCACAGAACCAGAATTTCCCTTCTTTGATCTCAAACCAGGAACCGTATTCAAAACCCAAACAGTAATGGGAGTTCCTAAAGAATTACCGCCAGGGGTGAACAAAAAAGACTACGCCTTACTCACAATGGTCGCCAAAGACGCAGCACCACCTTGGGCAGAAGAAGACTTTTTTACTGTTTAGTCATTGGTCATTAGTCATTAGTCATTGGTCATTAGTCATTGGTCATTGGTCATTAGTCTTTTGTGAAAAACCAATGACTAATAGATATCTCCAGAAATTAGGTTTTTACCTACAGAGGATAAGAGTTTAAGATTATTTTTCGGAAATGATTGATGACAAAATACCAATGACAAACAACAAATGACAAATGACAAACAACAAATGACAAATGACAAATGACAAATGACAAATGACAAATAACAAAGGACAAATGACAAATGACAATTCAATCATTAGACATTTCGCCCGTTGGTAGAGTTGAAGGCGATTTAGATGTCCGAGTCGATATTGAACATGGAAGAGTAGTCAACGCCTGGACACACGCGGAACTATTTCGCGGATTTGAGGTTATCCTACGCGGTAAAGATCCGCAAGCCGGATTAATTGTCACACCTCGCATTTGCGGAATTTGCGGCGGTTCTCACCTAACTTCTGCATCTTGGGCATTAGATACAGCTTGGGAAACAGAAGTTCCCCGCAATGCGATTTTGGCGAGAAATCTTGGTCAAATTGTTGAAACAATTCAAAGCATCCCTCGCTATTTTTATGGTTTGTTTGCCATTGACTTAACCAATAGAAAATACCGCAATAGTCGCTTTTATGAAGAAGCTACCAGACGCTTTGCTGCTTTCACTGGCAAATCTTACGAACTCGGCATAACAATTTCCGCTAAACCTGTAGAAATTTATGCACTATTGGGCGGACAATGGCCCCACAGCAGTTATATGGAAATAAATTGGGGAATTGCTTATATAGTAAGGATTTGCCAGGATATGTGTAATGATTCCCTGGTTTTTCCTTAAATTAGGCGATAAATCCACTGTCAGCTACACCATAAGCAAAGATAGCAAGCAGTAAATCCATTAATTTTTCTCTGTTAAAAGTTATTTGCTTTTCTCAGGTATTACCTAATTTTTCCCTAACCATAGATTAGCGATGTCTAGCGACAAGCCGCTCCGCGTCTACGCAGTTAAGAAAGTCCAAGGCAAGTAGTTAAGTATAATTATTTTCTTCCTTTTGAAGTATAAATCTGGGTTTTCCTCAATATAAATACGCAAATAGTCATATCAGGGTTTAAATAATTATAATTTGGTCTAAGTATAGAAGTATTGATTTCTTTGTTTAAAAATTGAGCGATCGCTTTTCTCAAAGATGTTTAATGGTGAAATTATTGAGTTTTTAGCAGAAATACATGATACGATCAGACGAATTGGCAAAAATGCACTCGCCACTTATGAATTACAGAAACTATATCACAATTGAAGCGAATAAACGCGGTGGTAAGCCTTGTGTGCGTGGCTTGCGAATTACAGTTTATGAGGTGCTTGAATACCTAGCTTCCGATATGACCGAAGCAGAAATTCTTGATGATTTTCCCGACCTAACGCGAGAAGATTTAAAAGCTTGTATTGCTTATGCGGCTGACCGTGAACGTCGGCTTATGATTTCTCCATTATCAGCATGAAATTACTGTTTGATGAAAACGTAATAAGGTGTGTTACATTGCATTAACGCACCCTACAATATCAGCTATCGCACTACGTCATAAAAATTCCTGAAAGAGGTTATCGAACGGTTCTGTATTTTTCCAGCGATAGGTGTTGAAGTCTCGATAATCAACCGATAAAATTTGGCCATGACCTAATTCTTCTGCAAGGATCACGAGAGAGGAATCGGCTAAATCCATCGGTAAGTCTTTATATTTTTCCATCAGTTCTTCAATACGCTGGCAATGATGTTGTTTCAGATCAAAGATTTGTAGCTTTCCTGTAGAAATTTTATGAATAAAGATTTTTGGAGCATCTACTCCTACTCTTTTTTGTAATAGATAGCACGTTTCCGTAACGACACACCAGGTTGTAATAAATTGCTGATTAGCTAAATCTTGAAATCGTTTTTTGGCGGATATATGAACTGCATCTCTTTTATTGGCAAGAGCTAACCAAAAGCCTGTATCAACTATGATCATATTTTTGGTTAAGTTCACGGTCTAAGTAGTTTTTATAGTTTTTTGAGAGGTCTGTTTCAGCTTCTATGCAACCGATAAAGTCTGACCAGTCTTGCAAGGAATTTTCTGAAGATTCCTGTTGATTCAGAAGGTAGCGTTTTTTCAGGAATTCTACGAGTTGAACTATGATTTGTTGTGCATCGGGAGGAAGAGACTCAATATCTTGTTGAATTGTATCTAAGTTCATAATCTCATCTTGCTGTTTCCCTGATTATAGTTTAGCAAAAAATGTTCTTACCCAACCAATATGACAATACAATAAATAATTTTAAAATAATTTAATTTTACCCCTACTAGCTCCCTATGCCTAATTATAGAAGACCTAATGTTTCTGGAGGTACATATTTCATCACACAAATCACTTATCAAAGAGAATCTTGGCTCTGTACTGAATATAGGCAGAAAATCTCTCCGAGAAGCAATAGAAAAAGTAAAGGAAAAATATCCTTTTTGTATTGATGCTTTATTTAGGTTTAGAGGTTGTTTGAAAAGTCTTTTGCTGTGATTTTAAGCACGTTTAGATCCCCCCTAGCCCCCCTTAAAAAGGGGGGAACTGGAATCAAAGTCCCCCAATTTATCGGGGGATTTAGGGGGATCTAGAACTTTTGGATACCGACAAGAGGACTTTTCAAACATCCTCTTAAATAATTATAGGGCTTTTTAAGAATAGAAGTATTGAGTGAATAACCCACCTTGCCTAATGACTCATCACTTGACCCGATACGAATAGTACGCGTGGCATAATGCATTTCTTACTTCAAATTTATGTTCTTATAGTTACTATTACTTATGCTGGTTTGTCAAGCTGGTATTCAAAAAAGGTGGGTTGTCATAAGTTTCGCCACAGTTTTGCTACCCATTTACTGCAAAATGGCTATGATATCCGTACTGTTTAGAAATTAGGACACAACGATGTCAAAACCACCATGATTAATACCCACGTTCTTAACCGTGATGGTAAAGCTGTTTGCAGTCCTCTGGATTTTTAAACATTTTCCAAAAATTTCAACTTTTCAACTTCCAACTTCAACCTTTCATTCTCCATCCGTAGCGCCAATATTTCATTTTTCTGCAACTCAATTAACGACTTTTGACTAATTACCTCGCCAAAGGCTTTTTTACGGTTTTCAATACCAAACCATCTTTGATAGGTTTTTGTATGTTCATCAACAGTATGACCTAAATTATCTGCTGCGGCTTTGATGGGTATTCCCTGAAGATGCGCTCGAATCGCGCAAGCATGACGCAAATCGTAGGGTTGAAACTCAATTCCCACTTTTTTAAACCATCTGGATATATCTCTCCGCATCCAATTAATATTTTGCACAGATGCGATTTTTGTCACCTTTTTTTCTAAAATCTTTAATGGTTTGGGATTGTGTAAATCAAATAATTCTATCCATTCTGGTACAAAGGGGATAACTTCTCGATATCCAGTTTTTGTATTTTTATTGACTTTCCAAGTATGGTCTATATTTTGGAAACACATCCACCAATTAATATCTGGTTCGACAAATAATTCCCTTGGTCTTAACCCAAAGGTTGCCAACATTCCATATACCCAACGCCACATTTCCCAGCTGTCTATTTCATCAGTAATATTTGTATTTTTGCGATTGAGGGCGAATTTTTCAAAGAGGTCAAAAGAAGATACTATTTTATCATTGTCAGGTATTTCTCGATGAGCAGGAGTGACATGATCTCGTGTCACATCAAGTATAAATCCCAACTGAAAGGTTTTAATAAAAACAGAAGATACGGCAATTAATTCATTTTTTTTATTTCCCTGAAATGAATTAATAATTTCTTCAAAATGATTTTTGGTTACTAAAGTTGTTGCAGGAAAGTTTCTTTTAATAACGGATATATAGTTAGCAAAAGTATTTTGACTAGTTATAGTTTTGTGACGGGTTTGATAATATTTTTCATCAAATGTATCTAATAATTCCCCAATAGTTTTTATCTCTTGCTTCTCTCTAGATTTAATTCCTAAATACTTCTCATTCCACTCGAAGGTATGGCGAGCGATTAATTTACCCAACTCGTAACTTTCCTCGATCGCAGTTTTCAGTCCCTCTAAATTTGCTGGTATCCCTAGAGACAAGTCATACTGTTTTTTTTCCTTATCTACGCTGCTATCACCTGGTTTTAACGGTAGGGTAGCTCGTAACTGTAGAGAATTGCCAGTTTGTTTAATGCTAACTCTAACTCTATCCCTTTTTAAATTACTATTAGCTTCGACTAACTTCTGCTCAAAAACCGCTTGATACTGTAGTTCTGTTGCTTTAATTTTCGCCATTGTTCCTCTGTAACTACCGTCTGTGGTGTTGTGCGGCTCAAAATCTGCGAACATATCGGCGAACAAATCCCTTGAGTCTGCGTTTGCATCCTCATATGTAGATGGGGGATATGTCTGCGATATGAAATTGTGGCGATTGCAATTACCCTGGTTTTGATTTTGCCAGTTCATTCCCTAAATATTCCCTTATTTATAAGCTGAGATAGTGAAAAGAAAATGTTATTACCGAGCAAAATCACTTTATGCAATAAGTTACTCAGGAACATTTTGAGCATACCACCAGTTGCCACAGCAGTTATATGGTGCCTGGTGGCGTGATGTGCGCCCCAACACTAACAGACATTACTCGCGCTTGGGCGATTCTAGAATACTTCCGCACCAATTGGTTAGAACCAGTGTGGTTGGGTTGTTCTTTAGAACGCTACGAACAAATCCAAACTTATGATGACTTTAGAGATTGGTTGGATGAAGACCGAAATCATCGAGATTCCGACTTGGGTTTTTATTGGCGCATGGGTTTAGACATCGGTTTAGATAGATATGGCGCTGGTGTTGGTAAATATGTCACTTGGGGATATTTAGCCCATGAAGATAAATACCAAAAGCCGACTATCGAAGGGCGAAATGCGGCGATGATTATGAAAAGTGGAGTGTACGACAGCTTCACACACACTCACACCTTAATGGATCAGTCATTTACCCGCGAGAATACAACTCACTCCTGGTACGATGAAGGGACAGAAGATATTCACCCTAGCGATCGCACCACTAAACCCACTGCAATCAATACCAAAGACTTCGATAATGCCTACTCTTGGTCGAGTGCAGTCCTTCACAAAGACTTCGGACGTCTGGAAACTGGCCCCTTAGCGCGTCAATTAGTAGCCGGTGGTAAACATGGCGAATCTTGGCAACACTACGACGGATTTATCCTCGATGTATTCAAGGAGATGGGTGGTGCTAGTATTCATGTGCGTCAATTAGCACGAGTTCACGAACTTGTCAAGTTATATCGGCAAGCTGAACACTGTTTACGCGAATTCAAATTAAACGATCCTTGGTATATCAAACCTACAGAAAAAGATGGTCGTGGTTGGGGTGCAACGGAAGCAGCGCGGGGTTCATTGTCTCACTGGGTAGAAGTAGAGGGCGGTAAAATTAAAAATTACCAAGTCATTGCCCCAGGTACTTGGAATATCGGCCCTCGTGACGGTGAAGGTATCCGCGGCCCTATTGAAGAAGCTTTAATTGGCACACCCATTTACGATTCTAGCGATCCGGTGGAAGTTGGGCATGTGGCGCGATCGTTTGATTCATGTTTGGTGTGTACAGTCCACGCCCATGATGCTAAGACTGGTGAAGAGTTGGCGCGTTTTCGGACTGCTTAATTGATTGTTAGGTGCGTTACGCTATGAATAACGCACCGAAACTTCTGTATGCCTAAATCATGGTATGCCATGATTAGAAATAGCTGGGGCATGAGGGAAGAATTTATGACTATAACGGTAGAAGCTGTTTACGAACATGGGGTACTCAGACTATCACAGCCAATTCTATTAGCCGAGGGAACTCACGTTGAAGTCACTGTCATTGCAACTGAGGCTAAACCTCAAAACAAAACTCCTAGAGAAATTCTGGCAGAAATCGCTGCCATGCCCCTAGAAGTTAGCAATGATGAATTCTCTGGTAGCGATATAGATCGCTAATTACTTAGCGCCCTAGCAACTATTTGTTCTAATTTGTCGCACTCATGAATTAGCTTCATTACGACATTGTGGAAGTACCCCAAATCCATCAAGCTAATCTCAGCATTATGCATAATTTATTGAGTTAATTCATATTCTTAACTGTGGCGGTCGCAGTCCACTTGACTTATAAAAACTCAACTATTACATATTGTACAATCACTCTATCCAAGTAATGATTGTTACTTATGCTGTGACATTTCGCCACTATCTATACCACCAACAAGAGCGTACGCGTAGCCCGTCGTAGACATCGCTCTTGCACCACTATTACAAAAATACTAAACTTAGTTTAATTTCATGGAAACCGTAAATATTCATCAAGCTAAAACGAATCTCTCAAAGCTGTTGTCACGCGTAGAACTTGGAGAAGAAATCATTATTTCCAATCGAGGTATTCCGATCGCCAAGTTGGTTCCGTTTCACAACTCATCAAATCGACTCAATAGTTTAGGGCAAGATAAAGGGCGTTTTGTAGTGCCAGATGATTTCAATGCCCCTTTACCAGAAGAAATTTTGGCAGCATTTGAGGGCGGTGAGGAGTGAAACTTTTGCTAGATACACAGTGCTGGTTATGGTGGTTTACCCAACCAGAGCTTTTAAATCAAGCAGCAATCGCGCATATTGCCGATGAAACGAATGAATTGTGGCTCTCAGTTGCCAGTATTTGGGAAATGGGGATAAAAGTTGCGATCGGCAAGTTACCACTGGCAGATCCCCTAGACAGTTATATTTCTAGTCGGATGACAGTGTTGGCAATGCGAGCGCTAGAAATTACAGCTTCTCATGCTTTACAAGCGGCTGCGTTACCTTTGCATCACCGAGATCCTTTTGACAGAATGTTGATTGCACAGGCTCAGATAGAAGAAATGACACTTGTGAGTGCCGATTCGATGTTTAATAAGTACGACATTTCCCTAGTTTGGGCAGCCAAATCTTAATGCCTACGGCTGGCTACGCCTACGCATTTGCTATTTCGGCGATCGCTGCTGCTTATTGCGTTCATCCCCAAACAACGGACTGATCTAGACCATCTAGATTGCAGTCTGCTGCAACACTGTGTTATGCCGCACTGACTATGATAACTAGGCGATCGCCTTCAACAGTCACAATATCTTTACCTACGATTTTTCAATTTTGAAAAATACAAGGAGGTTGCCATTCACGATTTTTCTGTTACTTTTTGCGATTCAAGGTTTGAGCGATCGCATCTCTACTTTTTAGGGGCGCAATCTCTTACGCCCCTACGATAGGATATTTTTTCAACTGGTAGTCCGAAAGATGCCGAAAGCGCACAGACAAAAAGGTAAAAAACGAAATATTGAGGTTGGTTAAAACACAATAGTATTAGACCGTTAGAATATTTGCTGCTATTCGCTGTGCTACATCTTCATTTTGCCAGTAACTTCCGTGAGCGCTGCCGCCATTTGCCAAAGCCAAAAACGTCTGTCGGATCGGGGGAGTTTGAGCAAATAAATTCAATAAACCAGAGTCACCAGTGAGAACGTCTTCAACGTTAACGTAAGAACCAGAATCGGGGATTAACTTGGTGATGAGATTTTCTAGCGGCCAAGCAATTGGATCGCCAGGATGTATAAAATTGAGCCAAGACAACTCTCCATCTCCTTGAGTAAGGTTCTTCAACAAATTACTTAAACCAGGACTGATGTCATGAGTACTTTCATCATTAGCATTTCTACCATTGATACTAATTAAGCTAAACAAGGCGATGGGAGAACCCATAGTCTGAATACTAGCTAGTCGGATACCTGTTGTAGGATTCTCCCCAATACCATAAAGCTTATCTCGAATAGCCTTTACACTTTCATAGCCAGGAATTTCGTGATCATCCCAACGGCTGGCAAACAGAATGTCAAACAGTATGATTGTCCCCCAACTATGAGTCACCAAATGTAGGCGATCGCCCTGTTTATACTTTTCTAAGCCTTTAAATGTTTGTTTTTTAAGTTGTTCAGCCGCCATTGAGCCAATTAGGCGACTGATGTAGAGTCCTCCATCCCCGACAAATTGCAATATTTGCTTTTGGCGAAAATCTTGAAACCAAAGTTGGTTCCACTTAGACGAGCCTTTCAGGTTTGTTAGTAGTTCATTCAAGGCGCTTTCGTTGACATCACCCCAGTAAAGAGGCACTTTGATGCATTCACCCCACATTCCGCACCCTAACTGTCACAAAGGGGTTTTTACTGAATATTTTTTCTACAATGAGAATCAAAAAACACTTTACCTACTTACTTAGTCATATTATTTACCTACCCTCAATCAGATTTTTATTCTCAATAAGAAGCAATAAGTGTTTACGCTTAATTAATAGATAAAAACTTATGGTTGTTAGGCTAATATCTATATTTGATTTATAAGATGTCAATTAAAAGTCATTATAATTTGTGACTTTTAATCAAAATTAATAGTCTCTATGACAAATAAATTTTTGCTCCAGTCTGATTAACATTTATAATAGTAGCCACAAGTCTCTGGCAAAAAGCTCAAAATATATTTTCTTTCTGAAGTTAAATTTGATATTGATATTTCCTGATCAAATTTAACTAAATGTATGGATTGAAAACATTGAAATATCCATCGCATAGTCGGGTTATTTACAGATTTACCCAGCTGATTTTTAATAGTAGATTCAGACGCTGATAAGGCTTTTCTTATTTGTCTTTGAGCTAAAGTATAGATTAATAGGCATAATCCCATTATCATAGCCATAGCTTCAATTCTTTCTGGAGATTTCAGAAAAATACTATCTGCGAAAAATAAGGGGTCTTTGAGAAATCCAAATCCTCTTTCACAACTTTGCTGTGCCTTATATTCGGAAAGCATATCGTCATTGCTCAGGGATTTTTCATCTAAAATGTTTGTTGCAAGCACAAAACGTCCGGCACTTTGATAAGCTTTTTTAATAGCATTTATATTTTCCGACAATGAAGCACTTACTTCATAAAAATTTATTTTATCTTTTTTATTTTTTGATTCTTTCTCTAAGTAATCGATGTAATTAATTTGATGGTACTTTAATTTTTTATTTAAACTATCTACGGCTTTAATAGCCTCTTGATGAGAATTAAATTTTGATTCCAGTAGTTTCTTCAGATGAGATAATGCACTAGCTTTTGACTTAGATATTCTTCTTTCTAATTGGCGTAAATCAGATTCTTTTCTTTCAGTGCTTTCCACAACCAACCATCTTTGTTCAACTCCACCATAATTACTTTTAACTACAGAATAATAATATCCTGTTAAAGAACTACTAATAAAATCAGTTGATAATAATGTTGATGCTAGTTCTTTTGCCTGTCTTATAGTCATCGGTACTCTACATAGCCATTTTGTGCCAAATAATGAACTGATATTTTTGGCGTTATACAAAGCCGCATCTGCGACCATTAAATTATCTTCGTTCCCTATCTCTTCTTTTTGTATTTGTTCTTTGTATTCTAAAAATATTTTAGCGAAACTTGAAGAATCTGATTGATTTCCAGATGCCGATTTTAAAAATATTGGTATATCTCCATCTCCAGATGATATTAAATCTATGATAAATTGTTTTAAATCTGGTCTGTGGTCACGAGAATAACCATAGGTTATTTCGATAGGTCGTGCTGATTGTATTTCACTATTTGATGAATTACAATGAATAATTACATCGGTTAAACTACTACTATATTCACCATGTAAATGCAAGGAAGTCGAATCTAAATGTGAAGATTTTAAACTAATATTAAATTCTTTGACCGCCTGGCTGCTAATAGCTAAAAATATCTCCGTTAAACCTTTAATAAATAATTTATCCATGACTCTACCTAACTTATCATCATTTAAATATTCTGCTTTTACTCCTTTTCCGATTAAATGTTCACAAGGTTTATCTTCAAAAAACTCGGAAAACATATATAAAGGACTACTCACAAAACCCAATCCATTTAAGATCATTGCTTTAACCACTTGTCCAGGACTGATTTTTTCTCCTTGTTCTTGCCCAATTAATTCATTAATAATATCTACTAAGCCTATTGAGTCTATAATCCCTGCAATTATACCCAAATGGTCTATGTTTTTAATTTCAATTTCTTTCAGATTAGACATAGCGATGAACAGACTAAACAACATCTGTTCAAATTTTCACACTTTATCTACCTAAAAATTTATTTGCAATATCCAAGCCGCAGGTTTTTAGCCTTCCGTGCATATATAAATTTTTTGGCTTTGGCTTGGCTCAATTATCTATTAATAGTAGTTATTATCATTAAGTCTTAAAATACTCCTCCAGTCTATAGTTCACAAATACTATTTACTGAAAATTAGTTAAGTACTAATGAACTTGTGACAGTTAGGGTGCGGAATGTGGGATTCACGATTACGATCTTTCTCCCGGACTAACTCAACAATCAAGTTAAACAACTTGTCAGCATAGATGTAATTCTGGTTCCTTTCGTTTTCTTTCGATTCCCGTACATTTACGCCATGCAGAAATAAAATATAATCTTTTCCCATAGCTAACTCTGCCTTCCTTAAACTAATTAATCAAAACGGGTGATAATATTCTTAAGATTCCCATGAGAAATACAACTTGAATACATCTGTAAATATTCTTTAAAATATATGCTCATAATTGTGGTTTTCCCGTTAATCGACAATTATTTCACTATGACGAGCATCATTGCTATCTCTAGGATGATTTTTGCTTGAGATATCTCATAATCTAACTATTTATTCAAAAGTCGTAGCGTAACACACCAAAACATCTAGAAACGATGCGTTAGGCTTGCCTTAATGCATTTGCATAAAACAGCAATTTACACGGTAAGCTTGTGTCTGATTTAGCGCTACATCAATATCTCCCTCGCGTTCCCGATGCAGCATTGCAGGAATTCATCGAATGGTGTGTTTTAGAGCAAGCGAAAGCCGCAGAATGTAACTTTACTCCCGATAGAAGTAAGTTAGATAATTTGCCACCAGAAGACTACATTCCTAAACTTGTCGAGCAGTTCATGAAAGTTAAACCAGACCCAATTAAAGCTGGTTTAGTAGCTGCGATCGCAGGCAAAGAAGCAGACCAACATGCTTTATCCGGTTTAGCGATCGCTGCTGATTTTGTATCTCTTTATGTCAAGTATTTAATTCCTAAAGAAGGAAGTACTAAAGAACAGGCTGAAGAGATATTAACTAAAGTGTCACAAGATCAGTATGATAAACTGAATGAAATCGCCAAGAAACATGGCGTAGAGTTATAGTTTCCTGCTGATAAATTCTTTTTCAGAGGCTTTGTCTGTATTATTATTCAAAGCCTCTATTTCAATCACTACTGATTGCCTGTATGACAAACTTTAATTACTATTAATTGTTAAATTGCGATCACTCCATATCAAGTATGAAAATACTAAGCTATTTGCTGACCTAGCGGCTGAGAGAACCTACAGAAATATTATTAAAAATATTCTCATAGAATATGACCGCATCTGTAATATAGGAATCCGGTTTGATTTCTGAAAATATACGTAGGATGTGTTAGCACAGAGAGTACGGCATAAAACTCGTGTTCATAGTGCGTTACGAACTCCGTTCTAACACACTCTACAATACTTAATTTCGTTCAAAAATCAAATAGTAATCCTATAGCTCGCCTGATGACCACGTAGAGAGCCTTTTAGCACTCGATGATAAACGCGATCAATATTTATGGTTTCAGATTGGCTGGCAAAAAAATCGCCGGATTAAATCTCATCCCATGCTAACTATTATTGGTTGCGGCAATCTAAATCGCAGTGACGACGCAGTAGGCGTAATTATTGCCCAACGCTTACAAAAATATCTAGCTGAAAAACCTCACCCTAATGTGCGAGTATATGACTGTGGCACCGCAGGGATGGAAGTAATGTTTCAAGCTAGAGGTAGTAAAGAATTAATAATTATTGATGCAAGTTCAACTGGTTCTGAACCGGGTGCTGTGTTTAAAGTTCCAGGAAAAGAACTGGAAGCAATGCCCGAACCTAGTTATAACTTGCATGATTTTCGTTGGGATAATGCTTTAGTCGCCGGACGGAAAATCTTTCAAAATGACTTTCCTGAAGATGTAACAGTTTATTTAATTGAGGCGGCAAATCTTGGTTTGGGACTAGAGTTAAGTCCTGTTGTCAAACATTCTGCTGATTTGGTTTTTGAAGAGGTAGCTGCACTTATCAGCCAGAATATCAACTTTTAATTAACAATCCAAAATCGAATCAAGCCCAATCCCGATAAACAGACAATTCATCTACTCTCATTTCAAAAGGTACGCCTTGACTCTCTGGCGGACAAACACGGATTTTAGCACTGCTGACAATTCCATATAGCAATGTCCCCATTGGCACGATTTTTTGCAAAATACGCCAATTAGTAACTTGATCGGGACACTCAATAACCAATGTTAGAGCATTGGCATGGGTTGTGACATACCACCGACAATTAGATAGAAGATTTTGAATCGTGCGATCGCAAGCGTCATAAAAGTATCTGCTAATAGAATACTCTAGCTGTTGCCGCAGTATAATATCCGCAGATGTCGGTTGCATAGGATGTGAGTCATCACTATTGAAGTAATACATCTTTCTAGCCATATCTCTTTAGCTTCCTGCTTATATTCCAATCACCATTCCATAAAGTACATCTTTATTTGTTTCTAATAATTCTTGGGTTTCGTCATCATAATACGCACCAATTCCACTACACTGAATTCCCAAATAATTACTAGTTAAATAAAGCCTCTGTCCAAGAAAACCAGCTATTTGCATAGCAGTTTGATAGTTTAAATAATCTGACACAAAAAATAAAGTTACAGCGCCATCTCTAGCAATAGCCTGATTAATGCATAAGTAACCTGTCTTTTCACTAAAGTTACCTGCTTTAACCAGATACGTACCTTTATATAACCCAGGTGTCATTCCTTCTACTTGATGCACCACTGAGTAAATTTCTATTTCCTCATAATTTTCTGTCGGTATTGACTGCTGAAGTTGTTGTACTACATATAAATAATCTTCTTGAGAAATACACTCTTTCCGGAAACGTCTAATAGAACGTCTATCCCAAACTGTTTGATAAAATTTATCCCGATCAAAATCAAATTGAGGATACTCTAATTTCTGCTGGCGACTCTTTTGTAGAGTTGTTGCTTTATAGGCATCTTCAATAAATTGATTAGATTCAAAATAATCAGTACCAGAGACAAAAGGAACTTTCAGCCTTAAGCTTCTGATTTTCTTGTCTTGTATTTCTCCTGACACCGCACAAGCAGTAATAAACTCCTTATTCTCAAAACCCAAATCTGAATTGAGAGCAAGTTTATCAAAGTCAAAAATTAGTTGTATATCTCGGTTGTGGAGAAAAGCTGAAGCTGCAACTGCACCTAAATGGTGTCCGCTATCTAAGAAGCAATATCTTATGCTTCTATTTTGATATTTCCAGCTAGACCTATAATAAACACAACTAATTAAAAAGATGAATCCGTTGATACATTTACCCGGTATAATATAATTCTCCAACCCATCATCAATTAATTCATAGATGAGAGTTAGACAATTATTCTCAACTTCTACATGGTATATACCATCTACCATTCCCTCAATCCTGCGAACCTGTACGTAAACTTCCGTAGGATACAGAGCGCCTGCTGATGGATTCACCCGCAGTTTATAAGGGCCATCTTTATATACTTTTTCTAGTGTTACTGCACTGGTTAATGAGATAAAAGAATGAACAGGATTATTGAGATTTAATTTCACTCTCCGATAAAACTTGGGATAAACTTTAAATGAAGATGGCTGTGTTGAAGCATCTACATAATTTGGATCAAGTTGTACCGATAAGTAAGAATGCTTGGTAGCGTCATGATAAGCTTTGCCCGATATCTGACTTGATGGCATTTTTAATTATCCTTAAGACTTCTACGTTGCTAGCAAAATCTATCGCTTTATAATCGTCTAAGTTTTTTAAATATAAATTAGGATGATGTTGTAAAAGTAACTTGACTACTTCTGTCTTTCCGGCTGATGCTGCATACATTAAAACAGTTGCACCATTATCATTTTGGTTATCTATATTAATGTTGCTAGCAAGTAGTAAATTAATTAAATCGTAGTGATTGCCAAAACAGGCAAACCACAAAGCATTGTTGCGATCGCTATTTCGAGCATTAATATCCGCACCAGCATCAATTAGTTCTTTGACGACTGTATAAACTCCTTCTCTTGTCGCTTTCATTAAAGCTGTATCGCCATTTTCACCCGGCTGATTTAAATCGCTAGGATTATAGTCTTTTTCTATTAACCATTGGGTTGTTGATTCACTCAAATTTGGACTGTTGGTTCGATTCATGAGTATTCCTTAATTAGCTTAATCTGCACTAATTTACTAATATAAATTTGCTTGACAAATAGAATGGTGAGCAATGCCCACCATTTTTAGAAAAATGTTATCTACTAAATTATTTTCACTTACATATATGCTATCAACTTTATAAGTTTAAACTCTGAATCATTTATAAAGATAAATTTAAGATTTTTTCTTATTATTTAAACAATGCTAAAGTTTTCCAACAAACTTATTAAAAAATTATTCTAATACTTGATGCGACTTTTGTTAGGAAGTATAAATGTAAAAATGTTATCTAGCACTCGTTAATCGATAACTCTATTTTTGATAATGCCTATTATTTTTTAAAATTGTTTGAGCCTGAGTTTTGTAGCACATTACCACACTTTCTTGTAAAGATCATCACCTAGAGGTTTAACCGTTAGGCAAATGAGAATTATTTCAGAATTATTAAGATATTTAAAAAAATAACATTTATAATATTAAAATTTGCTAATTTACTAAAGTATAAATAGCTAAAGTTGGCAAGTAAAAACATGGAAATTAGCGCTCGTAATTCTCTCAAAGGTACTGTAAAAAAAGTTGTTCCTGGTACAGTTAATACTGAGATAACTTTAGAAGTGGCACCAGGAGTAGAGTTAGTGTCAATAATCACAAAATCATCGGCGGAAAAGCTAGGACTTGTAGAAGGTAAGCAAGCTTATGCCGTGATTAAATCATCAGATGTGATAGTTGCTGTGGATTAAAAAATAAGCAAGTTGCTTTTTCTTGCAAGCAGCTTTGTCTGTAATACGAAATTGCATTCATCTCTATAAATTTAGTGACCTCACTCCTGAAATTAATTAAGAAAGGAGTGAGGTCAATGTAATTCGTAATTCTTAGTTGCAATCAGTGCTTGCTCCATACCCTTTTAATTATAAATTAATAATTATTTTATCAAGATAATATTATATAGATGTTAATTATTTATCAATAATGCGGATATAAATAACACAGCTACTTTCTATATTTAGTTCTATATATGTGTTTATTATTTTAATAATTAATGAGAGAAACTTTTATTCTAAAGTCAGAATCATTCCTGACGTTACTCCCTTTGATATCAGTTTTTTAAATATTGTTTAATCTTGACTTTTACAGAAGGTTACGATTCCTCGCTTTCCCATTCTTAATAATTCTAATGAACAGCCAGAAATACTAAAAGTGGAAAAGATTTGAATTATAAATTAGGGCTTGTGAAGGGAAGAAGGAAGTATATTTTCATCCTTCATCCTTCATTTTTTATTTGATTGCCTTAGGCAGCAACCAAAATAATAGTTTAGACGAGATAGGGTTCTTGATGTGTCTTAATTGTGCAATTAGAACGGGGATAAGTGACACAAAGTAGAGCGAATCCCTTAGAAATCTGTTCGTCATCTAGGAAGTTTTGATCTTCTTGATCAATTTCACCTTCAACGACCTTGCCAACACAACTAGAGCAAGAACCTGCTTGACAAGAAGCTGGTAAGTCAATATCGTTTTCGTGCGCTGCGTCTAAGATTGTTGTCTCTTCGTCAACTTCAATTGTGGTGTCGAGGTCTTCTTTTTTGTTGATTAATCTAACTTGGTAGGTAGCCATTTTCAGATTCTCCTCAAACGTTATACAGTTGGTCTAATTTCCGAATTTTTTGAGCAACCTATCCTACTTTTTGCTTCCCTTCTTCTTACAGAGATGCTAAGTTTAGTCAGCTTCTCTATAGGGGTAAGGGATACAAAGCGAACTAGAAGCTACCTCAAGAGCATTGAAACTCTGCGGAGTGTGTTTATGGGAAATCTCTACAATTGACTTAGCACTAACGAAATGATGTTAGCTTTGGCTGCAAGGTACACCAGTAGGCGTACCGTCGTCTGTTTTAAAGGACTTTCCACAACCGCAGGTATCAGTTGCATTGGGGTTGATGAATTTAAAACCGCTTTCCATCACTCCCTCAACGAAGTCAACAATAACTCCGTCTAATAACGGCGCACTTTTGGCATCAACGTAAACCAGCACTTTGCCTTGCTGGCTTACCAAATCATCTGGTTGAGGCTTGCTAGTGATATCGATCGCATATTCGTAGCCACTGCAACCACCATCTTTTACAGAGATGCGGACACCTTTAGTTGCGCCATTAGCGTCGGGTGCGGAACCTTTGAGAAATGCCCGCAGATGAAATTCTGCTTTTTCTGATAAAATAACGGCCATTAAGTCTCCTGATTTGTAGCGATTAGTTGTTCTGATTTCAGGTGGGGTTGTCCTTCGTCATTTGTCAGTTGTCCTTTGTTATTCACTAATGACTAATGACCAATGACTAATGACGAAAATTAACTATTTTGTGCAATACCTGTGGCTGTGGGTTCCATCGAATTGGATTGCGCGTGTCTCCAAGGCGCACTATTACCGCATACTGGACAAGAGCGATCGCGGTGAGAACGGCGTTTAGCAAATTCCATCCGATTTAAGTCGATTGTCAGCAATTGCGACAATAGAGGCTGACTAAACCCGGTGATCAGCTTGATAGCTTCCAAAGCTGTTAAACAAGCTAGGGTTCCAGAAACAGCGCCTAGAACTGAAAAGCCGCGCTGATCCCAATCAGGCTTTTCTGGAAACAGACAAGATAAACAAGGAGTCACACCAGGAATAATCGTCGTTAGGTAAGCCTCCATCCCATTCATTGCGGCTTCCACCATTGGCTTACGCGATCGCACACAGGCTTCATTTAACAAATTGCGCTCTGTAAAGTTGTGGGCGCAATCAAGAGCCATATCGGCGGATTGCACTAATGAGTCTACATTTTCCGGGGTAATGTAATCATGAACAGCTTCCACTTGGACATCAGGATTAATCGCATCCAGAGTTTCTTTAGCTTTGAATACCCTTGGCTTACCTACCCAATCATCAGTCATAAGAACCTGACGATTCATATCATCTAGCCGCAAGTCACCACCCCGGACTAGAATTAGCCGCCCAACGCCCGCTACTGCTAGGTAAAGCGCCGCCGTACCGCCTAATCCTCCCACACCTGTCACCAGAACTGTCGCTGACTTCAAGCGTTTCTGTGCTGTTTCGCCAAAATTCGGAAGCATCATTTGGCGACGATAGCGTTCTAATTCGGTAGGCGTTAGGTTAACCAATTTATACCTCCTAATCAGAAGTGATTTCTGTCAGTGTGACTACATTTTTCGGCTTGTCGTTAAACACTTTAAACAGCTTTTGTTCGTGAGGTGTTGATTCGACAAATACCTGATAAGCTTTTTGCAAAGCCAAAGAATATTGATTTAGTCTCTCTTCTTGATTCATGTCAAAAGAATTATCATCAATTTCCTGCATGTATTGAGAGAACTTTTTCAGAATATGTAGACGATTTACATTTACAACTTCTAAGTCGTAGGACATGTTAAAGAATTGAAAAAATTCTTCTGCATCTACGAGCTTCTTGAATTGATCAATAGTTCCAGTCATTTAGCATTCTCCAATTTTTTCAGATGTTGCTTCAGTTCATCTAACTTGCGATAGATTTCATAAGTTGCGGCGGCAACATCCATAAGTTGGTTGTAATCTGTTGGCAGACCTTCAGCTAAATCATGCAGATCCATTTTCATTTGACCTGCTTTGCTGTTAAGCCGTCTGATTTGTCCTTGTAGTTCCTCAATACTCGTGTCTTCTGCTTGCACAATCAGCCACTCCTTTTCTAAAAGTTAGGAGTTATAAGTTATGAGTTATGAGTTATGAGTTATAAATTAAGAACTGTAAATCATGAATTATCAATTAAGAGTTAACTTAATTACTAACTCCTAACTATTAACTCTTAACTCCTAACTCCTAACTCCTAACTAATTAAATTTTGCCAACTTCAGGAAAGCGCTTCGCCAAATCAAGACCTTTTTTGACGTAGTTTTCTCCCTCTTCTGCTAATTTCTCTAGCGAGTCAAAGCCAAAGCGGTGAGCATCTCGCAGGGTTTTCACAGTTAGCAAAAGACGGCCAGAAAAAACTAGCGCCCAGCCAAATCCTTCATGGCTCAAATCAACTACAACCTGGGATATCAAACCTGTTTCTTGTTCAATTCCAGCCGCTACAGCTCGAAAAAATGCCATTATCCGGGCTTGAGTTACCGCATCAACTTCGCCCTCAACGGAGATTTCCCGTTTCTTTTGTTTGGTGACAATAAAGGGTTTGAGAATCAACTCATCTGACCAAGTACGATAAACTCCATAACTGTCTTGACCACGGATTTGTTTGATTAATACCTTAAGGAAAGGTGAGTTCAAGACTTCAGTTGTAGCGGTTCCGTTCACACTATTATTTGCGGTCATACTGTTGCTTCGTCTTCGATTTCATCAGCAAAGTTTGTGGTTTTTGGCTGTAAAGCTTTACGCAACCAAGGTGGAGGATTACCTTTGAGGGTTTTCACTAGCTTGTTTAGCACTTCACTAATTTCTTCTTCTTCCGATCGCGCCTTCACTGGGGTGACACCTTTCTTGATTAACCGAGCGGCGGCACTACCACCAATTGCTGTTACGTAAATAATCGTACAGTCGCCTATTGCCTCAAGTTTTGGGGTGATTTTGTCTTCATTCCCATCTTCTTTGAGTTCGCCTTCAAAGGTGAGGGTTTCTACGAAGTGATATCCCTCATCGGTAATTTCGTAAACATCAATCATTTTTGCCCATCCAAAGTGAGCATTAATATGAACTCGGTCACTCGTCGTGAAGGCTATTTTCATTGTAATTCTCCTCTCTAAAGTTTTGAATTTTGAAGCAATACGGTTCAGTTAGTAATATTTAGCTTTTAAAGATCCCCCCAACCCCCCTTAAAAAGGGGGCTAATTTAAAACTTGTTCTATTCACTCCTTAAAAAAGAGGGTTAGGGAGGATCAACTCTTAACTGAACTGTTTTGAATTTTCAAGCGTTAATTCAAAACTCAGCGCTCACAGTTCCGAACTCTTGGAATTGTTTAACTCTCGCTTCTTCTGCCTCTAAAAACAGGTTGCCGATGCCAAACACAATTTCCATCGTGCCTCGATAACCAACTTTGGTAAATTGACCATTACCTAAGCGGTCATAAATGGGCAATCCTAAACGATAAAGAGGAATCGAAAGGCGTTTTGCGATCGCACCCACATTCGAGTTACCAATCAGCAAATCAGAACCGCCTGCTAGACTCTCAAAGTCTTCTAAGTCGCCGATGGTGATGCTTTTAACTGGGAGTTTTTCTAAGAGGGGCGATCGCGTGGTTGTCACCACTGCATGAATTTGCGCTCCCATCGATTGCAGGAAATGCACCGTTGACCACAACAAGTCTGGTTCCAGCGCCAAAGAAACTCGTTTTGCACCGAAGTAAAAGTGAGTATCCAGCATCGCATCTTGCAACTGACGACGTTGGCGGCGGTATTTTTCGGGTACGCTGTTACCGCTCAGAATTGCCAATGCTTGGATAAACTCATCTACTGGTTCTAATCCCGTCAGTTCGCCGAACACCTCGTAAGGTGTGCCAAAGCGTTCTTCGAGAATCTTGGCAGCCCCCCGCATACTTTCACCCAATGCCAGGGTAAAGGCAGAACTACCTACTTCTCGTAGCTGTTTTAAGGTAGTTCCACTGACTGTAACTGCACTATAAGCATCCTCTAAATGTCCATCTAGAGAAGCGCCAAGGTCAGGTACAAAGATCGGCACTAGTCCAAAGGACGTGATTATCTCTTTGATTTCCTGTACATCTCCAGGTGTGAAGGCAGAACCCGCCAAAACCGTGACTTGTTCAGTTCTGAGTCCACCTGCGCGAGGAATTTCCTTAACTATGCTTTCGACAGCAACAGCAAAGCCATCTTGCAACGCACCTTTAAAATCTGGGGTAGGTGCAAAAACGATCGCTAAATTATTCAATTCGGGATGGCGATCGCGGATTTCCTTCAGAAAACCTTCAATGTCATCGCCTCTAGTTTCCGTTAACCCAGTACTACATAAACCAATAATTTCTGGATTAGCCTTTTCTACCAGAGTCAGAATCGCTTGCTCTACATTCTCTTCACCACCCAAGATTGTAGTGACTTCCGTCATCGCTGTCGTAGCTAGGGGAATCGCTTCCCGGAAATGCCGTACTAGGACAACTTTAGCGAAAGCAGTACAACCTTGAGAACCGTGGAATAAGGGCATTGTCCCTTTCAATCCCAAAAAGGCTAAGGTTGCGCCCAAAGCTTGACTCTGCTTGAGGGGATTAACTGTCAGTGCTTTGTTAGAAGCGGTAACGATCGCCATTAAACTTCCTCCTCGTCCCAAGGAGCGGGTTTGCGTATTTGTTCCCAAATCGGGCTATACAGAGCTTCGTACAATTCCCGCGCCATCTCAATCATTCCCACATAACCTGCATAAGGATGGTGGCGTTCTTGGTTGATATCAAGGAAAGGAATTCTAGCTTTCAAAGCTGTGTATTGGTTACGTCCACCAGCAATCAGCATATCTGCGCGAGTGTCTTTAACCAGTTGTAACAATTCTTGAGCGTTGCCTTTCTCCAGCATGATGCCATCGTTGCCGATCAACTTCTTGATTTTGGCTTTATCTTCTTCAGTACTTTTTCGAGTACTGGTAGCAACAACTTCAATGCCTAAGTCTCTAGCAGCCGAGATAATCGACCAACTCTTGACACCACCAGTATACAAAACAACCCGCTTACCTTTGAGTCGAGCGCGATAAGGAGCCAATGCCAAATCTAAAGCAGCCGTTTCTTCTGCAATTAGCTTTTCTGTCCGCTCCTGTAAATCAGCGTCGCCTAATTTAGCGGCGATGTTTCGCAGACAGCGATTCATATCATCGATGCCGTAGAAAGACTCTTCAATGTAAGGGATGTTGTAACGCTCCTCCATCTTTCTCGCCATATTGAGCAACGCTCGCGAGCAGATCATGACGTTGAGCTTGGCGCGGTGGGCGTAGCGAATTTCATTGTAGCGAGCATCGCCCGTAATTTTAGACAAAATACGGATGCCTAATTTTTCTAACAGTGGTGTTACTCCCCACATTTCACCGGCGATGTTATATTCACCGATTAAGTTAATATCATAGGGCGTTGTATGTTCCGGTTCTGCTGTGCCGACAACATATTCTAATAAAGATTCACCACCGAAACGGTTGCCGAGATTTTTACTGCCAATGAATCCTGGGGCAATGACGGGAACAACAGGAATACCAATTTTTTCAGCCGCCGCTTTGCAGACAGCATCCATATCATCGCCAATTAGAGCTGTAACGCAAGTGGCATAGACGAATACTGCTGCTGGTTGGTAGCGCTCGTGAAGTTCCAGAATCGCTTTGTAGAGTTTCTTTTCGCCACCGAAGATGACATCATTTTCACCCAAGTCAGTAGTAAAGCCCATTTTGTAGAGTTGAGGGCCAGACGACAGACTACCACGACTGCCCCAGGAATTACCAGCACAGGCGATCGGCCCGTGGACTAAATGAGCAGCATCTGCGATCGGCACTAGAGCAATCATTGCACCATCAAAGGCACAGCCCCCTTGAGCCGCGCCAGGTTGTGCCTGTTGAGCGCAAGACTTGTTTTTCTTTTCTGTTTGTTTGTGCTGATTATGTTCGCATCCTGTCTCAGTCAGCAGTTCGTTGATTTTACCTTGGGTGCTTTTCATCTCTCTTCTCTTAATTGTTAATTGTCCTTTGTCATTTGTCATTTGAATTGACTATTGTATAGACGCGTAGACGCTCGAAGAGCGGCTTCTCGCAGAGTATAATTGCGTCTCTACCAATGACTAATGACCAATGCCCCATGCCCAATAATTAACAAATGTATCTTGTGACATCCTCTCCACAGACATCGGTCAGGTAAGATAGAGCGCGGAAACGCAATCCTACAAATTCGTCATATAAAGGATTGAGTTTACATAGTGGTGGGATATCAATACACTTCCCAAATAATTTAATTTGTCGCTCAAAGGGACAACAACAAGGAATTGTTTGACAAATTAGATGAGCGATGCGATTATTTTTAACCTCAATTTCATCCACCACACGGCGCAACGGATTAAGAAGATTGTTGAACCACCCTCGTTTTTTCTGGTTTGGTGGATGGTAATTAGGATGAGGATGAGGATGAGTGTGAGTATGTTCGTGAGTGTGATTGATGGTTTCCATCTATATATACCTTCGGTAAATGCTAGCAAGAAAAAGGGGAGTTGGGGATTGGGGATTGGGGATTGGGCATTGGGTATTGGGTATTGGGCATTGGGTATTTTCCCAGTCCCTAGTCCCCAGTCCCCATTCCCTATTCCCTACTCCCGACTCCCCTTCTTCACCCTTTAATTAACACGTTGTGTTTCTACGCAATTTCTAACGAATCAAGTCGTAGGAAATATCTGTCTTAGAAGGAATGTTGGTGTTGCGATCGATTTCTTCAAACAGGGTGTTTACAGTCCAGTTGAGGAGGTTGATCACGCCTTGATAACCAATGGTGGCATAGCGGTGTAGGTGGTGGCGATCCATGATGGGGTAGCCGATTCTCACGAGGGGAATCTTGGTGTCACGCCACAGGTACTTACCGTAGGTGTTACCAACCAGGAAGTCTACTGGTTCGGTGAACAACAGTGAACGCATGTGCCACAAGTCCTTACCAGGCCAAACAGTTGCATGTTGACCGAAGGGGCTAGAAGCAAGCAGTTCTTTGATTTCTGCTTCAAATACTTCGTTGCTGTTGTGAACTAAGATATGCACAGGTTCAGCACCCATTTCTAGCATAAAGCCAACTACGCTGTATACTAAATCTGGTTCGCCGTAGATAGCGAAGCGCTTGCCGTGAATCCATGAGTGGGAGTCAGTCATGGCATCAACTGCCTGACCGCGTTCAATTTCTAATTGTTCGGGAATGGGGATACCGCTCAATTCGCTGAGTTTCATCAAGAACTCATCAGTACCCTTAATGCCCCAAGGACGGGAAACTGAGGTTGGTTGATGCCATTCTTTTTCGATGTACTCGCGGGTTTTGGGTGTAGAGTGGGCTTGCAGAGCGATCGTTGCTTTCGCATTGATTGAATCTGCTGCATCTTCTAACTTTGTACCACCTGGGTACATATCGAACTCACCTGTGTTTGGTGAATCCAAGTAGTCGCTGTTGTCGGCTAAAATTGTGTAGTCAAAGCCGAACAAAGAAGCAATCCGCTTGATTTCGCGGTTGTTACCTACATAGGTGTCAAAACCTGGGATGAAGTTGATTTTACCATTGCTGGTTTCTTTCTTATGACCTGCGGTCAAGTTAGAAAGAATTCCCTTCATCATGTTGTCGTAACCAGTGATGTGGGAACCGACAAAGCTAGGGGTGTGAGCGTAAGGTACTGGGAAATCTTGAGGAACTGAACCAGCTTGCTTAGAGTTGTTGATGAAGGCTTGTAAGTCATCACCAATTACTTCTGCCATACAGGTGGTGCAGACAGCGATCATCTTAGGCTTGTAGAGTTGGTAAGAGTTCGCCAACCCGTCAATCATGTTTTGCAGACCACCAAACACGGCTGCATCTTCAGTCATTGAAGAAGATACACCAGAGAATGGTTCTTTGTAGTGGCGGGTTAAGTGGGTGCGGAAATAAGCAACGCAACCTTGAGAACCTTGAACGAAAGGTAGAGTACCTTCAAAACCAACAGCAGCAAAGATTGCTCCTAGTGGTTGGCAGCCTTTAGCAGGGTTAACGGTTAGAGCTTCACGAGCGAAGTTCTTTTCACGATAATCCCAACCCTTTGTCCACTCTGCAACCCGTTGTACTTCTTCGGCTTCGTGACCGTTTTCAAACTGCTTTTTGTTTTCAAATAGCTGTTGGTACTCAGGTTGGTGGAATAACTCGACGTGATCTTGAATTTTTTCTGGATTCTGAGGCATTTCTTTCTGGATCTCCAAGCTTACTGAATTCTTTTACTGATTGAGGAGGGAGAGACGCGATTATACTCTGCGAGAAGCCGCTCTTCGAGCGTCTACGCGTCTTTACAAGGGAGATGGGAATATGATTCAAAATTCAAAATGCAAAAATCAAAAGAAATTTTAATCTTTCAATTTTGAATTTTGGATTCCCAACTCCCTCCTGGGGTTTTAGCCCCAGGTTATCCTTACTTATCGCTCTCTCCCATTTCCCTAGACGGCAGCCTTAGCCTTAGCTTCAGCCTTCTTAGCCTGAGCTTTTTCATTCCAAGGAGCGCCAATTAATGACCAAGTTGGGCTGTTGAGTGCCAAGTCCATATCACGAGCGAAGATGGCAAAGCCGTCATAACCGTGATAAGGGCCGGAGTAATCCTTTTTGTGGTTTAATTCTTTTCAACTGTTTAATGTTTGCAGTAAACAGTGTCAGCGATAAACATTGTTTTCTGAGAACACATTTATTTTTAGCCTAAATATAGGCTAAAAACACAGCATAATCAGGTTCAGGACTCACGCATCATCTAAATGTTGTCCTGAACCAAGGCGATTAAACAATCGCCCGTTTTTTTGCTCATCTCTGCAAGCACAGCAGCAAAAAGAACACATGAGAACGAAAGTACTACTAGAATTAGAAAAAGTTAATCTGCGTTTGAAGTCTGCAAAGGCAAAGGTGACAATTAGAGAATCGAATGGAAGTCTGCAATTACGGGCGACGTTACCAATTAAACCAGGAGACAAGGACAGTAATGGAACTGGAAGAAAGCAATACAATCTCAGTTTGAATATTCCCGCTAACTTGGATGGACTCAAGACGGCTGAGGAAGAAGCTTATGAGTTAGGGAAGTTAATCGCTCGTAAAACTTTTGAATGGAATGATAAATATTTAGGAAATGAGGCAATTAAAAAAGATTTTAAAACTATAGGAGAATTACTAGAAAAATTTGAGAAAGAGTATTTTAAAACTCATAAACGCACAACGAAAAGCGAACATACTTTTTTTTATTACTTTTCTCGTACAAAGAGATTTACCAATACTCAAGATTTGGCAACTGCGGAAAATCTGATCAGTTCAATTGAGCAAATTGATAAAGAATGGGCTAAGTATAATGCAGCTAGAGCGATCGCAGCATTTTGTGTGACATTCAATATCGAAATCGATTTATCTAAATATTCCAAAATGCCTGAGAATAATTCCCGGAATATACCGACCGATGCAGAAATATCTGAGGGAATTATCAAGTTTGAAGATTATCAAAATAACAGAGGTAATCAAGTTAATCAAAACGTTCAAGATAGTTGGCAACTTTGGCGGTGGACTTATGGAATGTTAGCAGTTTTTGGTTTACGTCCAAGGGAACTTTTTATTAATCCCGATCTTGATTGGTGGTTGAGTCAAGAAAATGCTGATTTGACATGGAAAGTTGATAAAGATTGTAAAACTGGTGAGAGAGAAGCACTACCATTATATCGGCAATGGATTGAGGATTTTGATTTGAGAAATCCGAAGTATTTAGAGATGTTGAGGAGGGCGATCGCTAAAAAAGATAACACTAATCATGCTGATATAACGGCGTTAACACAACGAGTTAGTTGGTGGTTTCGCAAAATAGGATTAGATTTTAAACCTTATGATTTACGTCACGCTTGGGCAATCCGGGCGCATATTCTAGGGATACCAATTAAAGCGGCGGCGGATAATTTGGGGCATAGTGTGCAAGTTCATACCCAAACTTATCAGCGTTGGTTTTCGCTAGATATGCGGAAATTGGCGATTAATCAGGCGTTGAGTAAGAGGAATGAAATTGAGTTGATTAGAGAGGAGAATGCTAAGTTGAGGATGGAGAATGACAAATTGAGGTTAGAGATTGAGAAGTTGAGAATGGAAATAGTTTATAAACAAAGTTAAATTTACTGATAAATCATACCAATTTTATATAATTTGCTATGGTTTATGGGTGAAGAACTATCGTTATTGACTTTTGCTAGCCATAGAGCATATACATACAAGAAAAACGAGGTCATGTATGGATTATAATTTCATCACAGGATGACTGCAAAAGTTAAAATTAACCAAGGAGTATAACTTATGCAAATTATCATTGAACTCCCCGATGATATAGCTAATCAATTACAAGTACAACCCACTAACATTTCCCGGAGAGTTTTGGAACTTATAGCAGCTGATAATTATCGCCAAGGTCGCATTGGAGCCGCCGAAGTTCACCGAATGCTGAATTTATCTTCTCGATGGGAAACTTATGAATTCCTCAAACGTGAACAAGCTTATTTACCCTACACTGAAGAAGACTTAGAACAAGATGTTCAAGCGATTCGTAACCTACTAGCTACTGAATGATTATTGTCTCCAACACTTCTCCAATCAACTACCTAATTTTGATTGGGCAAATTAACCTCCTACCAGAACTATTTCAGCAAATTATCATTCCTCAAGCAGTTTACACTGAGCTATCTGATAAACTTGCTCCACTACCTGTCCAAGCTTGGATTGCAACACCACCCAGCTGGTTAAAAATTCAACCCGTTAGCCAAAGTACGGATGCGATTGCAAATTTGCTCGATCTTGGTGAATCTGAGGCTATACTGCTAGCTCAGGAACTCAATGCAGATTTACTTATATTAGACGACATGAAAGCAAGACGCATTGCCAAAGATAGAAATTTGGTTATCACAGGTATCTTGGGAATTCTGGATCAGGCAACAACGATGAAGCTCATCAATTTACCTGTTACTATCCAAAGCCTTAAAAACACATCTTTCTGGGCATCTGATAGTTTGTTTCAAAAGTTGTTAGATAAGCATTCTTAAATGCTAATCGACCACGGGGCGATCGCGCAGCAATATAATGTGACTAAAGATTATCAGCAGATGGTCGCAGACGATATTGTTCACGAACATCTCTTAATAACTTGGTCTTTGAACCGTTTGGTTCTAATACTTCTATCACTTCCCAAAGTTCGCCCTCGTGCTTAAGGTTGAATACCCGACGAATTTCTTTCACCTCGTCACGATAAATAGACATCTCCGAAAACTATCAAAGCTTTGCTGTAACTAGTTTATAAGATGCCGATGCAAACATCAAAAGCTAGCTAATCAGTACGATAAAATAGGAATTTGAGATACTTGCTGATAATAACAAGGCAAAAATATGTAGTTATATGCATTAATTTTAGCCTGACGGCATAGGATATATTTCTACTGGTAATATTAGCGATCCAATTCGTAATCTTACTAGTCCACAAATAGTCAAGATAACTTGTTCATACTTCTTAGGATTCAACCTAAATCTGTCTTGAACAACTCGAAAAATTTTTACTGAGCGAATTCGATGTTCAACAAATACTCGTTTTGATGAAAACTCCTTGTTTGATGTTTTCTGTTTAGTTGTTAACTCTTTATTTCTTGGTTTCTTAATCTGAGTATCAATTAAATCTTCTCCTATATAACCCAAATCTCCCTTAAAACTTTGTTTTTGGTCAAAGTTATCACGATTTTCTCTAAACATTGTTATATCGCTTTTTGATCCAGGTTCTCCTGCCACAACATCAACAATATCACTACTATTAGGCAGGATAATTATCTGACTTTTAAATGTATGTTTACTTGCCTTAACTGAGTAATATTCTTCTTGCTATTTATTGTCTCTAAGTCTTTCCCTCACTTGCTCATAGCTATCTACAATTAATTCATAATCTGTGAGTATTTCTTTAACTAATTCATAGTCAGATTCTTTTTTTTTACTTGTTCAATTAAACTGGATGGTAACAGTTATCTCAAAAGAGGCAACCAATAATTAAACGTATCATTTGCCGTAGACTCACTGACTCCAAACTGGATACCCAAAAGTTGAAAACTTGTCATGTGCCTCAGATATACTAAGGTTAAAATTATTTGTTCTTTAATAGATAGTTTTGGTTTACGACCTCCACCACCAGTAATAATTCTAACTTTTTTGGATTCTAACAACGCTTGTTTCTCATGATGTAACTGCTCCGCATTTTGGATTAATTGTTGTAACTGTTCATACTTCATACCAATTAATCGCTTTGTTTCTTTTCGATTCTCCTCAATGTGATTCAGTATGTCACTCATATTTTCGTGTTAAAAAACTTCTCATGATGTTTTTTTACCACAAAATATACTATTTTGGAGATGTCTAATGGCAAAGCTAGACCAGTATCGTGAATATATTCAAAATTTACTAACGAAGTATGGCAGTTACCAACCTTCAGAGCAAGATGTTGAAATCCAATTGATATTCGATACGACGCGAGATCATTACCAGATTCTAGAGATTGGTTGGGATGGATATGACCGAATTTATAATTGTGTGATACATCTCGATATCAAAAATGAAAAGATATGGATTCAGCATAATATGACCGATATCCAAATTGCTGAAGATTTGACTGACATGGGAGTATCTAAAGAAGATATTGTTTTGGGATTACAGCCATCTTACCTGCGTCAATATACGCAGTATGGCGTAGCATGAATTTATCTAAAAAGTAATTACAGGATAAATCTCTGTTTAGTACGCATCCCTTACTTAGCGTGCGTTGTCGCAAAAAGCCAGAGTTACTTTACTCAAAAGCAACGCCGCGATAAATTTCTGTCATCGGCAATTCAATACTAAGCGAATCCAAAGAAATAGATAGCTCTAGACCGCTAAAATCACTGAGCAACCAACCTTTGGCTTGTTTACTGTAGCGTTCCACGAAAGGTTCATTCTGTTCTACTAATAAATATTCGCTAAAACTCTCAATTGAGCGATACATCCGAAATTTACTGAGTCGGTCGTAATCTGCGGTGGAAGGAGATAGGACTTCAACAATTAGCGTCGGATTTAAGACTTCATCTAAGCGATCGCCATTTAGTTGCGGTTCACCGTCAAAAACCATTACATCTGGGTAGACTCCGCGTCGATGTTCAGGAATCCACAGCCGTAAATCGCTGTTAATTGGCTCGAATTGAGTATCGCGCAGCACTGTACTAAAATAGGTTAGAATGTTCCGACCGATGCGGCTGTGTTTGAGCGTTCCTCCAGGCATGGGTACAATTTCTCCATCTCGATATTCGCTCCGTCCTTCGGCTTTTTCTTCGATCGCGCGATATTCATCTAAGCTGTAGCGGCGCGAGATGGTAGAAATCATAGGTCGTAAGCGATCGCACTGGCTATAAAACAACAATATTATTTTGTCACAGATTTACTTGTGAGGTAATATAATCCTGGGGTATATATATTCTTTTTTCTACAAAAGACTTTATCTTTCTGGTTAGCTGTCTACGATGTCTGCAAGAGATAGGTTTCATGAATTAGTCAGAACTGCTCTTGAGAAGCAAGGGTGGGTAATTACTCACGATCCGTACCACATTGATTTAGGGTTTGTTGATTTTTACATCGACTTGGGTGCGGAACTGTTGCTAGCAGCGACAAAGGATGAGGAAAAGATTGCAGTTGAAATCAAAACGTTTTTAGCACCCTCAACAATTTCTGAGTTTCATACTGCAATTGGACAATTTATTAACTACCGTATTGCTTTGGAAGATGACGATCCAGATCGGCGGTTGTATTTGGCTGTTCCGCTTGACGTTTATAAGCGATTTTTCAGATATCCATTTATTCAAACGGTCATTGTCCGTAACAAAATTCCCCTTTTGGTGTATGACACAGAAAAACAGGAGATTGCAGAATGGATAAGCTAAATTTGTATCGTGAACTAATTCAGAAATTATTGACGGCGCGAGCAAAGTTGCGTTCTAAGAGCGATCCAGTAGAAAGTCAAACCATTTTTGATACTACAAAAGACCACTATCAGCTTGTGCATGTGGGATGGAAGGATAGTAGTACCCGGATTTATGGCTGTGTGCTGCATATAGATATCAAGGATGGGAAGATTTGGGTGCAGCATGACGGAACGGAGGATGCGATCGCAGATCAACTTGTGAGCGAGGGAGTGCCTAAGCAAGATATTGTGATAGCATATCATGCACCTCATGTAAGGCAGTATACAGAGTTTGCTGTAGGCTAAACCTATTTAAAAAGCCTGTTTGCGATCGCTACTCGCAAACAGACTTGACTTTTCTATACTTCTAATTAAGCTTGCTCCCAAAGCTGACGTACATAATCAGGTAGCCAGCTAGCAATTTCCTGAATCCGCTCTTCGGAAAGTTCGTCTTTGGTGGCAGAAAACACTGCTTTAACCGCTTGTTCTCGCTCAACTGATCGCGGCATTCCGCTTTCATTAGCAACTCGGAACAAGAAGCGATCGGAATCGATATTGAAGATACCTGGGCCTTTCCAGGGTGGACGAACCCGGCTCAAAAATCCCACAATTGGATTGGTGTCTTTCCAGAGATCGGACACTTCAAACTGGAGTGCTTTCTCATCAGTAGGTATAGCTTCTGTATGCAGTTCTGCTTCGACGCGATCGCTGGCTTCTGTGGTCATTACGTCGCGCATCACGCGATACACAACTTCGGTAAAGTCTCTTGCGTCATACAAATCTGCAAATCCGCTTCTAACCATGACCTTTTCAAGAAAGGAGTGATGTTCGTCTGCGATCGCAGTTCGAGTATCTTCAATCTCTGTTGTGTCAACTTCTGGAATATCTGTTCTAAAACTTTGATCTGGCATTGTTTTTTCTTCTGGTTATTAATTTTGAGTCTTTATGCTTACTTTATGTAAGGTCGCACAAATCAAAAACCCTTGGAATCTTCCAGAAGTTTGAGATGGTATCTATTCAAAAGTTAGAAATTTCTTTGATCTGCTCATAGCTATAAAGTCGGAGAGCAATACTTCTGATGTTTGTGCCCGTCTGTGTCGAAAACCAGTCAAAATAAATGAGTTGGTATAAAATCAGCCGAAACAAAGATGCTAGAAACAACAAACATCGAAATTAACACTTATGGAACAACACCCAAGTTACAATCCTGAAGCTGCTCCTGATGCTTGGCAACATGTTCTAGAACTGTTTAAAAATCATTTGTCAAGCTAGATTACTTAGAAAGTGGTGTATTGTAGCCAGCGATCGCTACTTCTACCCAGGTTGAATTAACTACCGATGTGCGAATTATAATTTGACTAGGATTGTCGTTAATCTCCTGATAAGTACGCAAGGCATTGCTTTCTTCTAAGGCATCAATCGCATTAACTAAAATATTCATAAACACCTGATTGAGTTGTCCGGCATAGCATTCTACTAGAGGTACATTGCTATAGTCTTTGATCACCTCAATTTCAGGTTGTTCTGGTTTAGCTTTGAGGCGGTGTTGCAAAATCATCAAGGTACTATCGATGCCCTCATGAATATCGACGCTTTTAAATTCCGCTACTAGAATAGTGAGTTTTCATTGGAAACTAGAAGTTGAGTTTAATCTGATTTGCTTCTATATAGGAATCCGGTTTGATTTGGAGAAAATATACGTAGGATGTGTTAGCACGGAGAGTACGGCATCAAACTCGTGTTCATAGTGCGTTACGAACTCCGTTCTAACACACTCTACAATACTTAATTTCGTTCAAAAATCAAATAGTAATCCTATAGTTCCCAAGATGCTCACATACTCACCTTTGTTTAATTTTTTTGTCAAGCTGTCGGGTGCGTTAGACTGCGCGGCTACTAATGGATAAATATTTTGGTAAAACAGCGATGTCTACGACGCGCTGCGCCTACGCAATTATTTGGGTTTGACAAAATTTTGATTACTAGCGCACATCTTAACTTGTCGCTACTGTTTTCTTTCCATTCTTGCCTTCCAGACTGGCAACAAATGACGGTTGCTCCGCGTTAGGAGTTTGCGACTGGCCTCGCAGTCCCTTACGACGCTGGCTTTTAGGAACTCCTCCTGCCATGCCATACTCTACACTGTTTTTACCATATCGAGTCCCAACTGCCATCAGCATGTATTCTGTCATATCTCCCAACTCGCTTTCTGTTTCCAGCATTTCCTGATACAACTTATCCAAGCTAGAAAGGGCACTATTGTAAGCATTTTCTTGAGATCGCATCTTCTCGATCAGGGTTGAAAAAGCAGGTAAGGTAAGTCCATTGCCTAAATCTAATCTCGGATCAATTGAGTTTATGCTAGCGGCACGGCGCACTGCTTTTTCTAACACTACGGAAGTTCTTTTTCTACGAGCCATAATCTACACCTTGGAATCTAGTATGGTTAATATTCTTTACCTTAAATAACTGACCTATAGATCAGCTTGAGAGAATTCCGGCAAATCTGCAATAGTTTTTGCTACATAGCGATCTTTGTCATGAATGCGCGAACTACTGAAATAAGAAAGTAAACTGGGGTTGGAGAAAGTAAGAGCTTCTTTTACTTGCGGAAAACACCATAATGAGAAAGTAAAAGCTTATTTTACTTGCAGAAAACACCCAAATAAATAAGTCATAAAGCATTTTGATTAAGTAAAAGTTTATTTTACTTGTAGAAAACGCCAAAATGAATAATTCATAAGTCATTTTGAGAAAGTAAAAGCTTATTTTGTGTGTGACAAATACCTAAATGAATAAGTCATAAGGCATTTTGAGAAAGTAAAAGCTCATTTTGCTAACTAAAGGGGAACGCTAAATAAGCATAAGTCTTTAATGTAGCTTGAGGCCACGATTGAATTGTTGCTGGGAAAAACTTCGTAGGGCTACTGTTGCAATCTGTGTGTTCTTGGGAATACTCAGCTATAGAACTACTCAATATTTCTCAAATCAAGTTTAGTGAAGGACAATCAGTAAAGAACTGTTGCTGTTGAGTTAGAAAAAGCTAAGGATGCTTGGAGGCAAGCATCAAGAGATGATTGGTTTCCAAAATTCCTTGAACTTTTTGGAAAGTTTTGGAATGATTTGACAAGAGAACTTGAACGTCTAACTTCATCAATGATCTCTGAACGAGATACCGATGATAAAAACTTTAAGTCCGCCGTTGATTCTGCGATCGCGGCTTGTCGCTCAGAAACGGGAATTCCTGAATTGGAGGAGATTCAGCAAAAGTGTTATGCTAATGGGGCATACATGACTGCTTATGCTGAGTCTTTGCATGAAATACGTACTCATCTTTCAAAACAGTTTCTTTCTTTGGATATTGCATTAAAGGAATCTTTAGAGCAAGCAAAGTCTCGTGTAGTAGGAGTTTTAAAGACTCATGGCAAATTGGAAAAGATTGCGGAAGGTAATGGTAGTGAATTCTTAAAAGAGTTAGCAGAAAAGATTCCAGAAAATTTAGCTGGTTTAAAACTTGGTTTTCAGACCCTTGCAACCTTCGACCTTCAATATCGTGGACTGGTTCAACATAGAATTAGAAGGCATCTAGATGTTTTAACTCCCAATAGAACAACCTACAGCCTTGAAGTAGGTTTTCTAGACAAATGGATAGATATAAAGACAGGAAGAATACATACATCTCCCCCTGCTGAGAAAATTGTAAATAATCTCTCTAAAGCTCAAGCTGAAGCAGTTAACAACTGTGAAAAAGAACTTAAGACTCTCTTAAAAGAACCAAGTCAAGCAGGCTTCGCTATTGTTGAAGAATTTGTTGATCGGGTATTACGTGCTGAAGGTGTACGTACTGAATGGCAGATTTTCTTACAGGAAGTTGCTTCAGATGTTTGGATTGATGAATTTGGCACAACTATGGAACGTACCCAACTTAGACGAGACTGGATACAGAAAATAGGGGAAGTTGATCATCTAAAGCAGCCAGATGCAATAAACTTTTTACGATAAGTTGTTGTTTTGAGTCAAAATTGATAGAGAATAACGCGGCAGCATAACGCTTTTTTGGATCAGCAACACTGAGAAAGGTAGTTGACGTTGGTTTGAGTGAACAGCCAATTTACGCTAGTTTGCCTACATTTGACTGAAGCTCGGTTCCCTTAGAACCGAGCATTTATTGAGATTTTAATTAATGAGCGTTATGGCGCTTAGAGGATGTTTTAAAAGCCCCGAAAGTTATAATTTTGCACTTCTGCTAGGGTTATTACAACGCTAAATTCATATTTTAGCTATGTGCTAATATGCAATAATTTGCTAACTATGAGAGCAAAAAATCTTTTAAAACATCATCTTCAACAAGCGCAATTACCTTGTATATAAGACAAAGTAATTTTACTTGCGAGTTAGGTTAAGTAGTTCTTTGGGAGAAGCAAGTAAGTCAATAGCCACAAAGTAAATTTGACCTTGAGGATCGAGTAAAAATCGCCAAGCAATGTTCATCCCAACATTACCCCCAAACCAAGGAGTTTCGACTGTACCAGTAACTTTATGCTGGGTATAACCATCTTCTATAGTTTCCGAAACACCTTTGGTTGGCTTCATGACTAACCCTTGTCCCTCATCTCTTAGGTAAGCAGTGATAGCTTCTCGGCCAACAATTGGTTTTTGGAAAGGTGGTTGCAGCGCACCATTATTAGCAAATAAAGCAACAGCAGCTTCAAAGTTATCTGCATTCATAGCTTCAATGTATTTCAGCACTGTTGGCTCTGTAACTCCCTCAATAGTAAATTGGGGACTTAGAGATGAACGTGGGAACTTAAAGTTGATGACTTCTGCCTGTTTATTATCAGCCAGAGACGGATCAAACCCCATATTTACTACAGTATTGCGTAGTACAGTAATTTGCTGACTCTGATCGATTTTCTGAACAGCTTCTAGCACTGCTTTAACTTGAGGTGACATTTGATAGCCAGCTGGCATAGGAGCGACTATACCCTGTTTCATCCACTCTCCTAACTGCCACCAGAATCCCAATTTAGCATTGACACCAAAGTATGCATAAGAACGGCTGATAGGAGTATCTGCATTACTTGCTAAATCTCTCATTAACTGCGTTTGTTGTTCATGAGACATCTGCTTAATATCGTTGAATATACCTTCCATTAATTGGAGATTTGCTTTTCCGGGAGCAGCTGGAGTAATTGTACGACCTAGTTCAGCATAGGCATACCAGAGAAATGCCAATTGATCGTCAACGTTGAGTTTAGCAAACATTGCCGTAGTGGCTGGAACAGCATCTGCCACTTGCGTGCTAGAAAAAATATTCCGTGCAGATTCGATAGTATAACTCATGCTTGTTACCTCAAAGATTTACCTATTCAGTAGTTGTTTTCGGCTACATTTTGCAGTTTGAGGGATAAATCTAGGGCATTTTTCCTGGATGACACAATTATCCCTAGATATGTAAATCCGAATTATTATTCACTACTATGGCATCATAGCTGGTAAACATTAACAAAAGACTAAGATTTATAAGAGATTTATCTGATGAATATCATTGAATGAAATGTATATCTACTATTTATTTTCAATTTATAGTCTAATAAAAGTAATTTTTTAAAAAATATATCCTTCTCAAGAAAGATATATAACTGTATAGCATCTATCTTTGTAGATAAATATATCTAGTTTTTGAGCTTTTTCGTTAAGAAAAATAGAATTTGGTAATTGCTTAAATTAGTTTTTTTAATTACTGTATGGGTTACAGCAGATTTATGTTTAGCCGTAGGTTAGGCTAAATAAATAAAGTGAAGTCTGTTTAATATAAACCATCGGTTCGTTTATTAGTAAAATGCAAGTTACAAATTTTTTGCGATCGCTCTTTTTTTTGCGATCGCCCTTTAGTTAGGGGATATAGGACTAATAATTGATTTCTGAAAAAACTCGGTACAGTTCAAAAGCCTAATTCCCTACTCCCTACTCCCCGCCCACATAGATAATTTCAAAAATCAAATACGATTCCTATAGTTCTGGCTTAATCTTTTCGCATAACATGAGTTGATTATTTTAGCTTCAAATATGATCGCACGTTTCAAGTAGGGTGCGCTGTCGTAACGCACCTATGATCTCAAACATTCCAAATATCCAACACAAGCAAAACATCACTATTGCCATCCTAATAACCGTAAATCCTCTGTTGAGGTATAGAAAAAGCTGTATAAAATAGTCTTTATTGGCATTAAGATTATAAAAAATGATGCGGAAAAGTCCACTTGTGATTATTGCTGCGGCAATTGTAACAATTGCTGTCGTTGTAGCCAGTAAGTACTTTCTTACGGCAGCAAAATGTGAAAACCAGATAGTTACTTTAAGCTTGCCTCAAATTAAACTCCCTTACAAAACTGAAGATGGTCGAGCCTTGAGTATGGATGGTATTCCAAGGGGACGGTTTCAAATCTCTGCCGATAGTGAAATTACCCAAATTGAGTTAAGTGCTGTCATGCTTGATCCCAGCCAAAATTTGATCAAGCAGGTTTTAATGATTGGAGGTAATTTTCCCGATGTTGCAGAATTTGAATTGTCTGATAGATTCAGGCGAAAAATTATTAGACCAGCTAAAGTGATTGACCGCATCGTTGTACAACCATCAGGCTCCAATACTAACTTTATCTATCTATTTGCTCCACCCGAAGTTACCCGATGGAATGGAAGCAGAATTGTTTCAATTGAATTAGATGACGCTATTCCCATAAATCACTTATCTGTTCGCAGGGCAAACACCCAGTCAAAAAAATGGGTAGAAGGAGTATTTGTCAGAACTAACGAACAAATAAAACTTGGATATGCTCGTAAAAATGAGGCAAAAGAATACAAAGCTACTTATGTTTATGGTGTGTCTGATAGTTGTCCAAAGGAATAAAATTGAGAATATTAATAAATTGAGTGTAGGCTTAACCCATTGTTGATACGCTTATCAAATCGTAAATACTACCTGGACTGGATTAAATAATTAATTATACCTAAAATTATTAAGTGAGCCGGGTAGAATAGATAAAACCATCTAGCCCGTGAACCTTGTCTACCATTAAATTGAAAAACAATGAATCCTGCAAAAATTGCCCAAATTTGAAATATATAATTTATAGATAAAATTACTATAATCAAGTGTAAGATGCACCAGTAGAGCAACCATACTCTGGGGTTGAGTTTATCTATTAAAGACATCAATAAAATTACTCCAATCCCATATCCTCCATACTCAAAGCCCAAGACCTCAGAAACTGCTGCACACAATCCAATAATTATTAATTGCTGCCATAATTGCGGACAAAGCTTTATTAAGCGCAACATCACAAGTCCAAGAAGAAGCGTGAAGAGAATATTAAATGAGAACTTTTGGAAAACAACAGTATAGATTGGCTGAGATATAATTGCTGTAATTAATAACCTGCCTCCATAGCGGTACACATTTTGGGTGTGTTTTTCGCCTTTAGCTAGAAGCCATGCAAAGAGGGGAAAGCTCAATCGCCCAATAAAGTGCAATATTAAAAAGTCTGGCATTAACAAATAGCACACATGATCCATAACCATGAACACTGCGGCTAAGATTTTAATGCTGAAAGCTGAAAATTTAATCATAAGGTTGAGTTTTACCGTTAAAATTGCTAAATAGGTTCTTAGCGATCGCTTGCTGGTTCAAAAAAATATCCTGAGTGAAATCCTCCGCTTCTTGGGGTTGCCCAAACCTTCAACGCCAGTCCTAAGCTGAAGAAGAGCCTTAGCTTGTTGAGTTTACTGTGGCTCCCTAACTTACCTATAGATTCATAAAGCCGATGAATAAAAATCAAGATTTTTAATTTTTATTTGGTAAGAGTAATATAAGAGCGCTACTAAATACTAGCAATTTGATAACATTAACAAAGTTGATGATTGTTTACGACCCAAATTAGGCGGTATCTTAGACAAGCTAACGCCTACGCACTCTTCAGCAGATTGGCACAAACACTATGGCAAAGCGTAAAAAAAGCAATCTCCAGTGGATTAAAGAAACCCTTGAACTAAAGCCTGACCATCATTGGGAATCTCCATCAGGCTATAAAATATTTGTTGCGAATCGCGGAGCTGTTCGCTTCAATGTTCCCCAGGATTGGGTTTTTGAGCCACAAGAAAAATCCTTCAAGTTCCTCGATAAAAAACCCCCCAACGATGATTGCTGTCTGGAAGTATCTTTCAATCCTCTGCCACCTAATGATTGGAGCAAGTTTCCGCTAAAATCTACCTTAAAGAAAGTCTTGGAAAACGACAGCCGCAACATCATTGCTAAGGGAGAAATTATTACCGTCAAGCGCCAAACCGCTAAAATTGTCTGGACAGAGATGAAGTTCATTGATACTCAGGAAGAACCACGGGAAGCTTTTTCGCGGACTTGCATTGCTTTGGGGTCGAATATTCAGTGCTTGATTACATTTGATTATTGGGCAGATCAAGCAGAACAATTAATACCCGTTTGGGATGAAGCAATACGTAGTCTCACATTAGGGTTGTATATTCGTGACCCGATGACTGGTTTAGCTTTTCCAGACTGAAGCCCAAAAATAATTGCTTAAACTTCCTTGACAAATATAATGAAAACGCTATTCATATTAGTTGGCCCAAAAGGAGCGGGTAAAACTCATATTGGAACCTTGGTTAATGCTCAGATGGCAATCAAATTTCTTCCTGTAGAGCCAATATGGATTGATTATTTGCAGAATGGAGCTGAGGATCGAGATGGATGGGATATTGTTGAGGAAGAAATTGACCGACTGTTTGAAAGCAATAATACTGAACACATTCCTGAGTTAGAGGCGATCGCTTAACTTCACCCAGTATAAATATATAGTGGCGTGTTGTCGAACTGGGGCGATCGCTACAACGGTTTACTTCTCGTGCATTTTACACACAATCTCTAAATATACAGTGGCGTGTTGGCAAGTTGGGGCGATCACAGTTATGAGTAACCAACAATGCCAAAAGATTAGAGGTAGAAGTTTGCTGATTTACTTAGGCTTTGCTTGAGCGAATTTTATTCACGAAATTTACGAGTACTCTAAGTAAGGATTGTTATACGGAAAATATGTATAATATGTAGTTAATCAGCTTCCTTTCTGAATGAGGTCAATGGTTAAAGGTTATGTGTTAATGTTCAGCACCTAGTTACGATGAAGTTAACGGTTAGTATAGTTTCGACATTGGGAGTAAAGCAATTGGCACTTTGTATCTTAGGTAATTTAGAATGACTAACTCATCAAATCCTCAGAAACAAATTTTTGGTAATAGATGGGCAACAACGCTTAATGTCTCTCTACTATTTCATTGAACAACGCTTTCCAAAAGACGAAAAGAGAACTATTTTGAGGCGAATTTTTGAGGAAAATGGCAAGATTCCAGATGAAATTCTGGGAGATGATGCCTATTTCACTAAATTCAACTTGCAATTGCCCTCAAATTTACCAAATCATCCCAATAAGCTAAATAAAATCAACTACTCAACCCTAGATGAATATAAGATTGCATTCGATTTGCGAACTATAAGAAATATCATAATCAAGCAGAATTTTCCAGAAGAAGATGATTCTTGTATATATGAAATTTTTAATCGCCTAAACTCTGGCGGTATAAATTTAAAACCTCAAGAGATTAGGACAAGCCTATATTATTCTGATTTCTACAATATGTTGTATCGGCTCAATACTTTACCTGCCTGGCGACGAATAATTGGAGTTTACGAACCGGATCTGAATATGAAAGACATTGAAATTCTCTTAAGAGGATTTGCAATGTTAGTTGAGCGCCAAGAATATCAGTCGTCTATGGTTAAGTTTCTCAATAGCTTTTCTAAAAACTGTAAAAAATTGAGAACTGAACAAATAGATTACCTTGAAAAGCTATTCCACTCTTTTTTAGAAGCTTGCTCAGAATTGCCAGAAAAAGCATTTTATCGAAAGACAACTAATAAGTTTAATATTTCTATCTTTGAAGCGGTATTTGTCGCTCAATGTGGACATTTTTTTGAAACACGTCAGCTTGTTGAAGGAAAGATAGATACTGAAAAGCTCGAAGAACTAAAAAGCGATATAGAGTTTGTAGAAGCCATACAATCTCAAACTACTAGTAAGGAAAATGTCAACAAAAGATTACAAAAAGCGGCATTCTGCGTAAACAATTGTGATTTATGATAAAACAAAGTATTGTTGACCGAATTTATCAAGATAATTTAGACCTTCTAAAATTCCTAGAGGACAAAAATGAGCCATCTTTTATGGTTCAATTTAATACTGTTTTTACCAAAACTTTACTACTCTCAGCAGCAAGCTACTTTGAGCATGAGATTTGTAGAATGGTTCAAACATTTATTGAGTATAAAACTCAGAATGATGAATGCATTGTTTCAATAGTTAAGCAGAAGGCGATCGAAAGACAATATCATACATATTTTGATTGGGAAGGAAGAAATGCTAACAAATTTTTTTCTTTATTCGGTAAGACATTTAAAGAAAATAGATTAAAAGATGTAAAAGAAGATACTAATTTAGATTCTGCAATTAAGTCATTTCTAGAGCTAGGCAATGAGCGTAATAAGTTAGTGCATCAAAACTTTGCAGATTGCACTATCGAAAAGACAGCGGAAGAAGTTTATAAGCTTTATCAGCAAGCAACACTATTTATAAATTTTCTAGATCGGCAATTTAACAATTTATAATTTAAAGTTGCCAATTCAAGTAGCGTTATAATAATCAGCGGATGAGGTTTGTTATCTGCTGCTCAATTTAGACATTACGCACCATTTAATCTAAAAAATCGTCATTATAAATAGTCTTTCATTTTACAGTTATTATTTAAGCAAAATGCAAGCAAAATATAAAAACCAGACTCCATATAGAGTTATACTGTCTAAAGCATCAAAACAGATTGTTACTACATAACCCTGCAACTTGCATTTAGGCTAAAAATGGGCTGCTTTTTTCTCTCGCCGCTAAAAAACCTTGCATTATATGATGTTGAAGAATGATCGCTAGGTTCGGAGTAATCCCAAGAGTGCATTTGACGGAAAGGTAGACCCATCTTTTGGAAGACGTACTTCTCTTTCACACCAGAAGCTACTAGGTCAGGCTTCAGCGCCTTGATAAATTCCTCGAATTCGTAAGCGGTAACGTCGTCATAAACGATGGTGCCGTTTTCGATGTAGTGAGTGGTACGTTTGTAGTCATCGTTATGAGCGAACTCATAACCTGTACCAATCATCTTCATGCCCAAGTCTTGGAAAGCTGGGACAACGTGGCGAGGACGTAGACCACCAACCATGATGGCAACAGTCTTACCTTCTAAACGGGGGCGGTACTTAGCAACTACCGCATCCATTGTGGGCTGATACTTGGCGATAACTTTCTCAGCGTTTGCTTGGATTGTTTCGTCAAACTTGGAAGCGATTTCCCGTAAAGATTCAGCAATCTTGGTGGGGCCGAAGAAGTTGTATTCCAACCAGGGTATACGGTAGCTGAAAGTCTACAACGCTTGTGTACCAATGGTTTTGCAAGTCTGCGTTTCGCGTGGCTTGTTTTTGTCTTAAAGCTTGCGATTTAAACATCCAAAACTCTAGTAAAATGGTAATTTGATTTGCAAATTGTGGCTTAAGGGTGTGAAGTTTTAGCTGTATACCCACAGAATTAGTAATCGAGCAACTCTCAACTAGAGATGCAACAGTGGTGCATAAGTCAAAATTCGCTGGCGGATAACCTATAGGTTGTCTAGCAAATTTTTGCAACAGCTTGCAGGGTATCTGTCAAAGTTTATACACTAGGCTAAAACGCGAGTGTATTGGCATGGAAGTATTGGGAAGGCAGATAAGCAAAAACGGAGTGCTGCACTTAATGGATAACGAAAATCCGCGATCGCAAACTTGGTTGACTGTGTGCGGTCGTAAAATTCGCGCCACTCACGCTCTACCGTTGCAAAAATTTGATGCTGGCGAGAACTGCTGTACAGTCTGCGTCAGGATGCAACGCAGTAATGAGTTGCTGCACTCTCGACTTTTAGCTGCATGAGTGTGCGGCTAGTGTTTTTTAAGCGGAAAGGGTTAAACCCTCCCCTTATTTTTTGAAGTCCTTGCTAATAGTGATTTTTAGCCATTTTTTCTAACCGGAGAAGTATACTTCTCCAGTCAATTCGACCAAGTTTTAAGCAACGCTTAGAGTAGTGGGGGAAATACACGCGAAACCGTTGATTTTTAGAAGAATTAAACCAGCGACAAGTTAACTTGTCTAAGAAATATTGGCGTGGTTTGTTTTTCGAACATATTAGGGACTTCCAAGAAATAAATTATCCAATCTTGTGGGGTGGGCATCTTGCCCGCCTTTGACTATGGGCGCTCATGTTGCCCACCCCACAATAAATAGTTGTATATTTTTTTATTTGGAAGTCCCTTAGATATTTCCCAGAAGTTTTAGCGTGGTTTGAAATTCCTGCTGTTTTTAGAGACTGACCGCCAACTCTCCCGGTCGAGCCTTAACCCTCGACCGAGTTTCACTTGCTCAAAACATTTTGTTAACGGGTTAACCTATTAACATAATTTTTTGAGCAAGTGGCATTGCTACAGACCTGCTGTGATGTGTCCCTCTCTTTGGGGTTAATGTCGAAGAGAGTAACTCCAGTAGTTTGCTAACGGATAACCTAATTTAGTCCAGTTAATTTTTGCAAAATATGGGTACACCCCTGACTTCGGGATACTATACCGAAGCATTGTTTACGTTGCGACTGTTCTACGAACGGAGGGGTTAAGGCTCCGTAGCGACGATTGTTCTACGGGCGATCGCCGCTCAACAATGGCTAAACCTTAAGGTTTGTATGAAGTTCTTTACCGCGATTCCCCGACGTTTTTGTACGCAATCGGCGGCGGCTGGTTTTGCTGCTGCACGTTGCGGTAACTTCCGACTTCAACTTACAACTTCACCAGCTAGTCAGTGGAAGTCGGAAGTCAGGAGTTGGAAGTTAGGAAGCGTTGCAACGAGCGGTGAGCGATCGCTCACAAAAACGACCCCCGGTCGTTGACTGGAGGTCGTTTTTTTTGTAGTCCACGCGCACTACCTCGAAAGGCTGCAATCACTGCTGCCTTTGTCTTTTACCCAATCATTAATTTCTAGGATGAAATAGCTAAATAAAGCAACTTCATCAACTAGTGATATGTGTAAGTACCGTTTTGGCCGTAACTCAACAATTTCACACGCGCTTTGATAAATGTTGGGATATTTATCTTTCAAAAAGTCTTCAAGTAACAGTCTAAGTAGAAGTGCGATCGCCTCAATGACGATCGCCCCTGCCAAGGCATTTTAATTACATCGCCTCTAGCAAATAGCCTTCCAGTTCATCCCAGCCATGATTCTCATGATGAAACTGTGGATGATCTTCTGGCAATTCGACGGCGTACATCCAATCAAGCCCAGACCATCTCAAGCCTATTACCGTGACCGGATGCAAAATTTCACCCTGCCTCACTTTCATCTTGTGCAGCACGGTCTGACCAATGTAATATTCGGGCTTGTCGAATTCTTTACTGATCCGCAAACGCCAAAACTTTGACGCTTGACGAAAAATGCCCAAAGTGGGCGCGTCTGACGCTAACATACTATTGCCTCCTTAGTGGCGTGAGAACTTGTAAGGGGGAAGTCGTGCCGGTGGGGGAGAGGTGAAAGACTCTCTTGCCGGGGCGCATTCAAGCGCTGACCTTATTTGTCGTTGTAAAAAGCGATCGGGCTTCTTTTAGCCAGATGATCATTTACAGTAAACCACAAACTTTTGAAAACCAACGTAATAATAAGGGTTTCAGCCATCGTTAATCAGGAGTATTGACCATTGGTTTTAGAAGGATCTTAGAGCCCACATTCCGCACCCAGAGTGTCACAATCGGTAATCACTTAACTTTTGACAGGTTTTGAGCTAAAAATTATGCTGACATAATTTTTAATCTCAGTTAAAACAAGGAGATTAAGTATATAAACTAGCTTTGTTTTATTCTAAAAAACAGTGAAAACACCTTTGTGACAGTTAGGGTGCGGAAGGTGGGTTAGAGCGATCGCTTAAAGATAACTAGAGTGATCGTCTGAAATGCTCAACAAAACGTTGTTTTGTGATATCCCTGGCTTTGGCTGAAATGTTTGCTTGGGTTTTGCTTCTAAAAAACTTTTTGGTTTACTGATTTATCCATCCCATGTGGTTACTAGGGGAGCGAAACGACGCTACGACTTACTCGCTGCAACCTAAGTCAATTCCTGTTTTCATCTGTCTACACTAAGAATACGACAACCTTGAATACAATGTCAACATAGCTGTAGACAGCGAAGCTGAAACCATCTAATATTGTAGGCAGTGTAGACAAGGACAGGGTTATGGTTAGCAAACAATTTTCGTTTCGCTTGCCTGATGAGGCTGTAGCAGTATTAGAAGCATTGCAAATAGAGGGTGAAACATTAAACCAGACGGCTCAAAGGAGAATGATAGAATGTCTAGGGCTGTCTACAGATACATCTAGAAAATTGTCTACACCTGTAGACATGAAATCATTGGTTAAGCAAGAAGTAGAAGCAAGCCTAGCTGAAGTGCGATCGCAATTAGAGGCGCAACTGGAGGAACTGCGGGGAAAATTGAAAGCCCGGTAGAATCCGAGAATAGTGCTACCGGGCAATTAAGCAATGAAGAGTTAATCCTAACCCGCGATCGCACTTTGAATAAACTTAAAGTGGGTAAGCAATCAACGGCAGGAAAGGCGATTGACGCTTTTATCAAGGAATTAAAGCACGGTTTATAGTCAACTTATGCACGGTTTCAACGCGTCTACAGTTCGCCTACACCGCGACAACAGAAGGTGACAAGTACGCCACGATCGGCGGTGATAAAAGCGGTTATAGTGCCACGATTGACGGTGACAAGTGCGGTTCCAATGCAGTTTGAGTGCGTCTACACTGTCTACAGGTGTAGGCAAAACTGTAGACGGGTGAAACTCCCTCTAGATGCCGTTTTTATCAACTATAGACAATTTTTTTCTGGCTATTTTTTAACATAAATTGCAAAAAAAATAGGTATTTTATCTAATAAATTGCCCAAAAATATAGCAACACTAGTTTAACAGTTTAAAAAGCTAAATAAAAGAGATGCACCTCTCCTAATAAACTACGCTCTGCGTTAAGTTAAGTAGACAGCACCTCACTGATTTGATGCCGTGCCAGAGCTTGCCTGAGATATTCCACCTCAGCCCTTAGCCGTGCATTCTCCTGTATCAACGTATCCATATCATCTTTTTTATCCACTGCCTGCCTAATTACTTTCTTCCGGTTCTCTAAGCTGAACCACTTCTGATAAATCTCAGTGTGAATTTCTACAGAATGCCCCAAGTTATCAGCAGCAGCTTTAATTGGAATGCCCATCATGTGCGCTCGAATTGCCCAAGCGTGGCGTAAGTCATAGGGCGTAAACGGAATATTTACGCGTCTAAACCAGGATGAACAATTAACCCGAATAGTGTTTATATCTGTAAAACTAGTTCTGTCATCAGTTTGAGCTTTTAACAGTTTCAAAGGCTCTACATTTTTTAAATCAAACAAGTAAACCCATTCAGGATGTAGCGGCAAAGTTTCTCTGTAACCAGTCTTAGTATCTGGGTGAACCTTCCATGTATTATCTTTGTTTTCAGGATTCAACCACCAATCGATTTCAGGATTTACAAACAGTTCTCTTGGGCGTAATCCATAAGTAGCAAGCATTCCATACACCCATTCCCACATCTTCCAACTGTCTAAGCAATTTTTTTTAATTGTTAGGCTTCTAGTCAAAGAGTACTGATGAAAAGATTCATAATTTTTGATGATATCCTCATCACTGGGAATGTCCCTAGCCTGACTTTTGGGTTGTGTAGCTTTAAAATTTTCGAGAGTGAAGCTAGTTAAATTAAGGGTTGATTTTAAAACCTTCAATGATTTAACAGCACTGTATTTGGCGGAATCGCCCGTCAATTCTGTAAGCTTTTTATCAATCTCCGATTGAGTTAATAAAGTATCTAGCCCAATCAATCGCCGTAAATAGTCTTTGTAATAGGAAAAGGTGTGTTTACTTTTTTCTGTTAACTTGCGTGTTTTGAAATACTTAGTTTCAAACTCTTCTAAAACATCACCAAGGGTTTGGGATTTGTTGCTGACCTTAGCGATTTTACCCAAATATTTGTCAGTCCATTCAAACTGTTTCCGGGCAAGTAGCTTGCCTAGCTCGTTTGCCTCTTCCTCAGCTGTTCTCAAACCGTCCAAGCTTGCAGGGATATTTAGCGAAATTTTGTACTGCTTAAAACCAGTTCCTTTCGTGTCGCGATCGCCCGGTTTGATAGGTAGAGATGCTTGCAATTGAATAGTCTCCCGTGCCACGACCAAACCAACTTTGACCTTAGCGGCTTTTAGACGGGCCCGAGTGTCTGCCAAGCCTTTCTCAAATTTGCGTTCCAGATGCTGCCGAGTAGCCTTCATGTGTTTCTGCGTTCCTAGATAGCTGCCATCGGTAGATGCTGGCGGAGTGAAATCCTCAAAAACGTCCTGCGCCTTGCTTTTCATTGTGTCTTAAATGTGTCTTAAAATTTAGTCCATTTAGAACAATGTTTAAATTAAGCAAAGTTATACGTGGACTAAATCCTGGTATCACAATATATTAAATCATACTTCGTACAGGGTATACCATAAGCTTCTTCCATGTGACGGCTGATGTAGTTCATCGACCGATAACAGTGGATGAGGTTCATCTTCACATTGGGGGTCATCAACATTTCGTTGATGGTGCCATCACCTGACCACTGAGCGACTACGCGCAAGCCGATTTCTTCTAACAGGATGCGGCTAGCCCAAGCATCACCACCGATGTTGTAGTCACCAATGATGGCTACATCATAAGGAGTACCTTCAAACTGAAGTGTACCGTCTTTTTTCGCTTTGTCTGCTCTGGTGAACACCCAGTCACGAACCATGTCGTTCGCAATGTGGTGTCCCAAAGATTGGGAAACACCCCGGAAGCCTTCGCAACGTACAGGTACAACTGGCTTGCCAATTTCTTTGGATGTCTTACGAGCTACTGCTTCGATGTCATCCCCAATTAGACCGATGGGGCATTCAGATTGAATGGAAACACCACGGTTGAGGGGGAAAAGTACATCTAGTTCTTGGATTAGCTTGACAAGTTTCTTGTCACCACCGAACACGATATCTCTTTCTTGGAAGTCAGAGGTGAAGTGCATGGTACCAAAGGTATCAATACCTGTGGTGCCGATGTAGTAGTTACGACGACCAGACCAAGACCAGTAACCGCAACCTACAGGCCCGTGGCTGATGTGGATCATGTCCTTAATAGGACCCCAAACCACACCTTTAGAACCGGCGTAAGCACAACCACGAGCGGTCATTACACCTGGAAGGGATTTGATGTTAGACTTAACGCCGCAATCGGACTTACCTTCTTCGTATACACTTAAGTGCTTTTCCCGTTTTTTCTTAGCTTTATCGGGGTAAGCGTCTAGAACTTCTTTAATTAGTTCTTTTCTTTCTTCGATGATGTTTTGATTTTCTGGAGGTGTCATATTTAGCCTCTGTGACTCGTAAGGATCGGGGCATAGGGGGACTAGGAGTCCCCTCTAAGGTTAGGGGGGAGATGCGAGGGAGAGGAAAAGGTAAGATATGGAACTCTTCCTTTTTCCTTGTGCTAAAGCGTTATTTATTAGCGGCTACTTATGCTACAGGAGCTTCAGCAGCAGTCTTACCTACCAACTTCGCAGCATTTTCCTCGCTTTCGAGGATACCGAATTCAATCAACAATTCTTCTAGTTCTTCCATTTCGATGGGTGTAGGAATAGCTAGATTTTTGTTGTTGATGATCTTGGTAGCCAATGTGCGATATTCGTTAGCTTGGTTGCTTTCTGGTGCGTACTCGTTAACAGTCATCCGGCGCAATTCTGCGTGTTGAACGATGTTGTCACGGGGTACGAAGTGAAGCATTTGGGTGTTCAACCGTTTTGCCAAGGTTTCGATTAATTCGATTTCCCGGTCAGTGTTACGGCTGTTACAAATCAAACCACCCAAGCGCACGCCACCAGTGTGAGCATACTTAAGAACACCACGAGCAATGTTGTTAGCAGCATACATCGCCATCATTTCACCTGATGTCACGATGTAGATTTCTTGTGCTTTACCTTCACGGATAGGCATTGCGAAACCACCGCACACAACGTCACCTAATACGTCGTAAGATACGAAGTCTAGGTCTTGGTAAGCACCGTTTTCTTCTAAGAAGTTGATGGCGGTGATGATACCACGACCGGCGCAACCTACACCGGGTTCTGGACCACCAGATTCTACGCAACGAACGTTACGGAAACCGGTTAGCATTACTTCTTCGAGTTCGATATCTTCTACTGCACCACGTTCTGCGGCGAGGTGAAGAACGGTTGTTTGAGCTTTGCTGTGCAGCATCAAACGGGTGGAGTCAGCTTTAGGGTCGCAACCGACGATGAGGATGCGTTGACCCATTTCTGCCATAGCTGCCAAGGTGTTTTGAGAGGTGGTAGATTTACCGATACCACCTTTACCGTAGAAAGCTATCTGTCTAATGTTATCGTCTGTCATGGTTATTGTTTCCCTGCAATTGGTTGGTTGGTGGGTCTGTGCGTTTGTCAGTTGCGTTCACGCCAGTTGAGCGACAGTAGTGAGCGCGTGTAGAGCATCGTTGGTAGCGTTGGCATAAATGCCTGCTGGGGGCGATCGCTCCACAGCTAAAATTATTGAAAGTAAGTACATCGATCTTCCTCGTTAAAATTTTTTTTCTTTTGGTTTTTTGTCCTTTGTCCTTTGTCATTTGTTTTGACAAAGAACAAAGAAAATTACGCGATTTACAAATACGTCATAATGTGTTTCAGCTTGCAAGATTCAATAGGACTTGATGTTGCTATTTGTCAACAATCAATGCATAAGTCCTATTACTTGTTCAAAATAGCGCCCTTCATATTTGTGACGCGATCTAGTGCAGCTTTGGTGTTTTCTGCTGACACTCCACGCACAGCCATTGCTTCACCGAGATGCTTGGCGATCGCATCGAAGTGTTGTTGCTGTAAATTCAATCCTGCGTGGGTTTTGTCCATTGGACGACCGCCGTATTGCTTTGGCCCCTCAAATATTTGAGCTAAGAAAGCAACTAGATGATTGCGTTGCTTCGCCATATCTGTACCAGCAAAAATGGGACTGAGGAGGCTGTCTGTGGCAATGCGTTTGTGGAGTTCATCTACTACTTGTTCAATAGCTGGTTGTCCACCAATGTTGTCGTACAATGTGCTCATATCCTGTTCCTTTGAAGCGAGTTGGATGATGAAATTTGCAAGTAGGCGCTTAATGTATGAAGCCTATATGCTGTTAGCCGTCATAGCTAATTTAGCTATTGGTTGTCGGTAGGATTGAAGCATTGATGTGGAGACAATTATATGGTTCAAATCCTACTTTCTGTTCCTGGCTGAATGCATATTAGAGCGTATTTGTAGATTACGTTAAGTCCTACAGCAATTCCTAAACTGCTTCGACTACAAGGCTCTTGCTGACACGATCTTGTAATCTGGCTTCGATCGCAATTTTTAGAGTTGCTGTACTACTAGAACAGGAACCGCAAGCACCTTGCAGTACAACTTTAACGCGATCGCCTTCTACATCATAGAGTTCTACATCTCCCCCGTCTGCAATCAGTACGGGTCTGACTTCTTCATCGAGAACTTTTTGAATTAGAGCAATCTTTTGCACGTTTGTTAGCGATCGTTGCTTTGAATTAACAATTTCTGTGGCAACTTGTACGCCGTAATTGTTGAGAGCAGGTGAGGCGTATTCCTGTTGAACTGATCTAATAATATCATCGATATTCGCCAGACAGGAACCGCATCCGCCACCAGCTTTTACATAATTTGTTACTTGCTCGGCATCCGTGAGATGATTTTCTAAAATCACGCGGCGAATTTTGGACTCGCTGATGCCAAAGCAACTGCAAATTAACGCGCCTTCATCGTCATCATCGTGGGTAGCTAGAGGTATGCCACGATAGTTATAGATAGCGGCTTCTAAGGCTTCTTGCCCCATAACAGAGCAGTGCATCTTTGCTTCTGGTAAACCACCCAGGTAATCTGCAATGTCTTTGTTGGACACTTTCAAAGCTTCATCTAAGGTTAAACCTTTGACCATTTCGGTTAATGCACTAGAAGATGCGATCGCACTAGTACAACCAAAGGTTTGAAAGCGAGCATCTAAAATCTTATCAGATTCTACTTCCACTTTCAGGTGCAATCTCAGAGCATCACCGCAAGCAATGCTACCGATTTCACCCGTTGCAACCTTAACTCCAGCTTCGCTCGTTTCTTCGATTGCTCCCTGATTTTTGGGATCGTAAAACAGTTCTAATACTTTATCAGTGTAGTCCCACATATTATTAAGTGCTGAGTGCTGAGTGCTGAGTTATGAGTGGGGGGATTGGGAAAGGGGTAATGGGGAAGGGGGAAGGGGAAAAATCATTCCTTTACCCTTTACCCTTTAACCTTTTCCCATTTATTCCTAGTCCCTAACGATGTGCCAGTGCTTGTTCTTGTCCTTGCAACCAACCCGCGTCATCATTTTTGAAAGGTGAGAGGGCGCGTAAACGCTCTACAATACTGGGCATTACCTCTATCACTCGATCAATTTCGGCTTCGGTGGTGTAGCGACAAAGACTGAAGCGAATTGAACCGTGCAAAGTTGTATAGGGTAAGCCCATTGCCCGCAGGACGTGAGAAGGTTCTAGAGAACCGGAGGTACAAGCAGAACCGGATGATGCACAGATACCGTATTTGTTCAATAACAGTAGGATTGCTTCACCTTCGATGTACTTAAAGCCGATATTGGTGGTGTTGGGCAATCTCTGCGTAACGTCACCGTTAACGACACAATCGGGGATTTTAGCGAGTAAAGTTTGTTCCAAGCGATCGCGCAGTTTTCTTTCTCTTGCAGTCGCTTCTTCTAAGTGTAACAGTTCTAGTTCCGCAGCTTTGCCCAAGGCAATAATTCCTGGAACATTCTCTGTTCCCGCTCTACGTCCGCGTTCTTGGTGTCCCCCAATCATGAAGGGACGGAACCGAACTCCGCGCCGAATATATAAAGCACCAATTCCTTTCGGCCCGTGCAGCTTGTGACCAGACAAGGTTAACATATCCACCGTGCTAGTCTTCATATTCAAGGGGATTTTTCCCACTGCTTGCACCGCATCTACATGGAAGATAGCACCATATTCTTTGACGCGCAACCCAATTTGCTCAATCGGGAAAATCGTGCCGGTTTCGTTATTAGCATACATAATTGTCACCAGGGCGGTGTTACCCGTCAAGGAAGCTTCTAGTTCATCTAGATCCAGCTGCCCTTGATGATTTACTGATAGATAGGTAACACTATAACCTTGGGTTTCTAATTGTTTGCAGACATTGAGTACTGCTGGATGTTCAACTTGGGTAGTGACGATATGTCGCTTTTCTGGTTGTGCCAACAGTGCGGCTCGAATGGCGGCGTTATCTCCCTCAGTTCCACAACTTGTGTAGACAATTTCTGACTCATCGGCTCCCAGGATGGCTGCAAGTTGTTCTCTTGCTGTTCTCACTGCTTTACCGACTTGCCCACCAAAGGTATGCATACTGGAGGGATTGCCGTAATAATCTGTCAGGTAAGGTAGCATTACCTCTATAACTTCTGGGTCTACCTTAGTGGTGGCATTATTATCGAGATAGATGCAGTTATTTTGCATTGTTGTCTTCAATTAAGAATTACAAATTATTTAATTAAGCTTCAGAACCCACCGATTGGGATTGACGCTTTTGCAACTGTTCAGAGTATTTCTGGGAATAACAATTAAACCAACGTTCCCAGTAATCTTGTTTATTTGTTAATTTAGCGACTACGCGGTTGTAATTAGCAAACCAGCCTTCCCAATAATCGCTAGGCTGCTTAACGCAACCGTCGCACGTGGGACAACCAGCTTTACACTGAGGCACGGTGTGAATACTACCAATACAGTTTGTACAAAGTTCAGGGTCAATCCAGTGCTGTCCGTCAACCAGTTTTACTGCATTTGTGGGACATGCCGTTAGACAGAGATTGCAGGAAATACACTGGCTAGTAAGAATTTTGTAAGCCATGATTTATTCTCCTTTTTAGGTAAAGGGCATTGGGCATTGGGCATTGGGCATCGGGGAGACAGTGCCATAGGTGGGAGGCGAGTGGCGGCATTAGGGATAATTCTTCTTCTATTCCCCATGCCCCATGCCCCATGCCCTATTCCCTAATTCCCTAATTCCTTAACGTATTGCTCGTAGAACTCCAAAGCAACCTTTTCAATCACGTCGTAAGCTTCAACAGTCTTTATTCCAGCTTCTTGCAATTTTTCTTGAGGACAGTTACCAATCTTGGAGACTAAAACTGCTTTGCAATCTGCGATCGCTTTCATAATATGCTCAAAAGAAGCTTCTTCGCCGTATCCACCTTGGCAGTATTGGTCAATTTTGCGATGGCTGACAAAGCGAACTTCGTCTCCACCCACTTCGTAAATTTGGAATTCTTTTGCATGACCGAAGTGTTGGTTAACCAATCCGCCGCCTTTGGTTGCTACTGCAACTAAAACTTTCGGACTATTGGCAATTTTCTTACCAGCTAGCGCCTTATCTTTGGCTACTTTAAGTTCTTCTTTAAACTTCTCAATTCCTTCGTGAACGGTAGCGCGTTGCTCCATGTCATATTCTGGAGTCATTTCCAAGAATTTCTCTTTGGAAAATTCTTGGCTGCGGTCTTCTCCCAATAATCCGACTGCATCGGCACGACACTGGCGACAGTGACGCATCATTTTCATGTTACCAGAGCAGTTGTCTTGAACTTCTTTGAGTTCTTTGGGTGTGGGGCCGCGTTGACCGGTTAAACCAAAGTGTGTGCCATGTTCTGGTGCAGAAATCAATGGCATGATGTTGTGCAAGAATGCACCTTTTTCACGAATGACTCGATTCACTTCAACTAAGTGCTGATCATTAATTCCGGGAATCATCACGGAGTTAACCTTGCACAAGATATCAGCATCTTTCAGGGCTTGCAATCCTTCCATCTGTCTTTCGTGGAGGATTTTCGCACCTTCAAGACCTTTGTAACGCTTGCGTCTGTAGTGAACCCAAGGATAAATCTTAGCACCGATCTCTGGATCTACCATGTTAATGGTGATCGTAACGTGATCTATATTTAATTGTTTAATGCGATCGATGTAGTCGGGCAGCATTAAACCATTGGTTGATAAGCAAAGCTTGATGTCTGGTGCTTGCTCTGCAATCAACTCAAATGTGCGGAAGGTTTTTTCTGGGTTCGCCAGAGGGTCGCCAGGGCCGGCAATTCCCACAACTGTCATTTGGGGAATCTTGCCACCAATGACTAAAGCTTTGTGTGCTGCTTGTTCTGGTGTTAGCAATTCGCTAACTACTCCAGGACGGCTTTCGTTAGCGCAATCATATTTGCGGTTGCAATAGTTGCATTGAATGTTGCAAGCGGGAGCAACTGCAACGTGCATCCGGGCGTAGTGGTGATGAGCGTCTTCGCTGTAGCAGGGATGTTTAGCAATGCGTTCTTGGAGCTTTTCGTCCCTTTCCACGGTGGTGCTGGTGGTGCTGTCGCAGCCGCAACCACCGGATTTTGCTTGGGTTGTCGATTCCGTAGCGTTGGAGTTGAGGAGTCGTGTAGACGGTGATGTCATTGAGTTTCGCAAAAGGTCGGTGGACTTGGCTGCCACTGTGGGAGATGCTGTTGCCACTCTCTATGCCCAGGAATTGAAGTCGCGTCTTTCACACTACCTGCAAACCCTTGGGTTCGGGCAACTTGTTTTCAAGTAAGGCAGGCGATAGATATGTGATGTTCGGCTGGTGTGTCAAGGTTCGGTTCTTGGGTAGAATTTGTGCTTACAGCCGCGACTTCTCTTCACTTCAGGCTTGGTGCATGTCATCCCTCCACTCACTTTTCGCTTTGTTTGTTTCAGAGCGTTAGGTGATTGGCGATATAAGATTTATAGCAGCCGTCTCCTAGCCAAACGGTGCGTCTCTCTAGGATAGAATTTATTGGATTTATTACATTTGTACTCAAATACTAAAAACCCTAATCCTTCAAGCATTACAAGAATTAAAAAAGTTTTTTTCAGGTAGGGGTTCTAGTCTTTTTTGGTTGGGGTTCTAGTGTTTATAGATAGGGGTTCAGGATTTCTTTGTACTCAGCCACAATCCAATCCCAGCAAAGAATTTAATCTATTTGCAACTGGGTTTTGGTTATTTAAATGTGTACTCATATTGCCCTCAATTTGCGTTACAAGCAAGAAATACCAAGGGTTTGAGGGTGAAAAACTGAACTAATCTATATTGTTCTACTCCATAAACGCATGAAATTGAATTCTGTATCTAACATATCATTTTTTTGAGGGTAAAAATGCACTTCATATTCTTTTAATTTTTCTTTGACAATGATATTCAATTATGCCTTTAAGCCTTGTCTGGCAAGCCATATAAGCTAGTAGTCATAGATGTGTTTCTGCACATAATTTTCAAAAAATTTAACTTTTCAGTTCTTTTTTTTCATTCCCAGAATGAGGAGATGGGTAGGAAAGTCTCGAATTTTGTGTTTGAGAGAAACAACAAACTATAATCTAACATGATTAAGCGATCGCAATGATTTTTCTGAATTGCTCATTACAAACCTTAGCGAAAAACATAACCCCCTAACCCCCTTTCTGATGCGGTAAGGGTGAAAATTCAAAGTCTCTCTCCTTTAGTTCAGCGCCGCACATGTTGAGTGGCATTTGTCGGATTGCAGCGATCGCATGATTCATACTTGGATTCAGCAACGCCCAAAACTATTCCCTATTTGGGAAATATATTAGTTTTTGTTGGCACTTGCTGAAAGTTCTTCTGATTCTTCTGTTTTAGATGTAAATGTTGATGATTCTACGACTTGTTCAGGTAAAGAAACAATGATATCAGCGCCATTGATAATTGCCCCCAATAACCCCAGTTCCGATTCAACCAATTGATCAATAGCTTCACCTAACATGTTCTCTTGTGTATAGTGTGGTCGTGCCACAAGTACCATGCCATCGCTGTAGGGTTGGATTAACAAAGGGTCATTAGATATGCTGAGAGAGCTAGTATCTAAGATAACTAAATCAAAACGTTCGCGGACATCCTCCATCAGGCGCCGCATTTCGCTAGATTCAAGAATAGCGGCGGATTGACGCACAGGACCAGGACTAGGTATTATGTATAAATTTTCTACATGAGGAACTAAACGAATACATTCACTTAAGTTAGCGTAGTAACGCAGGGGTTCAATAGTGGCGTCGGGGTCAGGAATTACATTCAGTGATGCACAACGGGAAGGCGATCGCAAATCTGTTTCAATAATCAAGGTTCTTTTACCAGCACGAGCTGAAGCTATACCCAAGTTATAAGCACTTGCTGTTTTACCTTCTAGGTTACTGGTGCTAGTAATCAAAACCACCTTTAAGGCTTTACCACCAATCCGGCGCAGATTACTACGGACTTTCTCATAAAATTCTAAATAAGGAGAATCAGCAGAAAGTACTACAGGCACTGCATCTTGAGGCAAATCATCAACTGGCATTAAAGGTAATTCTCCCAACAGTGCCACTTCCCGTTGCTTGAGGCTCTCGCGGATATCCTCCCTGGTTTTGAAAGTACCTTCCAGCGCTCCTAATAAGAATATCACCCCGCCACCAATCAACACACCTAATAAACTACCCACAGCAAGGGTTACAGGTACACTCTTAGGTGGTTTTACGTCGGCAGTCGCTGTAGGGCGTCTGGCAATGCTAAGGCTGCTGGTAGTTTCTGCCTCTGCGGTTTTGGCATCGGTTAGCTTCGCCTGCATTTGATCATAGATAGCTTTTTTAAGTCCAACCTCTTGTTCTAAACGCGATCGCTCTAATTGCTTATTGGGTATTAAAGAATACTCTCGCCGTAGTCGCGCTTCTTGTTGGATTTCTTGAGCTAGTTGTTGTTGCAGCGTTTCCCGTTGGGTTTGCAAAGACACCATTTGGTTTGCCAATTGCTGGCGAGCCGGATCTAAGCTACTTTGGGCGCGAATCCCGGCAACACTACCCTGAAGCGGAGCCGCCGTTCCATCGCCACCTAATACCTCCGCAGCCCGTTGTTGCAGCAATTCCTCAGCAGCTTGTTTCTGACGCTGCAACTGAACCATCGTTGGGTGTTCCGGCCGTAAATCTTTCCTAAGTAAGGCGATTTGTGACTCACTTTGATAAATTTGCGATCGCAAGTTACCAATAATTGGATCGGCACTTAAAGCAGAAGAAATATAAGCCTGTCCGACTGTTAAGCCTAACTTATTTTGTAAACTCTTAACTTGAGCATCAACCCCAGAAATAGTTAATTGAATTTGCCGTTGGAGATTTTGGCTGGCAGTAACAGCGCTTAATAAGCTGCCATTCTCCGCCGCTAATATCGCCGTTCTCTCTATGCGATCATATTGTTCCAGTTTCTTTTCGGCAATTTGCAATTCCCGTTTAGCTTGTGGTAAGCGCTCATTAATCTTTTCAATAATTGCTTGTAATCGCCCAGTATTGATGTCACTGCTCAACTTAATCATTGATTGCATCAATTCAGTTAAGACCTCTATGGCCCGTTTGGGGTCACTATCTACATATTTCAGTTCAAAGGTACTCGTTTCTAAATCTCCAGTCTTGGGATTTTTTTTAGGTAGAGAAAGGACAATACTTGAACCAAGTTGTTTCGGTTTGATATTTACTTTCTCTGCCACTGTGGCAAGTATCTGGTTTGATAATAAAACATCCTCATTTAGTTCCTTTCCTTGCTGTTGGATTTGACTACCAGTTGCAGAAAAAGAAACTGGTGGACCAGCATAGGTAAGTGCGGCAGATGCTATGTAGTTAGTCTGTGGCTCTGGCTGCATAGCCACTACTGTTGACCCCACTACGACTAAACCAAAACTAGCTAGTCCAATCCACTTGTATTTTTCAAAAGCAATAAGATAGCGTTTAACAATTGGTGGAGTCATGGCAAGGGCATATAGAATCAGTTATCAGTTATCAGCTTTATATTTATCACCCTCATTTTCTCCTCTTTCACATCCTAGTAACAATCAGCGAAGAGGTGAGAGCTACTAATTTTACCTGCCACCGAAGTCGTCAAAAAATCGGAGAAAGGACTGGACATTAAAGAAGGGTTGAGTAATGGTAGTCAAGAAATTAGTAATTCTACCGATGAGGTTCCGACCAACAACCAGAACATCATTATCTTGAAGGGCCACATTTTGAGATGCATCGCCTCCTAAAGCTTTTTTCGCATCAAGTTTCTGGGTAACAGCTTTACCTCGTTCAGGATCAAAGCGAACCAAAGCGATATCTCGGAGATTAGCAGTGTCGAGATTTACTCCTCCCAAAGCATCTACAAAGGTACTCCCGTTAGGTAGTGATTGAATGGCAAGACCTCCAGCAGCGTAGTTTAAAATCCGGACTCTAATCTGTGGTGTGGACAAGGATGAACGTGCTACCAAATTGCGGTCATAATCATCATTATTACCAACTTCACGACGGGGAACGAGTATCGCATCTCCGTCTTGTAAGCGTAAATTGGGGATTGAACCGCCATTTTGCAGTGCTGCATATAAATCAATAGTTTGTGAAATCACAGAACCATCAATTAACTTCCGGCGTACTTGCACTTGTCGCAGGTCTGCATTCAAAGTTGAACCACCAGATATTAGTAAGGCATCAGCAACGCGCGGTGTTGTTGAATTAATCGGATAAATTCCAGGTCGAAATATTTCCCCACTAATGGTAACTTGAACTGGTCGCGTTCCTGCCAAAGATACTACTACGATTGGATCGGGTAAAATGCTACTTAAACCCAAGCGAATTTTTTCTTGAGCTTCTTCCAAAGTTAAGCCTTGTAATGACACCGTTCCCACTTGTGGCACTACAATGTTGCCTTCTGGACTAATTACAGCTTGAAAACTTAAGTCTTGACGCTGCGTTGCCAAGGCTAAAACTATTACTGGATCAACTACATAACGATTTAAACCTAAGCGAATTTTCTCTTGAGCTTCTTCCAAAGTCAAACCTTGTAAAGAAACTTTTCCCAGTAGCGGCACCACAATGTTACCTTCTGGGTTGATTAAAGCTTGAAAGCTCAAATCTGGAAAGCGCTGCACCGAAACGCTAATTCCATCTCCTATTCCTAAGCGGTACGGGCCAGGAGGACGCTGAAGCACAACACCAATTGTATCTCCTGGCCCCAAGAGATAGCGGCTAAGTTGGGGGGAAATTTCGTTATTTGCACCTAGAGGTACAACCTCAGTACCTGGTACAGGCGCAGGGGGTTGCCTTGGTAATTGTCCTTGAGGTGGAAAAGGCTGGGCAACAACAAGCTGGATAGGTGCTGTTAAGAAAACTCCTACTTGAAGACTGACAAAACACAAGGCGCTGAATGCACGCATATAAGAACTTTGATCTATGAACATCGGTGCAGGAAAACTTAGATAAAAATTAGTCGCGCCGAGTGGTAATTTTACTCTAAAAATATTCTAAACGTTTCTTTTATCTGCAAGTATTTTACCAACAAAAAGTAGAAAATTTTTGCCAATTTTAATTTATAACATCATATTTTTAACCTGGACGCGATTATAGAGATACAACTGAAGAATCTGTGGACAAATGCATTTATAACAGACTCTACAAAGAGTCTGCCATCAATTTAGCTTGCACTGTTTCTCCAATAGACTGTGCTAAAGTCCAAGATGTTTCTACCTGCCCTAAAGGTTCTATTGGAATCAGAATACTCACACCCACCCAAGGAGTGCGTTGCTTACGCCACTGGGCCAATTGATCTGCCAAGAACCAGTGGAAAGGTGATGGAGTTCCGCCGTCTGGCATAGCGTACCATTGCAAGACAGCGAAGGTTTGCTGTGGTGTGACGGCGCGAAAGAACCTAGCTTCTACTTTTATTTCAACCTTAGATGTCAACTTTGCAGGCGGTTTCACGGTAAATTCAGCAGAACGATATTGAGCTATATCCCACTTTCCCCAGCGCGATCTTCCCCAGCCGTTAACGTCTGTCCACTCTACCTCTGGTTGATCCATAGGCCCATTTTGCGGCAGCAAAAGCAGGATTGCCTGGGATTCGGAACCTTCTTTTTTAATTACCTGCAAAGACCATTTATGTTCGCCAATTTGCTGTTCTGCTTGTTCAATAGTTTGCCAACCAGGAAGGGCTAACCCAGCATGGCGGATCTGTTTTAACTCCTTGAGGGTGGTAACAGGTGGCGGCTGTTTCCATTGCCAGTGTCCTGTCAGGTATCCGGGAACCCCTCCGATTGCCAACAAGAGTAGCAATAACAAAAGTGCTGCCACCTGACTCAATTGGTTTTCCTTAAAAAACTTGGAGAAAGAAATCATCAGTAAAATTTATAATACTTAGGCAAAATTTTACTTCATAAAACCACACCATGAGGTAATATTTATCAGTAGAGAAGAAGCAGGGGAGTGAAGAAGTGAGGGGGATGAGGGGGATGAGGGACAAGAATTAATAACCAATGCCCAATGCCCAATGCCCAATGCCCAATGCCCAATGCCCAATGCCCAATGCCCAATGACTAATGACTTTCCCCTTCTTGCTGAGTTTCTGATGCTGAAAAATAGCTATTAATCCAATTCAGTAAGGGCACTAATGACACCAACATACAAGCTGAATAGAGGTCACCACCCCAACCCTCATGTAGCCATCTAAAAGCCGCTTCTTGACCTGTGCCGTGAAAGAAAGTCAGTAATGTATTACGAATGATATTGGCACAAGTACTAACGATCGCAGCAAGAGATAAAAACGTTATAACTGTGCGACGTGAAGACAAAGCATCTGTCCAATAAAGCAGCATCAAGCCGACGTAGAGAGTAGTAAACAACATTTTCAGCCCTGCACAATAGGGGGCAACTTCTACAATCCGTCCTCCCACGTAGAGATTTATCTCATCTACGGTTACGTCCATACCAAATTGATTCAGTATAAAGCCTGCTGTGCCAGCAATAAAGCTTTGAAGAGGCAAGGTATAGGGAGCAATGAGATAGGGTACTGCCGTTGGGGTTGCCAAAAATACTAGTATCAGGGGGAATCCTTGCGATCGCAAACCTGGTATTCCCTTAAACCACAAGCATAATCCTGCTAGTATAACGGGCAAGGAAAGGTTAACCCACTCTGTAACACCACTAAGATAAAACACTGCCCCGAATAACAATAAAACGGGACCCAAAGGATGGATCGTATCTGGTAAACGTTTCCACTTTTTCCGGTTCATCCAGCCCAGATAAGCGGCAAATGGTAAACCAATGATTCCGTGGCTGAAATATTCGTGTTCTGTACTGATATTTTTGTTTAGCCAACCATCCAACCAATGTAGCAATATAGGAGCATAAAGCAGCAGCAAAACGCCTAAAATAGCTAGATTTATTAATTCTGAGGCGTTTCTGTTTTTAACCTGTTGCGGGAGTACCATGATTTTCAGTAATTCAAAAACTTTGGTCATTAGTCATTGGTCATTAGTCATTGGTGATTAATTTGAGAGATAGTACAAATGACTAATGTCTTATTGTTAGATGCACATTAGGTATGAATTAACTTCAGGCTACCACGCTACCAAGGTCAGCATGAGATGGTTTATCTGTTTTAGAAGTTGAGACTGCATGAGCGATCGCTGTTATAACTTCTTTAATTTGGCTACTGGTCAAACCAGGATACATCGGTAATGATAATATTTCTTTTGACAATTTTTCTGCTTGGGGAAAATCTCCAGGCTGATAGCCTAAGTTGGTGAATGCCGGTTGGAGATGACAAGGAATTGGGTAATGAATGCCAGTTTGGATTCCTACTGCTGTAAGTTTTTCTTGGAGTTGCTGGCGTTCTATGGGACAAGAATCATCAACTCTAATGACATATAGATGATACACATGGCCTGTATCACTTTGGTTTTCTATAGGGATAATACCAGCATTTGCCAAGGGTGCTAGTTCTTTATCATACTGTTGGGCAATAGTCAAGCGAGCGCGATTCCATTGTGACAAATATGGTAATTTTTGGTGCAAAACTGCTGCTTGTAAAGTATCCAAGCGGCTATTTGTACCTGGTTCAGTATGAAAATACTTTTGCGATGCACCATAATTTCGCAAGCGCATCATCTTTTGAGCTACATCTAAATCTCGTGTCAGCAGCATTCCTCCATCCCCAAATGCTCCCAAATTTTTGCTGGGATAGAAACTAAAAGCTGCTGCTATTCCGACTGAACCAGCGTGATATCCGTCTCTTTGGGCAAGGTGTGCTTGTGCAGCATCTTCAAAAATTAGTAATTTGTAGGTATCAGCAAAATTCAATAGTTCACTTGGTAATACCATTTGACCATAGAGATGTACAGGGATAATTGCTTTGGTATGAGGCGTAATTGCCTTTGCTGCTTTTCTTAAGTCAATTAAAGCTGTTTGGCGATCGCAATCTACCAAAATTGGCTTCGCGCCAGCCCGTTGTACCCCAATCAAGGTTGCGATAAAAGTGTTTGCTGGTAAAATCACTTCATCACCAGCGCCAATATTACACGCTTGCAATCCGAGAGCGATCGCATCTGTTCCTGATGCAACACCAATTCCATAAGCTGCACCAGACGCTGTTGCAAATGCTGCTTCAAAATCTGAGACTGCTTGCCCTAAAATAAAATCTCCTTGTTCCAATACAGATTGGATTGCATCTTGCAATTGCGTTTGAATTGGTTCGTGTTGTAACTTCAAGTCTACAAAAGGTACTCTAATGGTCATTTTATTCATTACCAATTGTCCTCAAAAAAATATTTCCTCGGATGGAAAAAATAAAAAAGCCTGCACAATTTCAGCATAAAATTGTATTAGGTTTAATCTATTGAATCGAGACTTATATAAAGTATCTAGGATTGTCCGCCATTAGTGCTAGCTGTTATAAGTAATAATTGCTATAAAAGCTACATGATTATAAGTTACTCAGTAAATTTACCTTTAATATACCAGTCAGAATTTTTCCTTCTGTACATAAAGAATGACAGCCCCTTTGTATTGTATCCTTAGCATTAGCTTACCCTGGCTGAATCTAAATCTAACGCAGTCTGGCTATAAAATCCCAAGCAATAAAGGCTACACCAGCGTTAGATAAAGAATATTCAGCACCAATAACCGACTTAATGTCAGAGATAAAAAATTTTTGCTCCAAATTTGTTTGTCAGAGGCAAAATTAGGGAATGCTTAAAAATAGCAATTGATAACCCAGATAGGGCTTATATCAATTACAGTATCGAGAAATTATTAAGGTAGCAGTGGCAATGGTAGAGCCTGAAAATAAATTATTTGCTCTAAAGGATGGTTGGGACTCTCATGAATCAAGAGAACAACAACGCCTTAAAGCTTTGTCAGATTTAGGTTTGCGGCAACCAGAGACGATTCCGGTTTTTGAAGAAGCCACACAGACTGCTGCCCACTTTTTGGAAGCACCAATTTCCATATTGGGATTTGTGGATCAAGAACGTCACTGGTTCAAGTCGGCGGTGGGCTTATCTAGGCTGGGGCTAATGAATCATTTAGCACAAAGCCGCCAACTGTCACGTCGGGAATCCTTTTGCACTCAAGTAGTAGAGAGTCTTCAAATATTTGTAATTAATGATACGCATAACCTGACAGATCCAGTACTTGTTAGCAGCAAGTTAGTGCAGGATTATGGTATTCGTGCTTACTTAGGAGCGCCACTGATTGATGCTGAGGGAAATTGTTTGGGTGCATTAGCGGTAATGGATTTAGTGCCGCGCAATTTTACAAACCGAGACATTGAGTTTTTACAAATCATAGCTCGTTGGAGCATGAGTGAATTTGAACGTAACCGACTTCTGCAACGGAAACTCGAATCAAGTACACCCGTAATTGCTCCGATATTTTCAATCAATGACGAACGGAATACTGAAATTAAAATCACCCCAGCCACCACAGATAGCGGCTCTGTTTCTACCAAGGAACTGAAACTGGAACTTTTGGATCAGCTAACTCAGGAGTTACGCACGCCCTTAACATCTGTACTTGGTATGGCTAGTGTTTTAGGACGTGAGATTTATGGGCCTTTGACGACTAAGCAGAGAGAATATTTGGAAATTATCCAACACAGTGGTCGGTACTTACTTTCCTTAGTAAACGAAATTACCGAACTAGGAGCTATGGATGAAAATTCAACTGTGCTAAATATAGCTCCTGTGGATATCGAAATGCTGTGTCAACAAGCTATCAATACCCTTGAAGAAGCAGCTAATCGCCGCGAACAAGATATTCGCCTCTCTATAGAACCAGGACGCAATCGCATTTGGCCTTTAGATAAAGACAAGGTGCGGCAAATCCTCTATCACCTGGTTTTCAGTGTGATTCAACTTTCGGCTACAGGTAGCATTGTTCGTATTCATGTTTCTTACAAGGAAGATACGCTCAACATTACTATTTGGGTTTCCCACCCTTGGCTAGGGGATGGTATTACTGAAGTTGATCCCTACTTCCGTCTCAATTCTTTGTCGCTGCTGGAGCTAACAGGTGAAGTAGCAACTTACAATACTCATGGACAAAACCAGGAGCAAGGAGATATTTCATCAGTAGCGGTGGATAATTCAAATCACTTGAGTGCGAATCACTCAAATTTATTTGCTGCTAGTTCAGGTATAAATTTAGCTAAATCGAATGGAAATATCTCTCGTGAAAGTTTGGGTCTGTTGCTAAGTTGTCAACTGGCAGAATTGCATAGTGGACAAATTTTGATTCAAGGTTCACCAGAATCAGGATATCGTTATGTGCTTTCTTTGCCACTGCAATTGACGACTTCTTCACAAACAATTAGCGATGTCTAATTACAGCTAGCAGGGAACAGGGTGCGGATTATAAATAATAAGGAAATATAAATTCATGCTTTGTTATGTAGTAACTAGGTGAAGGGTTAGTCAACGGCTATCTTCACTTAGTATTAGCTGAAGTGTTTTAGATTACAGGTAGTGGCTGATCGCTATGAATAAGAGCATCATTACTAAACTGCAATTTCGTTATTATCTTTTTATAGCCATAGGCATTATGATCAATTCCAAGTTCTGCGTCGGCAGGCTAATTGATCGCAATGTTTTTTATGAATTTAGTCTGGCAACGATTTACTTTATCATCTTTCCCGCTCAAAGAATACCTTGCTACCAGTTATGTACATCGTTTTCTGGTGGGACTGTTAAGTTCTTGGCGACAAACCAGCGTCTTGATTCAGTGGGGAGATGCGACAGCAGCTGCTTTACTCAGTTTAGTATATGCGCTTGCACCTTTTACTTCGAGTACATTGATCGGCTTGTTGCTGGTGGCTTGTGTAGCATTTTGGCTGTTGTTGACTTTATCTGATGAAGCAACACCAGCAAATGTCTCCTCAGTCACTCCCATTCACCTACTGGTGTTGCTCTACTGGGGGGTTGCCGCAATCGCAACGGCATTATCACCAGTGAAAAAAGCCGCACTTAACGACTTGGGAACGTTAACCTTGTATTTGCTGCTATTTGCCCTTTGTGCCAGGATACTGAGGTCGCCTCGCCTCCGGTCTTGGATTATCATCCTTTACCTACACGTATCGTTAATTGTCAGTGTATATGGGTTGCGGCAATGGTTTTTTGGAGCCACGGCACTGGCAACTTGGGTTGATCCAGAATCTCCTCTGTCTAAAACTACCAGAGTCTACAGTTATTTAGGCAATCCTAACTTATTGGCTGGATACCTTTTACCAGCAGTAATTTTTAGCTTAGTAGCAATTTTTGCATGGCAAAGTTGGATCAAAAAAGCTTTAGCATTAACAATGTTAATTGTCAATACTGCCTGCCTGATCCTCACTTTTAGTCGTGGCGGTTGGATTGGGCTAGTGGTGGCAATTTTGGCTGTGATGGCATTGCTAGTTTATTGGAAAAGCGTGGAAATGCCTCGTTTTTGGCGTACCTGGTCGCTACCGATTGTTTTAGGAGGTTTGATCGGTATATTGTTGCTAGCAGTGATATTTGTAGAGCCAGTGCGCCTACGAGTGTTCAGCATTTTTGCTGACCGTCAAGATAGCAGTAATAATTTTCGCCGAAATGTTTGGGATGCTGTTTTCGAGATGATTCGCGATCGCCCCATTTTCGGCATTGGCCCTGGTCACAACTCTTTTAATCAAGTTTATCCTCTTTACCAACGCCCTCGTTACACTGCTTTGAGTGCCTATTCGATTTTGTTTGAAGTGACTGTAGAAACTGGCTTTGTTGGTTTAGCCTGCTTTCTCTGGCTAATAATTGTCACATTTAACACGGCATTTATACAAATGCGACGACTGCGACGATTGAGAAGTGTAGAAGGATTTTGGTTAATTGGAGCGATCGCTATTTTGTTGGGGATGCTAGCTCATGGAACCGTAGATACTGTTTGGTATCGTCCTGAAGTTAATACCCTCTGGTGGCTCATAGTTGCCTTAATTGCTAGCTATTGGACACCTTTAGCTCAAAACCAGACAAATTCATCTAACTTAGAATCAACAGTAAACTAACATGATTAAATTGTCAGTTGTTTTTCTACTGAACAACTGACAACTTCAAAAATTTTCTATTGTCTAGTACAGGTGGGCGGAAATAAACCTACATTTCGTTCAACCAGAAAGCACAAGAGAATTAAAGCCTTTTGACTTTTGAGAGGCACTTACTTCAGCGCTTTTAAGTCGCCCAACGCCTGGCTGACTCCTTTTGACTTCCGCCTTGCAGTACTAATCTCTGTAGGTAGTGGCGCTTGGAGCATTAGGGTCGCGGTAAGCAGTAGGTTGGTTCTCACTCTTTTTACCAGCCAAACCAGCCAAACCAGCTAGACCAATTAATCCCAGCCAACCCCAATCAAAACCGTTGCGATCATTATTGTAAGTGGTCGTTCCTGAACCAGTATTGGCTCCGGGGTCAGTTGTCGTTTGAGCTTGTGCGGATAGAGTTAAGGGTAAAATTCCCATACTCAAGGTGAGAACGCCAGCACCAATAGCTCTAATGAAATTACTTTTCATAAGTTGTGACAATTCCTTATGCCATCCGAAGTTACTCACCACTTTATCGATTTTCAACTTTAAGAAAATCAATCTGCGGCTATAAACTATAAATTTTCACAACTCACGCTATGGACATACAACATGCTTTTTACAGCAATTGGTTTCTCACTGTGGTGTGGTAGTTTAGCGACACTGACACTCAATAGTTTTTCATTGCCCGTTGAATGTCACGCTGGTCTTGGCGTCGTTTCAGGTCTTCTCGTTTATCGTGGAGCTTTTTACCTTTGCCAAGGGCTATACTTACTTTTACCCAGCCACGTTTGAGATACATTTTCAAAGGGATTAAAGTTAGACCCTGCTGTTCTACTGTGCCAATTAGCTTGCGGAGTTCTTTGCGATGCAACAGCAGCTTCCGTGTACGCCGTGGTTCATGATTAAAGTATTGTCCACTAGCGTTATAAGGCGAGATATGGACATTGATCAACCATGCTTCACCATTGCGAAGCAAAGCATAGCCATCTTTGAGATTGACTTTACCCGCACGAATCGACTTAACCTCGGTTCCTGTCAACTCAATTCCAGCTTCGTAAGTTTCTAGAATTTCATACAAATAACGGGCTTGGCGGTTGTCGCTAATAACTTTGTAACTGTCGCTCTTGTCGCTCATTGATAATTTTGTGTGCTTTAAATGTACCTAAAAAATTATTTAGATTTTTTGTTAATTATAGGCTTTATCTTAGAACCGCTATAAATTATGAACTCTATATCACTAATTTAGCTTTTATCAGTTCACAATTAAGAGTTTTCTGGCAACTTTAAGTTATATGATACCGATAACCTGTGAGTTAGGTAAGACTTGAGGCTTAAGCCCTAAGTCTTACCTAGTTTGATTTTGTGTAGTTTTATAAAGAATTGGGATGATACCAATAATCATTAGTGATTAGCTAAAAATTAATTACAAAGAACAAAAAATAACAGATATTTATTCCTACTTAGCTTTTATTAAATTATTTATTAAGTTAATATTAATTTACACTATGGTAGTATTTACTGTGCTTTATTGATGAGTTGTTACAAACGACAAAGCTCTCTATGCCTCCCAAAGAGAGCGAGTCAAAGGTGAGTTACACTTCTTTAACCCTTTCTAAGGATTTAAGATTTTCTTTATAAATCATCCCTAAAAACATCATTAGGTGGTAATCCTGTCATAGTATGAGACATAAGAATATTATTGTCTGTGTTCATTGATGAAGCGCGTAAAAGCAAATTTCTGAGTAAAAAAATGCTAGGGGTGTATTGTCCATGCCCTTGACGATCCTTGTAGTGGATGATGATTTGGGCACTCGCCTGTCTGTTAGTGACTATCTTGAACTGTCTGGCTACTCGGTGATTACGGCTAATGACGGTCAAGAGGCTTTGGCTATGGTGGATGAACATCATCCAGATTTAATTGTCACGGATATCGTGATGCCACAGATGAATGGCTACGAATTAGTGCGCCGGGTACGTCAACAACCAGTGTTTCGGTTATTACCTGTAATTTTATTAACAGCCCGAACTAAGACCCAGGAAAGAATTTTGGGCTACCAGTCAGGGTGCGATTTATTCTTACCCAAGCCTTTTGAACTGGAAGAGTTAGCAGCAGCAATCCGCAATCTTTTGGAGCGATCGCAAATTATTCAATCGGAGTATCGGTTTTCTCATAAAGAGAGTTTGGGCATTTCCGCCTCGACAAAAGCGGTGGATGCCCATAATTCTCTTTCCACTCAAATTCAGAAATCCCAGTTGCACTCATCCCTAACTCATAGAGAACAGGAAGTCTTAGAGTTATTGACTCATGGTCTTTCTAATGCCGAAATGGGTCATCAGCTACACCTAAGTCCTCGCACAGTGGAAAAGTATGTTAGCAGTTTATTGAGAAAAACCTCAACCAGCAACCGAGCGGAATTAGTGCGTTTTGCGATAAAGCATGGTTTGGTGGAATAAAAAAGTGAGGAGGAGAGACGCGATTAATGGCGTCTGTACAGAAGTGGGGAATTAAAATTCCTAACTCATAACTCATAACTCCTAACTTTTGTCAGCAGACCTTCACAAGCATCGATCAGTAAATCAATAACCCGATTAAATCCCTCTTGACCACCGTAATAGGGATCTGGAACTTCCTTCAGGGTGTGTCGAGAGCAAAACTCGCACATCAAACGTACTTTATGCTGATACTGCTTAGTTTGATCAAGAGTGAGGATGTTCTCATAATTTTCTTGATCCATCGCTAAAATGAAATCAAAGTCTTGAAAGTCTGACTTTTGAAACTGGCGTGCTCGACCACGTAGTTTAATTCCCAACTTTGTCGCAGCCGCAGCACTCATGCGTCTGTCAGGTGGGCTACCAACGTGATAACTAGATGTACCAGCAGAGTCACAGAGTATGCGTTCGCTTAAGCCAGCCTGCTCAATTAGATGATTCATAATGTTTTCTGCCGATGGCGATCGGCAGATATTACCTAAGCAGACAAATAGCAACTTGTAAGCCATAGATATTCTTTGTCCTTTGTCAATAGTCATTTGTCCTTTGTCCAATGACCAATGACTAATGACTAATGACTAAAATCCAGGAAGTTCTAGTCCACTGGTCAATTCTTCCATACGTTCCCGCATTGTTGCTGTAGATTTGTTGTAGGCTTCTTTCATTGCCACTGTCACCAGATCAGAAAGTACTTCTGCACCTTCTCCTAAAGCATCTGGAGAAATTTCTACCCGCTTGGGTTCTTGATTACCACTGACAATCACCTTCACCAGACCACCGCCAGATTCTCCTAGAATCTCCATTTGCTCCAATTCTTCTTGGAGTCGCTTTGCGCCCTCTTGAACTTGCTGCGCTTTCTTAAAAGCGTCAGCCAATTCTTTCATTTTTCCTAAGCCAAAGCCGAATCCTTGTCCTTTACCTGTCATAATTAGTTTTACGCGTATGCGTTGAATAACAAATCAAATTCAATTATAGATGCGGTAAGTAATTTGCCTCTTTTTTTACCAATAATTAATGCGTTATGGAATGGGGAGTGGGGAGTAGGGAGTAGGGAATAGGGGATTGGGCATTAGGCATTGGGAATTGCACATTGGTTATTAATTTAGGACTTACGCACACTCTACGAATTCTCGGCGCTCTTGGCGTCTTGGCGGTTCGAGAAATTAAGCTTTTTAGCAATTTTTGCGTAAGTCCTATAATTCTTCCTCATCCCCCTCATCTCTCCCATTCCCCACTCCCCACTCACCACTCCCTACTCCCCATTCCCTATCCACAAGCACCTTGAAACTCTCCGAGCATTTTGACTTCTGGTTCTAAATTAATAGACCAACGTTCTTGTACTTGATGTTGAATGTGGCGAATGAGACAGAAGATATCACTAGCTTTTGCTCCACCACGGTTAACAATAAAATTAGCATGGAGTTGTGCTACTTGCGCTCCACCAATTTGGTAGCCTTTCAGACCAGTTTGTTCAATTAACCAGCCAGCACTGTAAGGTTTGGGATTGCGGAACACACTTCCACAACTGGGGAAGTTGTATGGTTGGGTGCTCAAGCGATGCTTTTTGTGTTCTCTGGTGATTGCCACAACTTTTGCTGGGTCTGCACCTGGCGCGAGTTGTAAAGTGGCTTGAGTGACTATGCGATCGCCACCTTGCAATAATGAAGTTCGGTAGCCATAACCTAACTGATCGGCGGTAAGAGTTTCCAGCGTACCATCGGGTGAAAGTACTTGGGCGCTAACTAACATATCTGCGATACAGCTATTATGTGCCCCTGCATTCATGACCACGGCACCTCCGACTGTTCCAGGGATACCAACAGCCCACTCCAATCCTTGCCACCCTAATTCTGCTGCCGCCAATGCCAAACTAGGAATTGATTCTCCAGCAGCAACGGTTAATTGACCGGTTTGGGGGTCAAAGTTGCTGAAGCGCAGATGACGAGTAGCAATGACTAAGCCTGAGATACCGCGATCGCTAACTAGCAAGTTAGAACCTGCTCCCAGTGTTGTCACCTTTAAATTACGTTCTTTTGCGTATTTAAGACTTGCTTGCAGTGATTCTAAGTTTCGAGGAGCAACGTATAAATCAGCTGCTCCCCCAACTCTATAGGAAGTAAATGCTGACAAAGAAGCCTGGGGCTTAATCGTACAATCAGTATTGGGTAAGTAAATTACTTCACTGTCCACCGAATTAGTTGTTTGATGTTTCTTTGTATTCAAAGCAGAAACTGTGCAGACGTTTCCAGCTGCCTGGGAAATGGTCATTTTTACTTTTTTTTGGTAAAATTTTTACATTTATTTACCGTAAAGATACGGTAATAGAGTTAACCTATGGAACCATTGCTAGACAGGCACTTTGCTCAGAAATAAAACTTCGCAAAGTCTCCACTTAAGATGTGGCTTTAGCAGGTTCACAAAATGTCGTAATTATTTCAGGAATCACTTGATTCAAGTTCCCAGCCCCCAAAAACAGCGCCAAGTCTCCTGGGCGTAGTGTTTGCAGCAAGAACTCACACACTGAGGATAAAGTTGGTTGATAAACTACCTGGGAATGCTGTTTAGCAATTTCCGCCGCTAGATGTTCACCAGTAATTTGCCCTAAATTGGGTTCGCCTGCACTGTAAATATCAGTCAGCACAACCAAATCAGCATGGGTAAAGGAATCGGCAAATTCATCTAAAAAGGTGAGTGTACGGCTATAGCGATGAGGTTGGAAGATAGCTACTACTCTTTGTCCTGGTCTTGCTTGTAAGCGTGCTGCGGCAAGCGTAGCGCGAATCTCGCTAGGATGATGAGCATAGTCATCGATGAAGGTAATACCATCGACTTCACCCCGGAACTCAAAGCGGCGTCTTGCTCCCTCAAAGGTGGCGATACCTTTAGCAATTTCTCCAAATTCTAAGCCTAAGAGGCGACCAACAGCTACTGCTGCTAAGGCATTACTGAGATTGTGCCGACTTAGCAGGCGTAACTTCAACACGCCCAAAGCTTTGCCTCTTTCCCAAACTAGAGCTGTGGTGCCATCAGCACGATAATCAATATTAGTAACGCTGTAATCAGCGTCGGTGTCTGAGTATAAGCTGTAGCTGATTGTGGGTTGCAAGCGATCGCGCACTGTAGCACAATCAATGCTACCTATTAACGTTTTACAACCCTTAGCAAATGTCTGGAAGATGTCAATGACTTCTTCTAATGTCTCGTAATGGTCTGGATGATCGAGTTCAATATTGGTAATGATGCCAATCTCTGGAGCGTGTTTTACCAAGGAACCATCAGATTCATCTGCTTCGGCTACCAAATATTGGCTTTGTCCCAATCGAGCATTGCCTTCCCAAGCATTGACTTCACCACCTACTAAAATCGTTGGGTCTAGACCTGCTTCCAGAAGCATATAGCCAATCATGCTACTGGTTGTAGTTTTGCCGTGTGTTCCTGCCACTGCAATACTGTGGTAATCGGCGATTAAAGCTGCTAGTACATCTGAACGATGTAAAATTGGGCAACCTAATTCCAGCGCTGCTTTGTATTCTAAATTATTCGTGTTAATTGCAGTTGAACAAATGACTTGAGGCAGTATTGAGTTAGTAACAGTAGGTAATTCTTCTTGTGAATTTAATACTACTGCATTCGCTAATACCTGAGGCAGAAAGAATTCGAGATTACTTGCCTCTTGTTTACCAAAAATATGAGCGCCGATAGATTCTAATTTGTGCGTAATATGGTTAGGACGAAGATCCGAACCTGATACTGGAAATTGACGCTTGGCGAGAACGTATGCCAGAGCAGACATACCTATACCACCGATGCCAATGAAATGAAATGGTCTACCACTAAAATCTACAGAATTAGTCATTTCTTGCTCCTTTTACACCACACCACACCATAATCACAAATGACACGCGTATCATAACAGGAATTTGATTTTTACCGTAACTATCCCTTAATCATGTTTATGTTTGATGGCCAGATGATATTTCTGCTCTGGTTTTGCTTGTTCAGAATGATTTTACCTTGGTTAGAGGTTTTTACTATTTCTGAACTGTTTTTAAGATTATTCTGAAAATTTTGGCCGCATCGGGAAAGAAATTCTTGTGATGTCAAATACATCTTTTTGGCTACCTTACTGGAATTGGCTACATCATACATTGTTAGTAAAGCTGATTTTAAATTGCATCCAGTCTAGGCATGAATTGACTACAATAGTACATTGGTAATGAAACTATTTTTCAATTGCATAAAATCCACCCATAACTGGATGCAGCAACTAGCAATTTTTGGTGGCACATTTGATCCAATTCATTGCGGACACCTGCTCGTAGCCGAGAGAGCTTTGCATCAAGTATCCCTTGAAAAGGTAATTTGGGTGCCATCCCTAAATCCTCCTCATAAACAAGCAGCTTTGTTTGAGCATCGTGTGGCAATGCTGCAATTAGCCATAGAAGATAACCCAGCGTTTACTGTCTCACTAGTGGAGGCAAATCTCTCTGGGACTTCTTATGCCATTAACACCCTGATAGACTTATCTGCTTCTTACCCAAATACTCACTGGTACTGGATCGTAGGCTTGGATACTTTCCAAACTTTACCCCGTTGGTACCGTGGACACGAACTAGCACAAATGTGTGATTGGTTAATAGCACCCCGACTGCTAGGTGGTGAGACTATAACTCAAAGTAAATTAATCTGCAAGCAAGTGGAGCAACAACTGAGGGAGCAGTCATATAGCATTCACTGGCAACTCTTAGATATACCAATAGTCGGAGTTTCGTCAAGTCTAATTCGCAAATTTTGCCGCGAACGCCAGTCAATTCGTTATTTAGTCCCAGAATCGGTTAGATCATATATCACTAACAACAATCTCTACTCGAACAAATCTGAATAAATTATGTGTTTTTTTGTTGATATAACACTTTATGGTTAAAAGTGCCCCCCCCCTTTGCGATATGATTGGGGTCAACGATATCAACATATAAGCATAAATACAGAGGGCAAGACACTGTGATTAGAGTTGCAATCAACGGTTTCGGGCGGATTGGACGTAACTTTGCACGCTGCTGGGTGGGTAGAGAGAATAGTCAAATCGACCTTGTGGCTATTAATGACACTTCAGACCCTAGAACCAATGCTCATCTGCTGAAGTATGACTCAATGCTAGGGAAGATTAAGGATGCTGAGATTAGTGCCGATGATAACTCTATCATCGTTAACGGTAAGACCATTAAGTGCGTATCCGATCGCAACCCAGAAAACTTGCCCTGGAAAGAGTGGGAAATTGACCTAATTATCGAAGCAACCGGGGTATTTACTAGCAAAGAAGGAGCGCTCAAGCATGTAAATGCTGGAGCCAAGAAAGTTCTGATTACCGCTCCTGGTAAAAACGAGGATGGCACTTTTGTGGTTGGTGTGAATCATCACGACTATGACCACAACAAACACCACATTATCAGTAACGCTAGCTGTACTACCAACTGCTTGGCACCGATTGCCAAGGTGTTGAACGATAAGTTTGGCATCATCAAAGGTACGATGACCACCACCCATAGCTATACAGGTGACCAACGCTTGCTAGACGCTTCTCACCGGGATTTACGACGGGCGAGGGCAGCAGCAATTAACATTGTACCCACCTCTACTGGTGCAGCAAAAGCTGTGGCACTGGTTATCCCAGACCTCAAAGGCAAACTAAATGGTGTTGCCTTACGCGTACCGACCCCGAACGTCTCAATGGTAGATTTCGTAGTTCAGGTTGAGAAGCGTACTATTACTGAAGAAGTTAACCAAGCTCTCAAAGATGCTTCCGAAGGGCCACTCAAAGGCATTTTGGACTATAGCCAACTAGAATTGGTATCTTCCGATTATCAAGGTAGTGATGCTTCTTCGATTGTTGATGCTAGCTTGACTTTGGTTATGGGCAATGACCTAGTAAAAGTTATGGCGTGGTATGACAACGAGTGGGGTTACAGCCAACGAGTTTTGGATTTGGCAGAATTAGTAGCTGAGAAGTGGGTTTAATTAAAAAGTTAGGAGTGAGGAGTGAGGAGTGAGGAGTGAGGAGTTAGGAATTAAAACTCATAACTCATAACTCATAACTCTTAACTATTGAAATGTTGAAATCCCTGGCTAAGACTTAGAACTTGGTCAGGGAATTTTTTTTGTTGGTCGTGCAATAGTACTGTTGATCCCGAAGTAATACTACCTACGATCGCAGCACCTTCGCCAAGATGTTGGACTAAGGCTGATGCTAACTCTTGTGGCAAGCACAGCACTAATTCAAAGTCTTCGCCACCGTATAGAGCATATTCCAGCCCTTGCTCTTGTGTCAGCCAATAGTTAAAAGTTTTTGGTAAAGGAATTTCTCTTCGTTCTAAGAGAGCGCCAACACCACTGGCGCGGCAAATTTGAATAATCGCATCTGCTAAACCATCGCTACTATCCATACCAGCAATGGGCAATGGGCATGGGGCATGGGGCATGGGGCATGGGGATGCTAAAATTTTCCAGAGGATTGGTAAGACATCTAATCGTGGCTGTGGGCGTTGGTGGGCGCGGATTAGAGCCGTCTTTTCTTCGTCGTTGAGGTCTTGTCCTAATTCGGGATGCAAGAGCAGTTCTAAGCCCGCTTTTGAGGCTCCATGAACGCCTGTAACGATGATCGCATTTCCCACAACAGCAGCAGAACGGCGGATAATTTGGCTAGGGTTAACTTGACCAAAAGCAGTAATTGCCAGAGTCGTCACAGGCGATCGCACAATATCACCCCCAACAATTGAGGTATTGTATTTTTGCAGGCATTCTGTCATTCCCTGGTACAGCCGCTCAACCCAGCTTACTCTAACTTCACCGGGTAGTCCCAACCCGACAGTGATTCCCAATGGAGAAGCACCCATTGCTGCTAAATCTGATAAATTGGCAGCAGCAGCCCTCCAACCAGCATCTTCTGGGGAAGTGGTGATGTTGCTAAAATGCACGCCATCAACCAGTACATCTGTAGTTACCACTAAAGATTGCCCTGGTGCAGTCTCAAGTACTGCGGCATCATCGCCGATAATTTCTGGAGGACAAAAGCGCTGCAATCTTTTTAAAAGACCTTGTTCACCAATGTCTTTGACTTGTTGAGAAGATAACTCACTGTTCACAATCGGTTTTTCGTGTTGCAAAATTACGAAGAAAACTGATGATTTGTTTTACTGTTTAAAATAAGGGTATCGTCTAGGAGTCAGTTGGGATGGTAACAACACCAGTAACCAGCATCACATTTGAGGAGTACTTAACCTATGATGATGGCAACGGTTTCCATTATGAACTGGTGGATGGCAAGCTAGAGTTAATGAATCCACCAACTATTGAACATTTTCTGATTGTCGATTTTTTGGATACTGCCTTGAAAGCAGAAATCAAACGTTGTAACTCTACTTGGCTGAGTTTTCGGGAAAGTGGGGTGAGAACGGGTAGAAATAAATCCAGGTTGACTGATTTGTGCGTAGTGACAGTGGAACAAGCCAGAGAATTGCTGAATGCCTCAGCAGTATTTCAGTCACCGCCGTTACTAATTGTCGAGGTGGTCAGTCCAGAGTCGGTGAAACGGGACTATCGCCATAAGCGTTCTGAATATGCGGCTTTAGAGGTTCCTGAATATTGGATTGTAGATCCTCTAGAAGGGAAGATTTCAGTGTTATTACTGGAAGATGGATTTTACGAAGAAACAGTTTTTACTGCTAATCAGCAAATTGGATCACGGACTTTTCCAGAATTAGCGGTCGCAGTTGATCAAATATTCACCGCCGGAAATCTAAATCAGGGGAGACGCGATTAATCGCGTCTGTACAAGAATTATTCTCCCCCTGCTCTCTTCTTATGCTGCTTGCGGCTCAACCAGATTTTCTATTCCCTGAACGACTTTTGCCGATTCTATTTTGTCACCAGCCTTCAGTTTATCCAAAACTTCTTTGCCTTCAGTGAGATAGCCAAACACGGCATAGCGACCATCTAATAGGTTGCGTCCGGCGGGGGTGAGTTCTGGTTCAAAGAGGAAGAAGAAGAATTGTGAAGATCCACCATTCACTTCACTTTCGGGACGAGCCATCACCACTGCCCCAAAGGCAGAGAAAGGTAAAACTGGCATATCAACGTAACGACCAGCTTCTTCTAGTGTAATGCCATAAGTAGGTGCTTTATCACCTTCAACTAAGACTTCTAAGGGAATAGCGCGATATTTACCTGTGTTTGGATCAATGAAACCCACGTCTTTACCTTCTGGATCTCCAGTTTGCAGAAAGTAAGATTCTTCAGAACGGGTAAATTCTAAGCCATTATAAAAACCCCTGTGCACCAAATCTACAAAATTCCCAGCAGTGACAGGGGCACTATAACCATCTACGACTAGGGTCAAATCGCCTTTGTTAGTTTTGATTTCTACTGTGGCACGACCTTTAAGTTGTGGTAGGTTGCTATATTGGGCAGGCACTTCAAAGGGGAATTCTTTCACCATTGACTCTTCTAACTGAGTAACGAGATTCAGAAGTTTGCCTCTCTCTTCGAGAATTTGTTCTTTATCTTTACTCTTCGCCAATTCTTCCAGTTTTCCCACCCCAGATTTCAACTCGGTAATCCAAGCTTCGGCTTGGGGTTGGCGTTCTTCAGGAACGCTTGTTAAGATTTGGGAGGGTTTATCGAGAATGCGGGATGCTTGGCTGATGTCCTTGGAAATAGCACCCCAGCGCCGATTCGCCCGTAGTTGGGCAGAGATGTCCTCTAAACTGGCTTGTAGTTGCCGTACAGGTTTGTTATCTATCGGGAGTGCATACCGCAACAAAGCCTTACCGTCGGTAATTGCGTTGCCGGCTGGCAGCGCGGCGCTACTGGAGGGAGTCCACCCAGCTGTAGTTATGCCTAAAAATATTGTTACCAGCAGTATTGCCATTAGGCTGTTCTTCAGCCAGGATTTTAATAAGTTAAGCATGGGATAACTCAAATGCAGCATTAGATTGTTGACTGGACGTAACCCATCAATAATCTTCCCACGTTAAGGGCGGAGGATAAATGACTAATGACTAATGACAAATGACTAATGACTAATGAGAAATGCCCAATGACGACCCTAGAAGGGTACAATAAATGCCGATTGTCTTCCAAAATTTGAAAGTTTCATGATCTCCAGTAACGACTTTCGACCCGGTGTTTCAATTGTATTAGATGGGTCTGTATGGCGAGTGCTAGAATTCCTGCACGTCAAGCCAGGCAAAGGTTCCGCTTTTGTACGAACTAAGTTAAAAAATGTCCAGAGTGGCAGCGTGATGGAAAAAACGTTCCGAGCCGGGGAAACAGTTCCGCAAGCCACGCTAGAAAAAAGCACGATGCAGCATACCTATAAAGAGGGCGATGAGTTCGTCTTTATGGATATGGAAACCTACGAAGAAGGCAGATTGACCCGCGAACAAATTGGCGATCGCGTCAAATACCTCAAGGAAGGTATGGAAGCTGAAGTTATTAAGTGGGGCGACCAGGTGCTGGGAGTAGAATTACCTAAGTCTGTGGTTCTGGAAATTGTACAAACAGATCCAGGTTTAAAAGGTGACACTGCTACCGGTGGCTCAAAACCCGCGACTTTAGAAACTGGTGCAGTTGTGATGGTTCCTTTGTTTATTTCTCAAGGAGAACGCATCAAAGTTGATACCCAGGAAGATAAGTATATCAGCAGGGAATAACTTTTATCTCTACGGAGATGCTTGTTCCCGATGGAAATCCCTACATAGGGATTTAATTCCCTGCCACACTTAAGATACTCATTTACGGATAGGTCGAGGTAATAAAAACTGTGCCATTGGACTTTAATGAAATCCGCCAACTACTGGCAACTATCGCCCAAACAGATATTGCAGAAGTAACGCTCAAAAGCAATGATTTTGAACTAACAGTCCGTAAGGCTGTGAGCGTTAGCAATCAGATGTTGTCGGTAGGTCAAGCGACCTTCGGCGGTGTGGTGGGTTCTGGCTCGACATCGGGTTCATCTGGGGGAAACCAGGTGAACACGAGTCAGGTAACGGAGGTGTCCACATCTCGCGTGTTTGAGAATACTGGAACTAGCACACAATTACAGTTGTCAGTAAATTCCCCTTCAACCCTTGACCAGAGATTAGTAGAAGTGCCTTCCCCTATGGTGGGAACGTTTTATCGCGCTCCTGCACCAGGGGAAGCGGCATTTGTGGAAGTAGGCGATCGCGTCCGCAAGGGTCAAACGGTCTGTATCATTGAGGCTATGAAGCTGATGAATGAAATAGAAGCCGAAGTCTCTGGACAAGTGATGGAAATTCTTCTCCAAAATGGTGACCCTGTAGAATATGGTCAACCTTTGATGCGAATTAACCCCGATTAAGTATTAATCTATATATGAAATGAGTCATCCCAAATGAGTCATCGTTAAAACTTCAGTCCTTGCTGGTTAATCCTGATGAAACAAACGTTGCCTTTACCGCCAGAAGTGGTGCAACAAGTAGCTGAATACTTCAGTCTGTTAAGTGAGCCGATGCGCCTGCGGCTGCTCCACTTATTACGGGATGAAGAAAAATGCGTGCAAGAGTTGGTAGAGGCAACACAGACTTCTCAGGCAAATGTGTCAAAACACCTGAAGGTAATGTGGCAAGCAGGTATCCTTAGCCGCCGCAGTGAAGGAACTTGCGCCTATTACCGGGTAGAAGATGAAATGATTTTTGATTTGTGTAATCGGGTTTGCGATCGCCTTGCCACAAGGTTAGAACAGCAAGCCCGTAATTTTCGTGTGTTAAATGGCAAACGTTAGGTTAGTTGTCATTTGTCCTAAGAAAATGACTAATGACTAAAGTTGATAATTTTTATCAAAGCTTTCACGAGTTAGTGGCTGTTGTAACTCTACACCTTCACCACCTAAGACATCCAACGGTTTGCCGTTCACGTCAATGTACACTTTGGCTTTGGGATTTAAAGTTGTCGCAGTATAAACAACTTGTCCCACGCGACCCATCATTGATGTGCTTCCACCACCACTGGTAAAATCTTCAGATAAATTAACGTGAACTTCGTCATTTTCTGCCTTCAACCCCAAAAGTTTGGTTCCTTTGGGGATAGTTGTGGAATCTGTCCCTTCTGTTGGGCCTGCTAACAAACTTTGGAAAGCTGCTTCTAATGGCTGGTTGGCTCGTATAGAAGCGACTCTAACAGGCTGGGGGACTAAAGTAACATTTTTGTCTGTTGGTCTGAGCCAATAAACGTTAGGGCTTTGCTCATTAGCTGGCTGCCTAGTTGATGGCTGTGTTGGCTGTTCGATGCGCCCAGAGGGGTTTGACGGTGTGGGAGTATTGCTGGAGTGTGTAGTAAACCAAGCCACACCGCCACCCACCGCTACAACCACTGCTGACACGGCTGCAATTGCGCCTGAAGAAATACGATTAGATCCTTGTTGGTCTTTCATGTTCAAAACCTTCCTGACTGAGGGCTGATATAGTAGTTATTGAGGAGCAGCCTGGTTAAGGACGATACTTATAACTGAAGAGTTTCCCACTACCTGGAGGAGACTTTTTGCCTCAAAAGGCGATTATTTTTAATTTTGCAAGTCCCTGATTCAATTTTAGAATTTCTATTTCTAATTCGTCACCTGCCAAATTATGTAAATCTCATTCTTTTTGGAGATGATTGAAGATTAAATTTACAACGCAGAGGAACGCTGAGTAAAACGCAGAGGAACGCAAAGTAAAGTATTGATTCCTCTGCGTAAATGTTGAAGTTTAATTTTTTACCTGAATGGCGGCGGTAATCCACTTATGAAGTGTGGTTGTAACTTCCTCTATGACAATTTCTTGAGAGTTGCGGGTTGCTCTTTCTACAACTTCGACTTTGCCATTAGCGATCGCTCGCCCGGTTACAATTCGATAAGGTATGCCTATCAAGTCAGCATCTTTAAATTTCACTCCAGCTCGTTCGTCGCGGTCATCTAGTAGGGTTTCAATTCCCGCTTGATTTAGTTCTGTGTAAAGTTTTTGGGCGATTTCGATTTGTTGAGCATCCTTTATGTTGGGAATTGTGATGATCGCGTGATAAGGTGCGATCGCAACTGGCCAAATAATCCCATCTTTATCGTAAGATTGCTCTACGGCAGCTTGTGCTAATCGTGATACACCTACACCAAAACAACCCATCAATAGCGGCTTTTCTTCACCCTGTTCATTGGTATAAGTTGCTCCCATCGCTTGGGAATATTTAGTACCTAATTGGAAGATGTGACCTGCTTCAATTCCACGGGCGCTTTGTAGGATTTGTTCTGAGTTATGGATGGCGCGATCGCCTGGTCTTGCTTTCCGTATATCTACTATTTGCCTTGGTACTGCAAATTGCTCACCCCAATTAGCACCAACTACGTGATAACCAGCTTCATTCGCACCTGTAACAAAGTTTTTTAAATCAACGGCTGTTTGATCCACTAAGCGCAAAAACTTGGGGTGGATCTGTTTATTGGCGTTAATATACTCATCTGCGATATCTGGCGCAATGTAGCCTAAAGGTAGAGATTTAGCTGTCCATGCTTGCTGGGCTTCTACATTTGGTACATTCAAACTAATAATAGTTTTAGCGCTATATTCAGGAGCTAATTTAGTCAATTCATTTTGCAATTTGACTTCATTAACTTCCTGATCGCCTCGGATGCTCACCAAAACTAACACCGTTATACCATTATCATAAACTGTCTGATAAAGGACATTTTTCACTAATTGAGTCGGAGAACAGTTGAGAAGTTGACAGACCTTTTCAATCGTTTCTGTTCCAGGTGTATCGCGTTTCTCGTAGGTTGTAAACCGTGAGGTTTCGGCATCAATTGGTAAAGAAACAGCTTTTTCTACGTTAGCGGCGTATTTACCATCCTCAGTATAGAGAACTTCATCTTCACCAGCTTCTGCCAAAACCATAAATTCTGTAGAACCAGAACCACCAATTGCACCAGAATCAGCTTCCACTGCCCGAAAAGCTAAACCAGAACGGCGTAGGATATTGCTGTACGCTTTATACATATCCTGGTACGTTTCTTTGAGGCTGGCTTCATCGGCATGGAAGGAATAGGCATCCTTCATGATAAACTCCCGTCCGCGCATTAAACCAAAGCGGGGACGAATTTCATCGCGGAATTTGGTTTGAATTTGGTAGAGATTTAGTGGTAGCTGACGATAAGAGCGAATCATATCACGAGCGATCGCTGTGATTACTTCTTCATGAGTTGGGCCTAATCCTAATTGTTGCTCACGGCGGTCAATTAGGGAAAACATGATCCCCTCAGCTTTGGTGTAAGTGTCCCAGCGTTCCGATTCTTTCCATAAATCAGCAGGTTGTAATTGTGGTAGAAGACATTCTTGTGCGCCTGTAGCGTTCATTTCTTCCCGCACAATTTGGGAAACTTTTTGCAGTACCCTCCACATCAAAGGCAAATAAGCATAAAGACCACTACCGATGCGACGAATGTAGCCTGCACGGAGTAATAATTTATGGCTAGGAATCTCAGCATCAGCCGGATCATCCCGCAGTGTAACAAATAACATTTGTGAAAGTCGCATCGTTTATTCCCTTTCCAGAATCTCTAATTTGTTTATAAACCACCTGGCGATTACAAATCGCAGCCACACAAACTCAAAATCTGCCTGGGCAAACTAAAAAGGTATCCTGGTTTTTGAACTTGCATGGTGTGCGATGGCTTTGCCCGCCGCAGGCATCGGCATCTTACAGCCGTTAAGATGTGGCATGATATAATCTTTGCAACTATTTAATCTAGGTCTAGGTTATGAGTCTTTTGACATTAAAACTAGACACCGTTCACCTGAGTGACGAACAATTTTATCACTTATGTCAAAATAACCGCGAATTGAAATTTGAACGCACTGCCAAGGGAGAATTAATCATCATGTCCCCTGTTGGAGGTGAAAGCGGCAATCGAGAAGCAGATTTAATTATTGATTTGGGAATCTGGAATCGGCAAACTGGACTGGGTTACACTTTCAGTTCTTCTACTATATTCAAATTACCTAATGGTGCTGACCGTTCCCCAGATGCTGCTTGGATTCAACGAGAACGTTGGCAAGCACTTACGCCTGAACAAAGACGCAAATTTCCCCCCATTGCACCCGATTTTGTCATTGAATTAAGGTCAGCAACAGATGATTTGGAAATGTTGCGTTCCAAAATGCAAGAATATATAGATGCTGGCGTGCAATTAGCATGGTTAATTAACCCTCAACAGCAGCAAGTGGAAGTTTATCGCCAAAAACAAGATGTGGAAGTGCGAAATCTGCCCACACAATTATCGGGTGAAGGTGTATTGCCAGGATTTAGCTTGAGTCTATCCTGTTATTAAGATTTGCAAGTGCTGTTAAATTTCCACTATCTGCCAACATTTTTCATTGCAACATAAAATACTTTATAAGTCTGCGTAAGTATGCTTCATTAAAATAATCTGCGTAGACTAAAAAGGTATCCTATTTTTTTAACTTGAATAATGCGCCAAGCACAGCGTAAGAGGCAGGTTTTATCTCAACTTCATTACTTAGGGCATATTACAGCCGTTAGGATATCTTAAAAGATATAACCATCAGGCGATTAAAATCAGGGAATCTTTAGGAGAAACTACTTTGGCAGATGTAATTTATCAAGCACAGCCACCCTTAGAATTTATTCCTCCGGCGTTTAACCCCTTATTTCTACGATTTGTCCATCTGTTGCTACCTAGTTGGATAAACTGGCAAACACCTATTACCCAGATTGAAGCAGACAACGTAGAGGTGCTGGTGGATCTTTATCGCCAGTTTCAGGAGGGTAAGATCCGTTTTATGCTGGCATTTCGCCATCCAAAAACAGACGATCCGTTTTGTTTGGCTTACTTGCTGTCTCAACTCGTGCCAAAGGTAGCACGATCGCAAGGTACAGCGCTACAATCTCCGATTCACGCTCATTTTATCTACGATCGCGGCATTCCTCTATGGGCAGGTTCCTACGTCGGCTGGATTGCTTCTCGTTTAGGTGGGACTCCGATTCAGCGAGGTAAGGCTGATTGGACGGGGTTACGTTCGGCGCGTGACTTGTTCGCCAATGGACAATTTCCGATGGCGGCTGCGCCAGAGGGTGCAACCAATGGTTTATCAGAGAATATTAGCCCCCTAGAACCTGGTATTGCCCAATTAGGCTTTTGGTGTGCTGAAGATTTGCACAAAGCTGGACGCGACCAACAGGTTCTAATTGTACCAGTTGGGATTAAATATAGTTACGTTGATGCTCCTTGGGATGCGATCGCTAATCTTTTAAGTGAAATGGAAGCGGCTAGTGGTTTACCTGTGAATGAAGCAAAAAACGCTTCTATAGAGTCGCTTTATCCCCGGTTGTTGACTTTGGCAGAACATTTACTTTCGTTAATGGAAAAATTTTACACGCGATTTTATCATCTAAAGCTGGCAGATATCAAAACATTAGGAGGAGAAATTGAAGATAGAAATGAAGCGTTAGCAGTTCGTTTGCAAGCTTTGTTGAATGCAGCACTACTAATCTCAGAACAGTATTTTGATTTGCAGTCAAAAGGTACTTTAAGCGACCGATGTCGGCGGGTAGAACAAGCTGGATGGAATTATATATTTAGAGAAGATTTTAAGGATGTAAAAGGAGTATCTTCTGTTGAAAGAGCTTTAGGCGATCGCGTGGCTGAAGAATCGAATGCGCGGATGTGGCACATGCGTTTAGTAGAAAGTTTTGTGGCTGTTTCTGGTAATTATATTCGTGAGAAACCGACGGTAGAAAGGTTTGCTGAGACAACTTTAATTTTATGGAAAATGATTGCTAAAATAAAAGGCGATAAAGGTGTACAGCGTCCACAATTGGGGAAGCAAAAGGTAAAAATTACTGTGGGTGAACCCATATCTGTTTCTGAGCATTATTCGGCGTATAAGGAAAATCGTTTAGCTGCTAGACAAGCTGTTGCTGATGTAACGAATGATTTACAGCACGCATTGGAAGCATTGATTTGATTAAGAGGGTAATATTCCAAGTTCCTGATCAGCTTGCTTCGGTAATAATTAAATTATCTTCTTGAAAAATTATTTCATTAAGTTTGTTAAGATAGCATCATCTACCTCATTATATTTGTCTGTCTTACAGACTTCAAAACTCTCTGGTAATCTTCTTCACCAGGCATATATGAAACCCATGACGAAGCTCTAAAGAGTCCTTCATAGGTATTAAAAATTTCTATCCCTCTTGAAAGAAGCTCTTCTACTTCTCCCCATAAAACAGTATTAATATTCAGGCTAGCGTCAAGAATAGACCGTCTATCTGTGTGGGCAACCTGTTTATCTCTAAACTCACTTAATTTTTTAACAAGAGGATTAGTTTCTTCGCTGACATATTCTATATCTCGTGTAATAATTTTATGATCTGGCACTCTTGGTATTTGAGATAATTCATCTATAAATTGTCTGTCTTTGATTCTTTCACAAAAATTATCTTTCTCAAATAATTTAGAATTTGCTGAAATAATATTAAGTAGTTTTTTAAGATTTAAACTATCTTTGTGAGTATCATATACTCTACATAACATAAGGATTGTAGTTGTGGCATGAGCATTAATTGTCAGTTGCCAAAATACAGGAGAATGATTCATTTCATAATTATATTCTTCGCTTGCTTTACATAGGTTTGTATGCAAGCGATTATGTATGGATGCATGTACGAGATTATTGGCAATCCCATCTAGTAATTTTCCCAGTTCCTCGCTGGTGACTGTCATATTATTAATATTTTACTGGATGTACTTTACTTTAGAGTATTATGACACATGGATATTACTCAGGCAATTCGCCAAAGCTTCGCGGTAATGCTGTAACAGAGGTTCTGCTAATTCGCGTTGCGATCATTCCTGTTCAGCACGAATACTTTCCTGTTGTGCAAGTTCTTCTGGAGTGGGAAATCTATTACCTTGCTCATCAAATATGAATAAACTTCCTCTAACTTCAGATTAAGAGAATACTAATATCAGTATTACAGGTAAACTAGCAATAATACTCAATTTTATTGAATATAAAAAATCATTATAGCACGTATACTCGCTATAATAGGCTTGACATAAAAATGCTATCGATTGATTATGAATAAAATCACTATATCTAATCTTGATGATGACATCAAATATCGTCTACAAGAACGAGCAGAAAAATCTGGTCGTTCTCTCGAAGAAGAAGCTAAAGAAATTCTTCGTATGGCTCTAATAGAAAATCACGAACAGCCCTTAAACTTAGCTAATATGATTGAGCAGCGTTTTGCAAATTTGGGAGACTTTGAATTACCAGAAATTCCTAGAGAACCTATTCGCACCGTATCAACGTTTGAAGAATGATTATTCTTGATACAAATGTGTTGTCAGAATTAATGAAGCCTAAAAAGGCTGAACTAGTTCGTAGTTGGGCTGCTCAACAATCGTTAATGAGTCTGTTTACCACAACAATCACTCAAGCAGAAATTCTCTATGGTATCGCTTTACTCCCTGTGGGAAAACGACGAGAAGAACTTAGTCAAGCAGCACAACTGATGTTCTCAGAAGATTTCGCTGGGCGTGTTCTTCCTTTTGATCAAGCTGCTGCTGTAGCTTTTGCTAATATTGCGTCTCAAAGAAGACACAATGGTACTCCTATTTCCCAATCTGATGCTCAGATTGCAGCTATTTGTTACACCCATACAGCAACCATAGCAACACGCAATTTCTCTGACTTTGAAGGGTGTGGTATTTCTATTATTAATCCTTGGGAAGTCTCCAGCAGATAGAAGCTACACCCTATAATTGAGGTAGACGATACACGCAGTAGCTTGCCGTTAAACATAGCCTTTTATAAATTAACTGGAAACACCTTAAATAAATCCACAACTAAATCAGGAAAACAGGGCAGCTTAACTGATTCGTTTGGCAGATAAATAAACTTGCGGCGATAACCAAATTTAACTTGCAAAGTTTGATAAGGTTCGCTGTAGCACTCCAGATAATGATCTACTAAATTAAATATCCAATAATCAGAGATACCTGCTTCTGCATAAATAGCTAGCTTTTCCTCTTGATCATATTTTAAGGATGAATCGGCAATCTCAATTAAGAGTAAAATATCAGATGGGCTGGGATGATTTGCTAGATAGTCATCATCTCTATTTATTGCAATTACTCTATCTGGTTCAGGCTCACTGTTGTTAGACAAAGTAATTGGTTGTTGCCCTCGCAGGGTTGCGCGATCGCCTACTAGCTTATATAATTCTCGTTCTAGGCGTGTTTCACAAACAGAGTGCGGTGTGCCTTTTGCTGCCATCTGGATTATTTCACCCTTAATTAGCTCAACTCGCTCATTCTCCTCAAAGAAGCCGAGTTCAACTAGACGGTGATATTCAGCTATAGTAAAGCGTTTAGCAGTGGTAAGGCTCATAACAGCTACGAGAATGCAGAGTTATTTTTATCTTAATATAGCTGTAGCTGATTAAAGTTATGTGGTGGAAGATGGTGATGTGGCTGGTTATTCTTCTTTATCAACAAATAGGGGTAAATATTTTACCCCTACAAAGTTGCGTATTATTTTAAGAGATTATTACTCTGTTAAGTGACTTTCTAGCAAAGATGCGATCGCTTCTGGATGAATATTCTTGTATTTCTTTTTACCAAGGTGTAAAACACAGTTGGGAGCGCTGCTACAGCATTTTTGACAACTCGTATGTTCAATGGTAACTTTGTCTAACAAACCGCGATCGCACAAAGTTTTTTCTAACTCTGATAATAAACCTTTACCACCACGTTTGAGGCAACCGCCCTTTTGACATACCATAATCCTCGCTTTCATTTGAGGTGGTAAATCTTGCTTTGGACATGCATCAATTGGTATCACCCGATAGGCTTTAATTTTTATTTTACTTGTGCGTGAGTCTACCTCACTATGACCACAAACGCGAACTTTTTGTCCAGGAACTAAGGATGAACTTAGTAAACGGCGTAACTCTTTAGGCAATTTAATTTCCACATTTCCAGATGGAACTGCCAATTGCAAATATTTATATTTTCCTGGTTCACCACCAACAAAACCTAGTAACTGTCCCTCAAGGTTCAATTCTGATAACGTCAAATACTTATTACCCATGATTGATAAAAAGTTAGGAGTGGGGGATGAAGAGTTAGGAGTGAGTAGTTAGGAGTGAGGAGTTAAGAATGAGAAGCTAAGAGTTAATAATTCATAACTCCTAACTCTTAACTCCTAACTATTTTTAAGCGAGTCGTTTAGCTTCTACAGTTTGAGGTAAATTTGCTGTATCTGGCAAATCACGAAATTCTAATTCCCAACCATTTGCTAGGGTGAGAACTTTGCCATCATTTCCATCGGTTTGTTTGACGACTTCTTCTTCAAGGTCTTTTTTAGCAACGTAAACTACTAAAGTACCGGCATCATTCATCCGTAGCATTACTTTCATGAGACTCCTCAACCGATTCTAGTTCTTTTTTCTTACAGCCGACGACGAACCCTGTTTCTAAGAAATGCACAGCATATATATAGGAAGTCTGCAAATATGTGCCTATACTCGCTATGTAGCCGATATCTCCTTTGTTCACTAAAACTTGCCCAACTTCTTTACCAGGAAAAGTACCATCGTTCTTAAGCAGTTTCCGAACTCTGACTTTTTCACCAATTTCAAAAGCAGGTGGCAAGTTTAGCTCTAATTCATCACGTTGCATGAGAGTACCTCTGTTCTCTGACCAAATTCAATAGTTCTTCTGTCGTCAAACTGCGTTTTTTCTGTACCGATTGATGGCGCACTGCGTCTAAAACAGATTGGGTTTCTTGGGAGTTCAAGAAAATTCCATGCTGTTGTAGCAAGTTTGCAACCAAATGCCGTCCAGAATGTTTACCTACTACTAAACGTCGTTCCCAACCGACTTCTTCAGGAGCAAATGGTTCGTAAGTGATGGGGTTTTGCATTACTCCGTGAGCATGGATGCCAGATTCGTGAGCAAAGGTATTTTCGCCAACGATCGCTTTCCAGGGTGGTACACTAGCACCTGATGCAGCTGCAACTAGTTGAGACAGTTCCAACAAGTTGGGAGTGTTGATGCCCAAATCAACGCCGTAGATGCGTTTAATTGCCATAACAACTTCTTCTAAAGCTGCATTTCCCGCCCTTTCACCTAATCCGTTGACTGTGGTATTCACTGATAAGGCTCCGGCTTTGATACCCGCAAGGGCATTGGCTGTTGCCAGACCAAAATCATTGTGGGTGTGGATTTCTAGGGGAATCATCAAAGCTGAAACCAGTCGTTTAACCTTGGTGTAGGTGCTGAAAGGGTCGAGAACTCCTACGGTGTCGCAGAAGCGGAACCGGGATGCACCCCATTCTTGGGCATAAAGCGCTACATCTAAGAGAAAGTTTTCATCAGCTCTGGAAGAATCTTCTCCGCCGACTGCTACCCAAAGACCTTGATCGACAGCGAAGCTGATACAGTCTTTGAGTTTTTGCAAACTGACTCGCCATTGACCGTGGAATTTAGCGGCGATTTGAATCCCAGAGACGGGAATGGCAATATGCACCCGGTTAAGTCCGCAAGCGATAGAAGCCTTAATATCTGAGATGACGGCACGGTTCCAGCCCAGGAGTTTTGCTTGTAAACCCAAGTTAGAAATTGCGGCGATCGCACGTGTTTCTTCGTCACCCATTGCCGGTATACCGACTTCTAATTCCGGTATACCAATGGCATCAAGAAATTTAGCGATCGCAACTTTTTCTTCTAAGGTGAATGCAACACCTGCTGCTTGTTCGCCATCACGTAATGTAGTGTCATTAATTATGATTTGATTCATTGCAAATATCCCTCTCTTGGAAGTATTCTTAATAACCTTTCTCTCTACAATCCCCAGCGATGGCAAATGCTAAAAATATCACAATTCATAATGTAGGATACATGATCCTTAATTATTGACTGATTCGTAGCATCACATCTGTATGGCAGAGAACTAAAACCATGTATAATTTACTAATCGTTTTTACCGATGTCAGTTGTAATTTCTTCGATTAGCAACGAACTGATATAGCTATTAGCAAATCCTGAACAAAGTAAAACACAGAATCCAGCAATTAAGGATGTAATCATCTTAGTAACCTCAATTTTTTTAGAGCATTGGTGTGTAATTTCGGCAGGTAATAGTAAGGAAAAGCTAAAGGGTTAAAATGAGCTAACTTTGTTCTGCTAGCCAGTCAAAAATCTTTCCTAGTTGCTCCAAGTCAACTAAACCATACTGCCAGAGGAGCATCGGTAGTGGCCCATTTTCTAATTCACGGTGTCGCAGAGCTACAGCAATATCAGCATTTGAAAGTTCAAGTTCGTTGTGCAAAAAATTCAGAAGTTTTATATCTCTGTTACGAGTCGCCATAATTGATTGAACTTTCAATTTCTTAATTTGCAAAAGAATTAAAAATCATAAATTCCCAGTCTTTTTTGCTAATTTCACCTTTGGAATTGTCGCTAGATGTCAGGAAAATTTCAGATTTATAAGACTGGATAAAATCTAAAACTCGGTTAATCTCCCTCAGTCTGCAACAAATTCTGTTAACATACAGTAGCTTCAACTTCTAAAGCTATTCGAGCTTTGTGCATCTATGAACAAAGAAGGGAGTGGGGAGTGGGGAGTAGGGGATGAAATACTTTTCGTACTCAGGACTCATCACTGTAATGCCAGCAACGCTCTAGCCACTCTAATAATTCGTGACGAGAAGCAAGAAATTGCATAACTGTACTGCGAATTAAAATCGCTTCGAGCAAATTGTTCACTTGCACTCGTAGAGAACCATCGGGGGGACAGGAACTCTTAATTTTTAACTCTTGCAAACGGTGGTAGATTCGCCAGCGATCGCTCAAAGGAATCTGCAAAACTTGATCGCCTAAAGTGTGATTTGTCATTTGTCCGTTGTCCTTTGTTAGTTGTCCTTTGTCATTTGTCGTTTGCTAATGACCAATGACTAATGACTCTTAACGCCTAAAGTTTGCAGTTGTTTTTCGAGTTCTTCAATGCGCGAGAGCAAAGAACGAATCACGGTTGCTTCCACATCGGGTAGCTTTCCATGTTCTAAAGGAGAAAGGCTGGCGTTTTCGTTCCGAGAAATAATTCGACCGGGAATTCCCACGACTGTGCGATCGCTAGGGACATTTTGCAAGACAACCGAACCTGCGCCAATACGGACGCGATCGCCTATTTGCAGATTACCCAAAACTTTCGCACCCGCACCGATGACTGCATTTTTACCCACTGTGGGATGACGCTTACCAGTTTCTTTACCAGTTCCGCCAAGGGTGACGCCCTGATAAATCAGTGTATAGTCGCCCACGATGGCAGTTTCGCCAATGACAACACCCATTCCGTGGTCGATAAACACGCCCTGACCAATCTCTGCACCTGGGTGAATTTCAATTCCTGTTAAAAATCGCCCCAAATGAGAAATTAAGCGGGGGATAAAACCCACACCTCGACAATGTAACCAGTGAGCAAGACGATGCAAACAGAGTGCGTGCAATCCAGGGTAGCAAAACACCACTTCTAGCCAATTACGTGCTGCTGGATCGCGCTCAAAAATAATGCGAAAATCACTCAATAATGGCTCAAGAAAAACGCCAGAGAGAAAATTTTTCAGCATGGATGTATGGGCAGAGTCCTGCGTTTTGGTAGTCTGGCAATCGCTAATACTGTCTAAAGACTGTTGCATCGGTAATGTCTATCTGGTAAAAGAGCCATCTGCTATTTTTATGCTTATATCAGGTGACTTCCAACTCGATACAAAACTCAATGCTGATTGGATTTATTGGATTGATTAAGGTTGTACTCAAACGCTAAAACGCGTACCCCAAGATAAACTTAAAATTTATCTTGGGGTACGGGTGCTAGTGTTTAACGATGGGGGTACTAGTATTTTTGGGGCAGGGGTTAAGAATTTCTATGATCGCTACAAGAAACTTTACCTGCAAGCCTTTGCTAAGATTTAGTCAAGATATTTTGCAATATATTAAGCTGTACTCAGATGCACTCAAATATGAGTTTGATGAGGCTACAAATGGATTTTCTGTATATGCTACTACTGTTATTATCCTATTATTTTCTGAGGCGAAGGACAGGTTTCTTTATTTTATTTTAGGATTTCCTGTCTGTATGTATATATACGTTTCAAAATATAGTTATCGCTCATAGTGGATATCTTATTATATAGATGTGTTGAAGGAAAGCATTGTACTTTTGTAAATATAAGAATCCGATTTGATTACTGAATCATTCGAGTAAAACAACAGGGGTTTTCCTGGAGGTGCATCCCAGGTTTTATTTTCCAATGAGAGAATAACTATCATTGCGATCGCGAGTGCGTCTCGTAGAGATGAGGAACGTTTTACTTCGCTTTGCTTGCAATGATATGTAAAAAAGTGGGATGTTTTCTTTTCCTTGGGCAGTAAATTATAGAATGGACAAAAGTACCTATCAAATTGGCGAATTGTGCTAAATCTTTGCTGAAGCCAACCCGGAACTGAGGAGTAAGAACTAACTTTGGCTACTTTTATTATTTTTTCAATTGTTCTAAATAAACAGCAACCTCTATCATAATGCTGTTACATCTTTGTTAAGAATAGTTACAAGTTCTTAACACAAGGGAATATTGATTATGGCAGTCTCACTAGAAAAGAATGCACCACATCAGGTTGTTATCGTTGGTGGTGGTTTTGGTGGATTGTATGCAGCAAAGGCTTTGAATGCAGCGAATGTAAATGTTACTCTCATTGATAAACGTAACTTTCACCTATTTCAGCCGCTTTTATATCAAGTTGCCACAGGGACGCTATCACCTTCTGATATTTCCGCACCATTGCGATCTGTATTTAAGAAAAGCAAGAATACAAAGGTGTTGTTGGGAGAAGTAAATGAAATTGATCCAAAAGCCCAACAAGTTATTCTAGGTGATGAAGTAGTACCTTATGATACATTAATTATTGCTACAGGTGCTAACCATTCCTACTTCGGTAAAGATCACTGGGAAAAAGTTGCTCCTGGCTTGAAAACTGTGGAAGATGCCATAGAAATGCGTCGCCGGATATTTGGCGCATTTGAAGCAGCAGAAAAAGAAACTGATCCTGAAAAACGCCGTGCTTTCTTGAATTTTGTGATTGTGGGTGGTGGCCCGACTGGTGTAGAATTAGCAGGTGCGATCGCAGAGTTGGCATACAAAACTCTCAAAGAAGATTTCCGCAGCATCGACACTTCAGAAACGAAAATTTTACTATTACAAGGGGGCCCTCGCATCCTCCCACACATGGTGCCAGAATTATCGGCATCAGCAGCAGTATCTTTGCAAAAGTTGGGTGTAGAACTCCACACTCACACCAGGGTGACAAATATCGAAGGTGATATTGTTACTTTCAAGCAAGACAATGAATTTACAGAAATTGCCTCAAAAACTATATTGTGGGCAGCAGGTGTCCAAGGTTCTCCAATGGGGAAAGTCTTAAAAGAAAGTACAGGTGTAGAGTGCGATTACTCTGGGCGTGTAATTGTAGAACCTGACTTGTCTATCGAGGGTTATGCCAACATTTTCGTAATTGGAGATTTAGCTAACTTCTCCCACCAAGATAGTAAAGTCTTACCTGGTGTTGCACCCGTAGCTAAACAACAAGGAGAGTATGTAGGTAAACTAATTCAACGACGGCTTCAAGGTAAGACTTTGCCACAATTTCATTACAATGATGTGGGTAGTTTGGCGATGATTGGGCAAAATTTAGCTGTTGTAGATTTAAGCTTAATCAAACTCACAGGTTTCATTGCTTGGGCATTTTGGCTATTAGTTCACATCTACTTCTTAATCGAGTTTGACACTAAATTACTAGTAGTATTTCAGTGGGCGTGGAATTATATCACTCGTAATCGTCGCTCTAGATTGATTACAGGCCGGGAAGCTTTTGTAGAACCAAAAGCTGTTAACACTAGAGTGCAACAGCCTTCTGGGACACCTCTGTAACTTCAGGTATCACAGCATTAGTCAACGATGAGATAAGAGACTATTGGAGTGATGAGTGGCGTGTGGTGGGAAATCTTGGGCGAAGATTAGCTGTTCCACGAAAAGAATATGGGGATGAGATACCGCCCTAAGCTATTTTGGCAATTTGGCATTTCATGACTTCGAGTTGCAGTTTAAATGGAGATATCAACACAAAGGGACAGTAAAGAAGTTGTACGAAGGATAAGGTAAAACTTTCCGCTTCTCGTGTCCCAGCTATGCCAGTTGTCAAGTGAGTGCTGTAGAAATGCTCTACATAAATGATACAGCACTCACCAGAGTTCAGTTCCCGCTCTACAACTGGCTAGAAATCAACAAAACCAAATATAGTCTAAATGGGCAAAATTAGGTTTCATTTACAAATCTCCAAGTTCCATCACGAAATACAAGGATTTGCAGTTCATCACCTGCCAAAATAAATACATTACCAGTTGTGTCACTAAAACGGAATAGCATCTCAGTTCTATGATAGAAACAAGCCAGTAATTAGGTTTAACTTATGTCTTCCCCTGTCCTGGAAAACCCTACGACTGCTGAGACTTCCTATGTTCTTCTGTACAATGTCAGTTGGGAACAATTAGAACAGCTTGATGTCACCCTTGCAGGGACAAGCGCACGACTAACTTATTTAGATAATATTCTCGAAATTATGTCCCCACTTTCTGACGACCACGAGGACAGTAAAAAAACTCTGGCGATGTTGCTGGAAGTCTATATGCGGACGAAAAAGATCCGGTTTTATGGGCGAGGAAGTGCAACCATCGGTAAAAAGTCAGACAAAACGCGACGGGAACCGGATGAGTCTTATAATTTAGGAGCAAAAAAACCTATTCCCGATTTAATTTTGGAAATAACTGTCACCAGTGGCGGAATTAATAAGCTACAAATTTATCAGAGATTGCGAGTACCTGAAGTCTGGTTTTGGGAAGATGGCTTATTATCAGTTTATTGTTTACAAGCTGATAACTATATAAAAGTTACTAGAAGTACTTTATTGCCTGATTTAGATTTAGATTTATTAGCAAAATATGCGCGAATGGCTGACCAATATGATGCTGTGACTGAATATAGTCAGATAATAACTAAAGCAACCTGAACTAAAATCAAAATGACTATAAAGCCATTCTCTGGTGACACCAAAATAGAGAATTATAGGACTCATATTTGATTTTTGAACAAAACTCAGTACACCTTTATTCCTTCTTCCCAGTCCCCAGTCCCCAGTTCCCAATCCCTTACCTTTAGGACTGATTCAGAAATCAAATCGGATTGCTATAGTATAGTATCATCTACCTGTTCGGTGAGTTGCTGCATTGAAATTAAAACTTCGGTGAGCGCAGTGGCTAATTGATAATCCCGGACAAGTTCTTCAACCTCAAAAGTGGCTGGAAGAATTTCGCGGTTAGACTGAGCAGCAGTGACACTATTGTTTACAAAGGCTAGGCTTTTATCACCCATTTTTACCAACTTGCGCCGTTCTTCAGTGCTAAGAGTGACTAAAAAGGGCATCTTTTGTTGGATTTTTTGCAGCGCAGCTTTGATTTCTTGGATATCTTGTGGCGAAAGGGCGGCTGCAATATTTTGATAGGACATTGTATATTTACCTTGGAAGTTCTAATGATGAAGTAGCAATAGTTGCTAAGTATAGAATTCCCATTGGTGGGTGCGATCGCACATTTTCTGATAATTTTTAGTTTAGTAGGCTGTGTTAGCGCAGGGTTACGCACCACAATACAATAGGCTAATTAATAATCTTGAACAATTCTTTAAGCGATGTCTACGACGGGCTATGCCTACACACATCATAACCTATTTATTTATCTGTTTTAGCGCCGACGCTGAGGGATACTGACCAGATGCAATTAAAGCTTGTCGTTCTACAATCCTTTCATCGCCGTTAAAATCTAGGATGCGTGCGGTTACTTCACCAATGTCTGTTTGATGCTGAATTACAGCCTCATCTAGTCGAAAATGCTCACCCCAAAAGTCTCTGCGTGGGTTAAAAAACCGCACAAGTTCGCCAGTTTGCCAATTAATTGACCCCAAATCCGTGCCTTTTTGCATTACATGGGATAATCAGAAAGCCCTCATGTAGAGACGCGATTTATCGCGTCTGAAAAACTAGCACGTTAGACGCGATAAATCGCCGTCTCTACAGGAATATTGTTGTCAATTATTCCCTAATTGTGCCAACTTCTTCTGAGCAAATTCCCGCACTTGCTCATCTGGGTCATTCTTGGCGCGATCGCACTTAACCCCACATCTTGCCAGAGAATAAATCCTCTGGCTAATAGCTCAACTCCACTGAAGCGGACTAAAACTTTGGTTCAGTCTTCTTTAGAAGACTTTAGCTATGAGATAGGGTGTGATAATTCCGTTAAGTGTAAGGAATTTTTTGGTTTAAAATAGCGATCGCCCTGCCTTTTTTGGTAACTTTCGTTTCACCCATTTTTTGATGAGTTAAGAAAAATAAGAGTAAATAAAGATATTTTAAGTATTTTAAAAAACCAGTACCTCTAAGTTAACTTTGTTCAAACTCCGGGTAGAATCGGCTAGTCGAGAGTTCCGTGTAATATAAATTACTACAAGGCTAGAGGGAAGTTTAAGATGGTTGCATTTGCTTTAAAACCAACACAGATACTTAGAGGCATATTAGCCACATCGCTACTGAGTCTAATGTCCTTAGAGGTTCTTACCACCGCCGCGTTGGGCAATCCGCCCCCTGCGTCTGTTGAAACTAAGGTGAAAGTGCCTAGTACAATGACCGATAAGACCTTTTTTAATACTGACCGTTACTTGAAAGTGCCGCCCAATTTCTCTGTCTCTGTTTATGCTCGCATTACCAAAGCTCGCTTTATGGCAGTTGCTCCCAATGGGGATCTTCTAGTATCACAGCCGAGTACGGGTAAAGTGTTAATTGTCCGGCCAAATGGCAGCAAAGACCCAATTATTTCTGACTTCGTGACGGGTCTACGCAGACCACACGACATTGTGTTTCATAAGATTGACAATACCACATACGTTTATATCTCTGAGACTCATCAAATTAACCGCTTCATCTACAACTCTGGAGATAGAATCGCCAAAAATCGCCAAATCGTTGTAACTGGCTTACCAGACAGCAGCACCTCAGAACTCAGAGGTGCTTATGGTCACGAATTAAAAAATATCGCGCTTGATGCCAATCACAAACTGTACGTGTCGATCGCCTCTACATGTAATGCTTGCAAGGAAGATACTGTTAGTACCCCAAAACGTGGTGCGATTTACCAGTATAACGCTAATGGAACCAATCAACGGCTTTTTGCCCAAGGTTTACGTAATGCCGAAGGATTAGCATTTTTACCTGGCACAAATGATCTTTGGGTAGTTGTTAATAATCGAGATGAGATCCGCTATCCCTTCAACGATAGTACCGGCAATTACGGTAAAGTTATCCCCTCTTACGTAGACAACCACCCGCCAGAGGAGTTTACGAAAGTCCGAGATGGCGGTAACTACGGTTGGCCATTCTGCAACCCCAATCCTGACACGTCAACTGGCCTCAACAATATGCCCTTTGACCGCGATTATCAGTTCAATCGTGATGGAAGCGTTAATTGCAATGCAATGGACAGGATTAACAAGGGTATTCAAGCCCATTCTGCTCCCTTGGGACTAACATTCTTACAAAATACCAGGTTTCCCAGCCTGTACTCAAATGGGGTCGTGACGGGGCTACATGGTTCATGGAATCGGCAGAAGAAAACGGGCTACAGAATAGCTTATTTTCCCTGGAACAGTACGACAAAGACTCCAGGAGAAGAGATAGATCTAGTTAGCGGTTGGCTAGTTCCAAGAACGGAAGAAGTCTGGGGGCGACCGGTGGATATGGTAGTCGATCTGCAAGGTAATTTGTTAATTTCGGATGACTCCAGTGGTACTATCTACAAGCTCTCTTACACGCCGCCAGGAGAAGTTAAGGTCTACAGAGATCCTAATTTGACTGGAGTTTCTCAGTCTTTTCCTAAAAACCCAGGAGTATACAAAGCGAACAAAGGTGACTTAAAGGTTGTAGGCAATGACACTATTAGCTCGTTAAGTGTACCAGCAGGTACAGTGGTACGTGTCTGCCAAAATGAAACTGGTGGTCGATGCCGTGAGTTTAGTGCTGGTGATTATAAATCTCTTGGATCTGACTTCGATAACATAATATCGTTTATACAAGTCAAGTAGCACCACTCACCGAATTTTAGATTTTAAATTTTGGATTTTGGTGAAGCAGCGCGCTCTTGGGGAGCCAGTGCGGTCTTGGGGTTTCCCCAAGTGGAGCATCTGGCGTGGTTTCCCCCATGAGCGACTGCACCAAGCCGTTCGCGCAGCGTCTCCCCTTGGGAGAAGGGATTGAATAGCCTAAAATCCAAAATTTAAAAAAGTCCCAGAGTAAGCGAATTTAAACGCGAGAACAATTTGATGAGCCAAAATCAAAAATTAAATCATCTGTGCTGCTTTTGGCTGATTGTCCTCCAATCAACTAGAAACTGCGATCTCTAGATGGGCTGCGCGATCGCAATTTTCCCTACTGCGCGCCCAGTTTCGCTATAAGTATGAGCCGCCGCTAATTCTTGTAAGGGATATGTGCGATCAATCACCACACGAATTTTATCTGCTTCAATCAATTCTTTGAGAAAAAGTAAGTCTTTAACGTTAGGTTTCTCAAAAAGAAATTTCGCTTTTTGACCAGGAAGGAACGCTGTTAAGACGCTCTCTAACAAGACTTCAGGGCTGGGTAATGTGGTGATATAAATTCCGTTGGGTTTGAGGATTCTTTTGGTTTGTGAGAGCGATCGCTTACCCACTGCATCAAAGATAATGTCATACTGCGCTGTATCTTCGGTAAAATCTTGCTGCGTATAATCAATCACGCGGTCTGCTCCCAAAGATTTCACCAAATCTAAATTTTTGGTACTGCTAACTCCTGTCACCTGTGCGCCTAAAACCTTAGCAATTTGCACTGCAAAAGTCCCTACACCGCCCGCAGCACCATTAATTAAGACATTTTGTCCTGTTTGAATATTTCCTTGATCTCGCAGCGCTTGCAGAGCTGTCAGCGCTGCTAAAGGCACAGCCGCAGCTTCTTCATAAGATAAATTCGTTGGTTTAAGCACCGCCAAGTTTTCTGGGATGGCTGCAAACTCTGCGTAACCTCCTCCAGGGAAGCTAGTACTCCCATAAATAGCATCTCCTGGTTTAAAGCGAGTAACTTGAGAGCCAACCTCTACAACTTCTCCCGCCACATCAAACCCCAGAATCTTTGGGAATTTGCTGCCGGTAATCAAACTCAACATCCCTTGGCGAATTTTCCAATCAATGGGATTAACGCTACTAGCACGAACTTTCACAAGTAACTGCGTTGGCTCAATTTTCGGCTGTTCCACATCTTCATACTGCAACACTTCAACGCCGCCATACCGACGGATAACCACTGCTTTCATCGCATTCCTCCTGCTACCCTGTTTGATTCAATGAACTTAGACAGCTTATGAATATAGTGTAGCGATGCCTCACTACCCTATTCTTATGCCAATATTCAATCGGAAGTGGTGTTTGATCGAAACCGCGATCGCTATTTGTGGATGGATATAGGTTGGGATGGCGATCGCCGCATTCATGGCTGTCTGGTTCATATTGACCTAATTGATGGCAAAATCTGGATTCAACGGGATGGCACTGAAGAAGGTATTGCCGCCGATTTAGAACGGGCTGGAATTCCTAAAGAACATATCGTCCTTGGCTTTCGTCCACCGGAGTTAAGACCCTACACAGGCTATGCAGTTGCTTAAAGCCCACATTCCGCACTTCAAAAAGTAGTACAAGGGGTTACATAGGGATAGCCAAGTACAAGTAAATAATAATACACATAAACGCTCATTGAACCCGCATGTAGAAATAAATCTGTGTGACGAAGACGGTGCGGTTAAAGTGGGAGCGAAAAAATTAATTTTAAGATTTTTATAAAACTAAATATACAGTGGTAAGCGTCCAAGTGAGACAATCAAAAAAGCTCAAAAATATTTAAGGGAAAAAAATGTCTCCAATCGAAAATGCCAAAATTAAAAATATCGACCACTTAGGAATAGTGGCAGGGTTAATTGATGAAATAGGAATCGTTGAAATAATTAATTCCAAATTAGTAATAGACCCTCGTGAGAAGATTACGGCAGGAATATTGGTGAAAGCTATTTTAATTAATGGATTAGGATTTGTATCAAGACCTTTATATTTGTTTAGTCAGTTTTTTGATGATAAAGCCATCGAAATATTATTGGGAGAAGATATAGAAAAAGATCATATTAATGACGATAAAATTGGAAGAGTCATGGATAAATTGTATAAACATGGCTTAAATAATCATCTGTTTATAAAGATTGTATTATCAGTGATTAAAAATTTTAAAATAGATACGAAATATTCACATCTGGATGCCACATCATTGGGAGCATCCAGTTTTGGAAGATTTACCATTTATGGGAAAATGTAAAGGAAAAGAACTCTGTGCGATCGCTGACAATGAACCAAGAGAAACAGTTGATAGTGTTAATCACATCCTCTCTATTCGTTGTGCTTATCTCAATGGTTTATTAGCTATTTGAGTCTTTCTGCCAAAAGTGGATGCTCCCTGTGAACCTGAACCGTAATTGTAATCGGTCATTGGAAGAGATGACTTGAACAGTACCTTTAGAAGCTTTACTAAAGTTGGGTGTAGAGAACACGGTTTATCCTTGTTAGTACCTTTTTTAGTACACCAACTTTACACCCAAGTTACACCCAAAATCACCTAAAAAGAGCTAAAATTTGTTTCTAGCAATAAACTAATATACCGTCCTCAACGCAAGAGGATACAGAGCAAATCCTTGAAACGCTTGTTAGATAAGGCTTTTTTTTAAAGCGGGCGATGGGACTCGAACCCACGACGTTCACCATGGGAAGATGACATTCTACCACTGAATTACACCCGCGAATTGCTACTATAAACTTAGGGCTATAATCAAGAATACCACATTTACAGCTGTTTCAAATTTACTAGAACATACACTGTTTTGGCAACCGCTTATGTATGAGTGCTGTGGTTGTTCAAATTGGAGAATATTTTTAGCTGATGACGGCACTGAATACCATATTTCACTAAAGAACAATGTTTTCACCTCGCTCGGTAAAGCGAACCTCTTTAATATTCCATTGAGCATTACTTGTTAAGGTTTTGCGGAGACTGCCAAATAGAGCAAACTGTTCACAACTAGAAAGAGAAGCTATTTGTCGCTTTGAATCAGGGGATATTCGTAAATCAACTGTAGCAATACCATTTTTGATGTTGACACGATACCCAGACAACCTCAAGTCGCTTGTATCTCGTTTTTCTAAAATTTTACTCACTACGTTTTTCACTGGTTCCTCAGCTGGTACTGAAACCTTTTCTGGAATGAGTTCTTGACATTGGGTATCACTTGTATACATCGTGACGCTGGTAGTTCTGTTAGTGACAGCTTTAGGAATTGATAAAGAAGGCGTATTTTCCTTTGGAAATTCTTGATTAGGAGATTTTTCTCTTAATTGAGCTACGCTAGGAATCTGGCTGGGAGTCTGAGACGATGCGCTATTTGTCGGTGTTGTGGTAGAGGATGGCGTTCCACTGTCAATATTACGAGCGGTGGGGTTAGAATTACAACTGCTGAGGCTGACAATAATTGTCACAAAAATAAGGGGTAAAAAATATCTCTTGTTTGTGCTCATAATTTTCCTCATAAGTGATATTGCTGCTATTAACTTCAGTGTAGCTGGTATCAATTCCACATAATTAGTGAATATTGAGCCAGTTTATAAAGTGTCAACCCGAAATCTGTTCAAGTCGAGGGCTATACTATATACCAAAATTACAACATCTGCTGTTCAAGGAGCAATGTCTGATAACAAGCCGCTTTGCGTCTACGCCAATCCCAAAAAGCTTAACCAGAATAAGCCGAGGTGCAGGCAACAAAAATATACTGATCCTTGGTTAAATCAATGTAATTTATTTATGAAACAATACTTAGAAGTTTGAGCAGATGATTATCTTAAGTAGTTAAACAAAATTAACTACTTAATTTTTTCCAAATTCTCTAAGAATTTTTTCAACAGATGCAACGAAAGTTTTCCAATTTTTGTAACCATCTATTGCAATCTATTCATACTTAATAAACTGCCACAAAATTTTAATTAAATTTAACTTAGGTGAATAAACAGGTAATTCAAAGATGGTAACACTAAGTTTTCTCCATTCTTCAATCTTATCAGAATGGCATCACTAGTATGTATAAAGGATTGATCAAGTGTTCTCAATATATCACCGTATTCTTCCAATTTTAATCCGATTGAACTTTGGTGGTCGCAATTACTATAGCAATTACTATAGAGGATTTGCTCAGAGCGATCGCTGTCCGATAAAAAAGTAAGTTTTCTTAAGGTAATGGTACGCTACTAACTCTCATTAAGCCGCTTAATCACTACCTTCATCGTTTAACTCTGAATCTATTTTTCCTTCTGTTGTTCAACTACAACCTGTTTTAAACTTTACCCTTTCATAAACGCGAAGCTACAATTTATTAACAATCGTGATTCGTTAGAAAAACTTGTACTTTGAAGTTGCTAATTAAAAGTAAATTATTAGTTTTCACTACTTTTCTGCTTGCTCAACTCCTGCACTAATAATTGCACTCCCAAAGCCAACAAACCAAGTGCTACTATACCAAATATCCCACTTCCCAGAGCGACTACACCAACAACAAGAGTCCTAACAGCAGAAGAAATCCTAATTACTAATGGATTAATTGAATGGAGAGGTTTAGTAGCAAAATTTGTAGCGATCGCAATCATCAGCGAATACATTGCATATCCCATTCCTCCAGAAATCACCGCCCCAGTTAAACAGCGTAAAGGACTCGCTGTCACCTGTATTTTAGTATCCGTTTGTGGTGTTAAATTTTGGTCACTCATACGATTTTGGATTTTATATTTTGGATTGGGCCATTAAGAGTAATTCTTGTCTATCCCTAAGCTTCATCAACGAAAAAAATTATTTAAACAGACGATGCCACTTTAATACCATGTGTGATTGTCCGAGTTACAAACAATTCTAAGTCCTCATCAAGAATTGATTCTCTCACTTGCCGCAAAACTAGTTCTGCCTGCTGCTGAGACTCAAAAAGAGCAAATACTGTTGGTCCAGAGCCAGACATCATTGTTCCTAAAACGCCTTCTTGATTTGCAAATACTTCTCGCAGTTGCAATACTTGGGGATAGGCTGGCAATACCACGCGCTCCAAATCATTGTGCAATTTTTGGGCAATTTCTCCCACATCTTTATTTACGACAGCTTTTACTATTGCTCCTGAATGAACTGCATTAGCACGCGCTGCCAAGTTTTCGCTATCTCTAATATAAGAATGACCAAACTGCTCTTGATAGGTTTTGTATGCCCAAGCGGTGGAAACTTCCAGGCTGCGGTATTTTGCCAACAGTATATAAATATTATCCAAACTTGGCAAAGGAGAAAGTTGCTCACCTCTACCTGTTGCGATCGCAGTTCCACCCGCTACACAAAATGGGACATCCGAACCAAGTGTACCTCCCAACTCCTCTAATTCGGACTGAGTTAGCCCCAACTTCCACAGTAAATCTATTCCTACTAAGACAGCTGCTGCATTCGTCGAACCTCCAGCCAACCCAGCAGCTACAGGAATTTGCTTGTTTATGCTAATCTCCACACCCCCATATTGAGCGAAGGCTTGGGGAAATTGCATTGCCATTAATTCTGCTGCGCGGTAAGCCAGATTACTTTTATCTGTCGGTACTTGTGGGTGGTTGCAGTGAATACGGATGCTATCAGTGCTGATGGAACGGACATCAATTTGGTCTACAAGTCCGATACTTTGAAGTATCATAACTAACTCATGATATCCATCCGGGCGATCGCCAATGATTTCCAGATACAAGTTGATTTTGGCAGGGGCAATTAGGCTGTAGGAATGCATTTTCTGGGAATGGGGAATGGGGGATGGGGAATGGGGAATGGAGAATGGAGAATGGGAAAAAATTTGCCTTATCCCCTACTCCCTACTCCCCACTCCCAATTCGTTTGCAAGAATTACCCATTGCTGAACGCCGAGGTCTTCGGCTCTAGCTTGGGGATTTATTTTTAATTGTTCCAGTAAGTGGCTCAAGCGATCGCGTTCTATAACTGATTGCAAATTATTTCGTAACATTTTGCGCTTGGAACCAAACCCCAACTTTAAGAAATTCTCTAACTGTCGAGGATTAAGCGCTGGTATTTCTATTTTTCGGGGACGCAACCGCACCACTGCCGAATCGACTTTTGGCGGTGGATGGAATGCGGCCGCTGGGACTGTGCAGATTAACTCACACTCAGCCAAATACTGTACCCGCACACTCAACGCCCCAAAGGTTTTTGAGCCTGGTTTAGCATATAATCTTTCTGCTACTTCTTTTTGTACCAGCAACACTATTGAATCAAATGGTTCGGGATTGGGGTTAGCGATCGTACCCAGTAGTTTCTCAATGATTGGCCCTGTAATGTTGTAAGGAATATTGGCTACTACCTTGTTTGGCTTGTGGAAATTGGGAAAGGCTGCCAGATAAGATGGTAAATCTAGACTGAGAAAATCGCCTTGCAGCAGTAAAAAATTTTCAGTCTTACCAAGCTGGTTTGACAACAGTTGGCATAAGTCGCGGTCTATTTCAACTGCAACCAGAGATTGTACTAAAGGTAATAAACGACGAGTCAGAATCCCGGTTCCAGGGCCAATTTCTAGGACGCGATCGCCTTTAGCGGAGCGATCGCTTTTTGTACACTCTGCTGCTTTAATAATTGCGTCGAGCGCCTTCTCACTTTTGAGCCAATGTTGAGCAAAGACCTTACGCGGTCGGATCATCTGTATTTCTTGCCTAGTCTAGTTTTTAGCTTTTTATCAAAAACTCATTATAAATTTTGAAGTCCCTCTACAGCGCTAGACATACTGTAACGCCTATCTTCTCTTCTAAACGCTCCACGAACGTAGTGATGGCGATCGCGTAAATGTCCATAAAATAAACTTCACCTGTAAGATAGAAGTCTTAAACTGCAAGCTCCGCAACAACTATGCTCTTATATATATCGTTACTTCGAGCATTTGGATTCAGGACAAATCGCTCCAGCAAGACTACTCCTGCCTTTTTCTATAATCATTACTATAATCACTCAACCTGCATCAGATCCCATTTAGAGACAAGCAACATCCATTATTCACACAGTCAGGTTTAGCCACTTCGTTCTCGCCTTCCTTCTGTTGCTTAACCCATTAACCTGAAAGTAAGTCCAGTCAAGCGATTTGCCTTTTGTAGAAAAAAAATAAATTTACCCCTTGACAAACTAGGGTATGACTAGTTAATCTAGTTAAGTGGAAAGGCAACAGACGCCAACCACCGCTGAACCTAAAAAATATAATACTTTGAAAGCTTAAGAAAAAACCAATCCTCGTCAAAAGATTTGACTTTTGGGAAATCACAAAAGGACAGTCAAAATTAACAACTAGGATTCCGGGAAATATTTTTTTCGGAGCCACAAACTCGAAACACAACAAAACGGAGAGTTTGATCCTGGCTCAGGATGAACGCTGGCGGTATGCTTAACACATGCAAGTCGAACGGTGCTTTAGGGCACAGTGGCGGACGGGTGAGTAACGCGTGAGAATCTGGCTTCAGGTCTGGGACAACCACTGGAAACGGTGGCTAATACCGGATGTGCCGAAAGGTGAAAGATTAATTGCCTGGAGATGAGCTCGCGTCTGATTAGCTAGTAGGTGTGGTAAAGGCGCACCTAGGCGACGATCAGTAGCTGGTCTGAGAGGACGATCAGCCACACTGGGACTGAGACACGGCCCAGACTCCTACGGGAGGCAGCAGTGGGGAATTTTCCGCAATGGGCGAAAGCCTGACGGAGCAATACCGCGTGAGGGAGGAAGGCTCTTGGGTCGTAAACCTCTTTTCTCAGGGAAGAAAAAAATGACGGTACCTGAGGAATAAGCATCGGCTAACTCCGTGCCAGCAGCCGCGGTAATACGGAGGATGCAAGCGTTATCCGGAATGATTGGGCGTAAAGCGTCCGCAGGTGGCTGTGTAAGTCTGCTGTTAAAGAGTCTAGCTCAACTAGATAAGAGCAGTGGAAACTACACGGCTAGAGTACGTTCGGGGCAGAGGGAATTCCTGGTGTAGCGGTGAAATGCGTAGAGATCAGGAAGAACACCGGTGGCGAAGGCGCTCTGCTAGGCCGTAACTGACACTGAGGGACGAAAGCTAGGGGAGCGAATGGGATTAGATACCCCAGTAGTCCTAGCCGTAAACGATGGATACTAGGCGTGGCTTGTATCGACCCGAGCCGTGCCGTAGCTAACGCGTTAAGTATCCCGCCTGGGGAGTACGCCGGCAACGGTGAAACTCAAAGGAATTGACGGGGGCCCGCACAAGCGGTGGAGTATGTGGTTTAATTCGATGCAACGCGAAGAACCTTACCAAGGCTTGACATGTCGCGAATCTTCTCGAAAGGGAAGAGTGCCTTCGGGAGCGCGAACACAGGTGGTGCATGGCTGTCGTCAGCTCGTGTCGTGAGATGTTGGGTTAAGTCCCGCAACGAGCGCAACCCTCGTTTTTAGTTGCCAGCATTAAGTTGGGCACTCTAGAGAGACTGCCGGTGACAAACCGGAGGAAGGTGGGGATGACGTCAAGTCAGCATGCCCCTTACGCCTTGGGCTACACACGTACTACAATGCTCCGGACAGAGGGCAGCAAGCGGGCGACCGCAAGCAAATCCCGGAAACCGGAGCTCAGTTCAGATCGCAGGCTGCAACTCGCCTGCGTGAAGGAGGAATCGCTAGTAATTGCAGGTCAGCATACTGCAGTGAATTCGTTCCCGGGCCTTGTACACACCGCCCGTCACACCATGGAAGCTGGTAGTGCCCGAAGTCATTACTCCAACTGTCAAAAGAGGAGGATGCCTAAGGCAGGACTGGTGACTGGGGTGAAGTCGTAACAAGGTAGCCGTACCGGAAGGTGTGGCTGGATCACCTCCTTTTTAGGGAGACCTACACCCCTTACATATCGAAAAACACACTAGTTTTATAGATAGTAAGTTGGTCTATAACTAGGTCGGTCGAGTATTGGTATAAAGCTTTCAAAGTATTAATGGTTCAGAATATTAAACAAAATAAGGAAATTGAGAAATCAGCAACATGACTTAACTGGAGTCAGACTGCTGAGTTGTATCTCAGCCAGAACCTTGAAAACTGCATAGTAACGCGAAAATAGCAGGCAGACACAGACATTGAGAGTGCTGAGTACTGAGTGCTGAGTACTGAGTAAAATCAGTAGGAAGTGACGAGGTAAGCAGAACTAACTATTTGTGAATGCAAGTCATTAAAAGACCAAATATTTGAGTGGTCAAGCTAATAAGGGC